>PEVN01000403.1 GCA_002779825.1 Armatimonadetes bacterium CG06_land_8_20_14_3_00_66_21 | reverse complement strand
CACTTCGGTGTATTCCTAACCTTCGCGAGTATAGGACAGAGGGTATTCTCCCAGACGGAGCCGAAGTCGCACCGGGACTTCGGTGTGTTCCCAACCTTCGCGGGTATAGCAGACAGAATCGGAGGTCGTTCTCGTGCCGGTGTCAGCATCCCTGATTCTGGGGGTGTCCGTTCTACTTCAGTTCGCAGCGGCCGCCTTGGCGTTGAGGCTCATCAAGGTCTCCGGCGGGCGAACGGCCTGGTGGGTGATCGCGGCCGCCATCGGGCTCATGGCCTTGCGCCGCGGAGTCGTGCTCTGGCGGCTGCTCGCCAACAACCTGGAGCATCGGCTGGATCCCTCCGTGGAGCTGGGTGCGCTGGGCGTCTCCCTCCTGCTGGTCGCCGGCATCGCCTCCATCGGGCCGCTGTTCGTTCGGCTGACCGACTCCGAACAGGCGCTAAAGAAAGAGCGCGACTTCATGGCCGGGGTCGCCGACACCGTCGGGGCGCTGGTGGTGGTGCTGGATCGGGAAGGGCGGATTGTCCGATTCAACCGGCAGTGCGAGCAGACCACCGGCTACGCTTCCGAAGAGGTGGAAGGGCGGCCCTTTTGGGAGCCGTTCCTCATCCCCGAGGAGGTCGAGCCGGTAAAGGCCGTCTTCGCTCAGTTGACCGCCGGGGATTTCCCCAGTCAGCATGAGAACTACTGGCTGACCAAAGCCGGTGGGCGCCGCCTGATCGCTTGGTCCAACACGGCCCTCGTCGACGCCGCCGGGAACGTGGAGCACGTCATCGCCACCGGCATCGATGTCACCGAACACCGGGCGGCCGACGAAGCGCTTCGGCAAGCTTCGGAGGAGCTCGAGCGGCGCGTCGAACGACGGACCGCTCAACTGTCTGCCACTAACGAACGCCTGACGCGCGAGAGCGCAGACCGTGCGCGTGCGGAAGGGGCGGTCCTGGAGAGCCAAATAGCACTCCAGCGCTCCAACGAGGAACTGGAGCGGGTGCTCAACACCATCGGCGACGGCGTGATGGTGCTGGATGCGAGCCACCGACTCGTCCGCGCAAACCGGCGCGTCTGCGAGATGCTTCAGTACTCGTCAGCGGAGTTGCTGGGGAAAGAGCCCTCGTTCTGGACACACCCGGAGTCGCTCAGCCGGATGGGGCAGGAGTTGGCCAAGCGCCAGCGCGGAGAGGTGTCAGCCTACGAAGCCAAGTATGTGCGGAAGGATGGTTCGTTCTTCCACGGCCTGGCAACCGGCGCGGCGGTTCTCGACGCGCAGGGGAGGCCGGCAGGCGCGGTGGGCTGCATCAAAGACATCACGGACCGCAAGCGCGCCGAGCAGCAACTCGCGGAGCAGGCGGCAGAGCTGGCGCGCTCGAACACGGAGTTGGAGCAGTTCGCCTATGTGGCGTCTCACGACCTGCAGGAGCCGCTGCGCAAAGTGCGGGCATTCGGCGACCGGCTCAACGTCAAGTTCGGCGAGCTGCTGCCGGAGCAGGGACGCGACTACCTGGGACGCATGGTGAATGCCTCCGAGCGGATGCAGACGCTCATCAACGATCTGCTGCAGTATTCGCGGGTGACGACGAAGGCGCAGCCGTTCGCTCCGGTCGACCTGAACGAGGTCGCCCGCCAAGTGGTCTCCGACCTCGAGATCCAGATTGAGCGGCAGCACGGCCGGGTCGAGATCGACGCCTTGCCAACGATCGATGCCGACCACACTCAACTTCGACAGGTCCTTCAGAACCTTGTCGGGAATGCGCTCAAGTTCCGCCAGGAGGCAGCGGACCCAATCGTGCACGTCCGCGGCGAGATTGTCCGGGCTGACGAGACGGAGGAGGGCGGCGGCGCGCAGCCAGCGGAGCTTTTCCGGCTCACCGTTCAGGACAACGGTATTGGCTTTGACCAGAAGCACGCCGAACGCATCTTCGGAGTCTTCCAGCGCCTGCACGGCCGAGACGCGTATGAAGGCACGGGGATGGGTCTCGCCATCTGCCGGAAGATCGCCGAGCGGCACGGCGGGTCCCTCGCCGCGACCAGTGTGCTCGGGGAGGGGGCCACGTTCGCCCTGACTCTCCCTGTTGAGCAACCAGAAGGGATTGGAGGCGAGTTCGAGAACTGACCATGCACAGCGGGGCGCGGCTTGGGCTCCCCCGTGGGACAAGCTGCGGACCTCCTCTACAATAGCGGCGGAGGAATGCGGGGCAACAGCCGCAATCCGGTCCTCGCCGCGGGCGTGACCCGGACTGCCGAGGTGAATGATGGCAAGGAAGCAACCCGGAAGGCCCATCCTTATCCTGGTAGCGGACGACGACCCGGAAGACTGCCTGCTGGTCCGCGACGCCCTGGAGGAGAGCCGGCTGGCCAACGAGCTGCACTTCGTGGGTGACGGGGAGCAGTTGTTGGACTACCTCAACCGCCGAGGCGCCTACGCCGACCCGGTTGTGGCGCCGCGACCCGGGCTGATTCTGCTGGACCTCAACATGCCGAAGATGGATGGCCGCGAGGCATTGGCGGAGATCAAGAACAACGCAAATCTGCGCCAGATCCCCGTCGTAGTGCTGACCACCTCCAGTGCCGAGGAAGACATCTTCCGCTCGTACGATCTGGGGGTGAACTCGTATATCACCAAGCCGGTGACCTTCGAGTCGCTGGTGCGGGTGATGCAGGCTTTGGGCAGGTACTGGTTCGAGATCGTCGAACTGCCGCCGGAGAACGCCGGGAACTGAGATGGACGCACCCCAGTTGAGAGTTCTCCTCGTCGATGACGACGGGGACGATTACGTAATGACGCGCGATCTGCTCTCCGAGATCGAGAGCGTCACCCTCAAGCTTGAGTGGGCCTCAGACTACGAGACCGCCCGAGAGAGAATCGCCTGCGGAGAGCACGACGTGTACCTGTTGGACTACCGCTTGGGTGAGCACACGGGTCTCCAACTGCTCCGAGAGTCGATTGAGGACGGGTGCCGCGCGCCGATGATCCTGCTGACCGGGCAGGGCGACCGCGAACTGGACATGGAGGCGATGCGCGCCGGGGCGGCAGACTACTTGGTCAAAGGCGAGTTCGACGACGCGCTCTTGGAGCGCACGATTCGGTACTCCCTGGAGAAGACCCGGATGGTCCGCGAGCTGGACGAGGCCCACCTGCGGGAGCAGGAGCGCTTCCGCGAGATGGACCAGCTCAAGAGCGACCTGATTGCCTTCGTCTCCCACGAGTTGCGGGTACCGATGACCTCCGTGAAGGGGTACGCCGAGACATTGCTTTCGTGCGACGTCGAGGAGCTGCGGGTCCACGCGGGCGAATTCCTCGGGCACATCATCAGCGAGTCCGACCGGCTGCTGCGGCTCATCAACGCCTTCCTCGATCTCTCTTCCATCGACGCGGGACATGACGTGGACTTGGTGCCCGAGCCCGTCGAGGTCCGCGGTTTGGTGGAGCAGGCGATCCTGGTCGCCGAGACCCAGGCCAAGCGGTGTGCGTTCGCGGCGCACTACGGTGAAGGCGTCGTCACCGTGTCCGCCGACAGAGACAGATTGCTCCAAGTGCTGATCAACCTCCTCTCCAATGCGGACAAGTATTCCCCCAACGGCGGCACGGTCGAGGTGCGCGTGACCGCCTCTGAGACCCTCGCCCGATTCGAAGTTGCCGACCGCGGGCTGGGCATCGCGTCCGAAGCGCTGACAGAGCTCTTCACCCCGTTCTATCGTGTCCGCGGCGGCGCGCGCACGAAGATCCGGGGCGCGGGCCTCGGCCTCTGTCTCTGCAGGCATCTCGTGGAGGCCCACGGGGGAGAGATCGGGGTGGAATCGGAGGAGGGGAAAGGCAGCACGTTCTGGTTTACCGTGCCAAAGCGCGATGAGTGAGGGGCGTCCGGCCCCTCCGAACACAGTGGATTCCGAGCCATGCGAGAGCCTCTATCAGAAGTCCGCCCACCTGTTGAAGTGATCCGGGTGCTCTTGGTCGAAGACGACCCGGAGGACGCCCTCCTGCTGCGGGAGACGCTCGCAGACGTGCCCTCCGCCCAGTTCGAGGTGACCGACGTGGGCACGCTTGCCGCAGCGCTGCCTCGCCTGCGGGAGCCGGGCTTCGAGGTGGTTCTGCTCGACCTCTCCCTGCCGGACAGCCAGGGGTTCGAGACGTTCGAAACGGTCAAGGCCTCCGGGTCGGAGGTGCCCGTCGTCCTGCTCACGGGCCTCGACGATGAGACCCTGGCGTTGCGGGCCGTACAGGCGGGGGCTCAGGACTACCTGGTCAAGGGACGCGCGGATGGGGAGCTGCTGTGCCGGTCCATCCGGTATGCTGTCGAACGGCAGCGGACCAGTCATTACCGCGCCCTGATCACCGAACGGAAGCGCTTCGATGCCGCCGTCTCCCAGATGACGGACGGCATCCTCGTCACCGGCGGCGACTGGCGCCTCACCACGGCAAATCGTGCGGCCCACCTGCTGCTGGACTTGCAGAGCGACTCCTGGAAAGACCTCACCCTCCAGCAGGCGCTGTCGCCCTTTGCCCTGTCTGTGCCGGCCGAAGAGCTGTGGACCTCGGGTGACCGCGTCACTGCCTTTGAGGTGTGTCGGCTCGACGCGGGCCCGCCGCTCTTCGTCGACGCGCGGCTGACGCGACTCACTGAGGAGAGCGGCGACCTCGTGAGCGCCGTCCTGATGCTCCGCGACGTCACCTCCGAGCGTCGAGCAGCCAACGTGAAAGCCGACTTCCTGACCCTGCTGTCGCACAAAGTGCGGACGCCACTCACCGTGCTCATCGGCTACCTCAGTCTCTGCAAGAAGCTGCCTCGCGAGCGGCTGCAGGAGGAATGGCAGGACCTGATCAGCACGTGCGACAGTGAGGCGCACCGCCTGAGCCACCTGCTCCAAACGCTCCTGGACTTCAAAGTCACCGAGGCGCTGCAGCCGCCCACCAAGGAAGGCGCCACGGATGTCGGCGAGGTGCTCCAAGCCCGAGCGGAGGAACTGACTCTGCGCTATTCCGAACAGGCGGTGGAAGTGACCAACGAGGTTGCTCCCGACGCTGCCCGAGCTGAAGCCGACCCCGCGCATGTTGCGCTCGTACTCGACAAGATCCTGGACAACGCCGCCAAGTTCGGCGACAAGGAGCCGACGAGAATCGCGGTCTCCGTGGAGCGGACAGAGCCGGGCTGGCTCCAGTTCTCGATAACCGACGACGGCCCGGGCATCCCGCATGAATACCTCGACCGGGTGTTCCAGGAGTTCGTGCAAGTCGAGGACCTGGCCACCGGGAGGGTTCCCGGGCTGGGGGTCGGGCTTCACATGGCCAAGAAAGTGGTCGAGGCCCACGGCGGCACCATCTCCATCCGCTCGCGCCTTGGCCAGGGCACTACGGTGTCCTTCACCTTCCCCGCTCCCGACGACGCGGCTCCGGCGTGAACACTGCGTAGCTACGAGCGTCTCCTCCGTCTGCCTGCCCGTTCACCGCACGCCTGAAAGGACTCTGTATGACTCCCCGACGCTGTCTGCTCTCCTGCCTTGCCGCTGCCCTTTGTTTGCCGCCGTCCTTCGCCGTCGCGCAGGTGAGCGCGAGCACGCCCGGTTACTTCCCGTTCGCCCTCTCTCCGCTCGACACTACTCAGTCGTTCGTGGACCTGTCGTTCCTGAGTCCGGAGCCCGCTGGCGCGGCCGGGCGCGTTACCATTCGCGACGGGCACTTTGTCGACGGGAACGGCAATCGGCTCCGGCTGCTGGGAAGCAACCTGACCTTCAGCGGCGCCTTCCCCGACAAGGAGCTCGCGCCACAGCTTGCCGGGCACATGCGCAAGCTCGGCATGAACGTGATTCGGTTCCACCACCTGGACAACAGCCCTTCGCCGCGGGGGATCTGGACGGCTGACTTCTCTGCGCTGGACCCCGACCAACTGGACCGGCTGGACTGGCTGATCTTCCAGCTCAAGCAGAAAGGGATCTACGTTAACCTGAACTTGCACGTGTCTCGCACCTATCCCGGAATCCCCGCCGACGCGCCTCAGGGCTTCAAGTACGGCAAGGGGCTCGACAACTTCTACCCGCCGTTCATCGAGCAGCAGAAGGAGTACGCGCGGCGGCTGCTGACACACCGTAACCCGTACACGAAGACCACCTACGCCGAAGAGCCCGCCGTCGTCGTGGTGGAGCTGAACAACGAGAACTCACTGACGGACAAGAACTGGAACGACCTGCGCGCCATGCCGGAGCCTTTCAGGGGCGAGCTGACCCGGCAGTGGCTTGCCTGGCTGAAGGCGCGCTACGGAACGACCGCAAAGCTCCGCGACGCCTGGAACGAAGGCAGCGAGCCGCTGGGCGACGAACTGCTCGCCAACAGGGACTTCGCCAACGGGCTCGACGGGTGGGCCTTGGAGCAGGGCGGCGGCGCGAAGATGGAGGCAACGGCCGTCCAGGACGCGCAGGTCGCCGGCGGACATGCCCTGCAGATCACCACGCAGAAGCCGGGCGCCCAGTCGTGGAACCTGCAATTCCATCAGAAGGGGCTGACGCTCGAAGAGGGCAAGCCGTACACGCTGACCTTCCGGGCGCGGGCCGATCAGCCGCGCAGCCTCTCCGTCGGGGTCCGCCTCGACCAGGAACCGTGGACGATGTGTGGTCTGAACGACTCGGTCGACCTGACCACCGAGTGGAGCCAGTTCACCACAGTATTCAAGTGCACCGGTCCGCAGCCGGAGCACGTCCGCGTTAGCTTCAACTTCAACAACCAACTGGGGGAGTTCTGGCTGACGGAGGTCTCGCTGCGACGGGGGGGGCTCGTCGGCCTGGGCGAGGGCCAGTCGCTGGAAGCGGGGAACCTCCCCGTTGCCCCGACCAACGCCAGCGACGCGCAGAAGGCCGACTTCTACCAGTTCCTCGGCGATACAGAGTGCCGGTACGTGGCGGACATGCTCGGCTATGTGAAGGGCGAGCTGGGGGTCAAGGCGCTGGTGTGCGATTCGCAGGCGTCGTATGGCGGTCTGCAAGGCATGGTTCGCGAAGGCACCCTCAGCGACTATGTGGACATGCACGCCTACTGGCAGCATCCGCGCTTCCCGGGGAAGCCGTGGGACAGCAACAACTGGAGCCTCCCGAACACCTCGATGGTGGCGGCGGAGGACACCGGCACGCTGGGGTCGCGAGCCTGGCTCCGACTGGTGGGCAAGCCCTTCACCATGAGTGAGTACGACCACCCCGCGCCCAACGACCACTCGGCCGAGCTCTTTCCGATGCTGGCTTCGTTCGCGGCGTTTCAAGACTGGGACGGGCTGTACCAGTTCAACTACAGCTCGCGTAGCGACGCCTACGACGTTGCCAAGATCCAGGGCTACTTCGAGCTGTGCTGTCACCCCGGCAAGACGGCCTTCCTGCCCATTGCCGCACTGATGTTCCGCGCGGGCGCCGTCCAGCCGGGTACCGATCCGCTCGTCGCCACCGTGCCCACGGGTGATCTCGGTCGCGTCCTCGCCACCACCGGCCAGGGCTTCCCGCCCGCGACCAACTTGAGGACCGCCGCCCTCGTCCGCCCCGTGGGTTTCCGGCTTGCCGAGGGCAAGGGCAACATCGAGGCGCCCGCCGTCGACGTGCCCGCAGGCAGGCGGGTGTCCAACACCGGCGAGATCGCCTGGGACGTCACCGACAAACAGCGCGCAACGTACACAGTCAACGCCCCCGCCGTCCGGGCCGCGGTCGGCCAAGTCGCCGGGCAGGAGCTGAAGCTGGGCGACGTGGTGGTGCACGTCACCAAAGCCGAGAAGGGCTGGGCCTGCGTCGCCCTTGGCGCGCTGGATGGAAAGCCGCTGGCGGAGTCCTCCAAGACCCTCGTCGTCGCCGCCGGCCGCGTCGAGAACAGCAACCTGGGCTGGAACGAGGACCGCACCACTGTCGGCCGCAACTGGGGCAGCGCCCCCACCGTAGCCGAGGGAATCACCGCGACAATCCGCTTTCCCGGCGCAGTCAAGGTCAGCGTTCTCGACGGTATCGGCGCACCCACCGCTCAGGTGCGCACCACTCCCGCAGCCGGCGGCACCAAGTTCGAGATCGGGCCGCAGTACAAGACACTCTGGTACGCCGTCACGCGGTGACGCCTCCCCGAACCGCCTGCCACTGAACCGCCAGCCGCCGGCGGGCGGCGTGGCTTCACGCTTGGTGCCGGTGCCGCTCGAGGATCTCCTCCTGGAGCGGCCGGGCCAGGTTCACGAACCGGGCTGAGAAGCCGCCGACGCGGACGATGAGGTGGCCGTACGCGGTTGGGTCGTCCATCGCGGCCTCTAGGTCGGCTACGCTGGTCGTGTTGCCCTGAAAAATGTGACCCCCTTTCTGCACGAAGGTCGTCCAGATCGACTTCAGCAGCGGCTGGTTGATCCACGCGGCGTCCATGTCCCACATGGTGGAGGCGCCGCCGCTGACCACGTCGTGGCTCAGCGTGCCAAGGGAGCCAATGGCCGTGGTGATCCCTTCCGTCATGCCGGCGGCTTGCGGCGTCAGCCCGTGGGCAATGGGTTGCCCGGCTCTGCGGCCGTCGGGGGAGGCGCCCAGGCTGCGACCCATCTCCGGCGCCCAGACGAACGTGAAGATGATGGGCTTCGCGCGGCCCCCGTGCCGATTCCGGTAGGAGTCGAACGCCGCGCAGACGGTGGTCAACACGCGGTCCATCATCGCGTCGGCACCGGGATCGCCCTGGCCGTACTTGGGCACTTGCAGCAAGCGATGATGCAACTGCGCGTGCCCCTCGAAGTCCGCCCGCAGCGCCTCGATCAACTCGTCGGCCGTGCAGAACGCTTCCTCGAACACGGCAACCTCGAGCGCGTATAGCGAGTCGGCCACGTTCTGCAGCCCGCAGGGCGTGCCGCCGTAGTCCGCATAGCGCGCGCCGCCGTCTTGCAGGTTGCGGCCGCGTTCGAGGCAGTCGGCGACCATGCTCGACTGCAGAAACGCCGGTCGGCAGCGGGCCCTCTCCTCGCTGTAGATGTCGAGGCAGCGGAACTTGGCGTGGAGCGCTTGGCGCACCTCGCGCTCGAAGGCCGCGTAGAACCCCTCGAAGCCGTCGAAGTCCCGCAGCGACCCCGGCATGGAAAGGCGCTGCTTCTGGCCGGTAGTCAGGCACTCGCCCCCGGTGATCAGCAGCTCGAGCGTCTTGGGGACGTTGTACGTGAAGGTCCACAACAGGTCGGAGTTCATCCCGTGCGGGTTCAGTTCCATGCAGCCGCCGCACATGTACATTGCGGCATCTTCGAACGGCATATGGCCGTCGCGGGTCATGGCGCGGAAGATTGGCTCATCGGCGAGGAGCTGCGCCCGGTTGCCGCCGTTCAGCATGTACGCCACGCAGCGGTCGGTCCACTCGGGCGGATTCGTCTCACTGATCCGCGCGTACACTGCCGGGTGCGTCAGGTTGAGCTCCTCGAACACGTCGAGCAGGAGGTAGCTCAGCGGGTTGACCGCGTCCGTCCCGGCCGGCTTCACGCCGCCTACGACGATGGTGTTGACATGCCCGTCCTGCAAGTGGACCCGCTCATCCATCTTCAAGAACAGCTCCGCCACCAGCTCGCCCGCGTCCTGGTAGGAGAGTTCGCCCACCTCGTACTCGCGCTGCAGGTAAGGCCAGAGGAAGTAGTCCAGCCGCCCCGGGCTGTTGCCGCCGTAGGGAACTTCATACATCACGCACAGCCACTGGAAGTGGAAGCTCTGGATCGCCTCGCGGAAGGTGCGGGCGGGCTTCGCCGGCACGCGTTCCATGACGCACAGGTTGGCTTCGAAAAATGCCCGCTCGTCGTCTGCCTGTGCTTCGGCCAGTACCCGCCGCAGTTCGTCGACGTGGCGTTGGTTCCATGCCAACACCGCCTCGAGACAAATCACCACGCCTTCGTAGTACGCCCGCGCCTCAGGATCGGCTGCCAACTGAAGCGCCTCCCGATGGCGCTCCAGCAGCCCCTCGATTCCCAGCGAGAGGACCAAGTCGTAGTTCCACGCGATGTGCCCCGGCGCCGCGCCCGTGTCCATGAGGTACGAAGCCTTCCCCGGTTCCGGCTCCCGCTCCGGCCACTGGTTCGCCAGTGCCACCAGCTCGGGGATCTCCGCCGCAATGCGCCGCGCCGCCCGCGGGTGCGCCGAATGCTCGCCCCACTCTGGATCGCTCAACGGCGCGTCATGCCCGCCCCCAAAGAAGGTCCCGTTGACCCGCTCGCCCGGGTAGAGGCGCACCGGCTCGTTGACAAGCGCATACGCAAATGACCGCGCCTGTCGCTCCCGCAGCGGCAGGTCTTTGTACAGCTCGAAGAATGCCCGCGTCTCGTTCTCCCTGCGAAGGCAGGGAGGTGGGTTGGCGCCGCGCTTGGCCGTCTCCGCGGCGAGGGTGCGAAGGGGGTCGGTTAGCTGGAACTGCTTCGTCATAGGGCGGCTACTTCACCACAAATACCCGCGTCGCCCGGTCGCCGAAGTCTGCGTCGAACGAGGTGACGCCTTTGGCGATCTCCGCGCCGGTGTACAGGTCGCGGACGGTTGCCTTGCGGGGCAGGGCGATCTTCCGGGTGCCGGCGTCCTTCACGCAGACGCCGAGGAGGTCCTTGGAGGCCCACACCACGTCGGGCGTGTTGAGGTACTCGTGCACGCCGGCCAAGTGCGCCATCCGCCGCATCAGGTCGGCCGGCAGCGAGGGCGCGGCGGAGTAGATCGCGGTCCAGTCGGCGTGCTTCTTCACCACGAGACCGGGGCGGCCGTCGTCGAGGGCGCCCAGCACCTGCGCGTCCGGGTCGTCGGCGTACACGATTGGGAACGTCTTGTGTTCGTGACCGTAGGGGTGGCCTTCCAGCCCGTCGGTGAGTGGGTTGCCGCCGTTGAGGGTCACGCGAACGGAAGCCGGCTCCCGGGACAGGCGCAGGCGAACCCCGGAGAACTCGGACGCGCCTGACGGGTCGGACAGCTCCGACAGGACGCCATCGCGGTAGAGCCCCGCCGCCCACAGGAACACGAGCACGTGGCCGTCGCGCTTGAGCGCGTCGATTGCTTTGCGGTCGGCGGCGGTCGGCGCGAAGCTGGTCGTGAAGAAGAACAGCTTCCGGGCGCCGAGGCGCGGGAGGTCGGTTACCAGGTAGTGCCCGACGGGGGCGCCAATTCGGTGCAGCGCGGGAAGCTGACCCACCAGCAACCAGTTGCCCAGCGGCTCGCCTGGGCGCAGGTAGCCGAGGCTGTTTTCGTCAACGATCAGTGCGACTTCGTCGGCCGAGGTGCGGTCGAGCGGCAGGGCCTCGCTGGCGCACTTTGCCAAGTCGCCGATTCGGCCCATGAGTTTGGGGTCGCTGTACTTGTTCCCGCCCACGTCGAACCACCACTGCGCTGAGCCGTTGACAATGCAGTTCGCCAGTTCCTTGTCCTGCTGAACGAGGTCGCCGGCAATGTCCGCCGGGCGCCCCCACTCGCCAACCTGGCCGCCGGAGAGCGAAGTGCGGAGGTCGTTCTCGTCGAACCAGAGCTTGCCGTGCAGTTTGACGCTGCCGAAGAGCGACATGAAGTGGCTGGTGCCTTCGCCGCCGAGCTGGCGGAAAGCGTAGCTGGTGGGGCTGCAGAGGAAGTCCACATCGGGTGAGGCGAGCACCTGCTCCAGCGCGAGGTGCCCTCCGTTCTGTTGGCGTTGCTCGCCACAAAGCTGGAGCAGATACCCGTAGAACACGCCGGTGATCTTCTCGCGCTTCGTGAAGCCCTTGACGGCCTTCGCGAAGGTGCCGATCGTGTCGGCGACCAGGGCGGAGTTGTAGAGGTAGTAGTCGATGACCGCCTGCTCCTTCGCCGGGTCGCGCAGCGCGCCCAGCTCCGTCGCCTGGCGTTGGGCCTTCGTCGGGATAGCGGCGGTCGCCAGCGTCACCCGCGGTGCGTTCCACGCGGTTTGGAGGCCGGCGTCGGTCGCATACTTCGCCTTCAGCCATTGCCGGAAGCGCGCCACGTTGACCGGCGAGTAATCCACCCACTCGTTCTCGTTGCCGCCCCACATCATCCACTCTTCGGTGGTGCCGCTGGCCAGGTGGTAGCCGACCACGCGGTCCGCGTACGGCGACGCCTCGACATGCGCGATGAGCCGCTTCAGCCCCTCCACGGTGTCGCGGCGCCACGCTTCCGACGCCCAACTCGGCGCGGGCTTCCCGCCGGAGTGGATGAACGGCACGGGCTTGCCGTCGCCCGGATCCATTTGCACAACGTCGTCCGGATGCTGTTCGCTCCACCACTTGGGCGCGTGCAGGTAGAGCCGCGGGAAGAAGTAGGCGTTGGGGTTCGCCTGCAACAGCATCAGCACGCGCTCATCGAACTGGGAGTAGTCGTACTCGTTGGGCGAGACCCAGACCGTCTTCGAAAGCCCGTAGCCGGCTTCGGTCGGTGTCCCGCTGAAGGTAAACAGGTCGATGCCCGCCTTCGTGAAGTCGCTGAACACCTCGGGCGTCGGCCCGTAGGTTGCCCAGCACATGCCGTTGCGCGGCTTGCCGTTGACGAACAGCGTCGGCGTGCCGTTGTGCAGCTTCACTTGCGCGAGGGTCTTCCCCGGCTTTCTCTGCTCGATTGTCACACTGGCGACCTCCCCGTCGGTGTCTTTGCCGTCCTTCCGAATGCGCGCCTCGCCCAACTGCAGCACGGCGCTCAGCTTGCCGCCGGAGGCGTAGAGCGGCACAGTCAGCTTCATGTCAGTGAGCGCAACGCGCTGAGTGGACTTCGCCGCGGTCAGTGGCGTCGGCAAGGGGAGCGGCACCCGGAACAGCGTGTCTTTCCCACGCCGGAACGTGAGCGTGGCTTTGTCTTCCCGGCACGGCTTGTCGAGGCTGAAGTTGAGCTTGAGCGCGAAGCTCTGCCCGGCACGCAGTTTTCTCGGTAGGTCGAACTCGTGGAGGGTCGCCACGGGCGGATCGGGGCGAACCGCTTCGATTCGCTGCACCTTCAGGTTGTACTCCGGCCCCGCCTTCACATCGAACGCGATGAGGGTGAGGAACGCCAACGGGAAGTCCAGCTTCCCCTCGGCATCGCGGGACCAGGAGGCGACTTGCCACTTGTCCCGCGGGAACTCGGCCCACTGCCAGTCGCTGCCACGCGTCAGAGACACGCGGTTCGTTGTCCACTCGGCGCCGCTGTCGTCTCGTGCTTTCATCGCCAGCACAAACGGCTCGCCCTCGTTCTTCACCCGCACACGAATCACGTCGAACGGTCGCGTGAGGGGCTTCAGTAGGAAGAGGTCGTTGAACCCGATGCCCTTCGACACAAACCGCCACTGCAGTGCCGCCGGGTCCTTTGCCGCTGCGACCTCGCTGAGCGAGAACTCCTGCTTCAGCCGCTCCTGGTCGCGTTGTGTCGACCAGTCGGCGAGGTCGAAGCCCTCGAACAGGACTTCGGTTTCGACGGCAAACAGCGGGGTGGAAAGACACAGGTAGAGCGCAACGGCATGAATGCTGCGAGTCATGGCTGGACTCCTCGAGCGGCGACACTGACGTCCGGCGCGCAATTGTAGCACGGTCGCCAGGGCGGTGTTCTGAGACCGGCCGCCAGCGCGTTCGCCTTGCGAAAGGAACCCCCTGCCAGGCCGGGGAACTCAGGGGAAAGAGATCGGCTGATCCCCCCCCTCGCAAACTTACGGACCAGCGAGACAAGCTCGTTGGGGCACAACAGCGTAAGGAGCCCCCCGAATGGCAGGACTACTCTACCGCGAAGACATGGACGAAGTGCGCCACCGCCTGACGACCTGGTGGAACGGCGGCGACCTCGGCCGGCCGGCGCTACAGATCACCGCGCCGCGGGCAGAGCCGCTGGAACGCTTCGAGCCAATGGCGGCGCCCGAGGGCTGGACCGGGCACTACTCGACGAAGAACTACGACTACCGCGTCTACCTGTCGAAGATCGCTTGCGCCAACATCCACTATCTCGCCGAAGCGGTTCCGCACGTCGCGCCCGACCTGGCGCCCAACTGCCTGGCTCTGTACCTCGGCTGCCAGGGCGTCGAGATGCCGAACACCGTCTGGTGCGCGCCCTGCATGGACAGTCCGGAGGCGGCGCGGTTCGAATACGCTCCCGACAACTTTTACTGGCAGTTCAGCTCGCGGCTGGGCCGCGAGCAGGTGGCGCTTGGTCGGGGCAAGTTCCAGGTCCAGTTCCCCGACCTGATCGAGGGGCTCGACACCTTCGCTGCCATGCGCGGCACCGATGAGCTGCTGGTCGACCTCATCCAGCGCCCCGGCTGGGTGCAGCAGTGCTTGCGGCAGATCACCGACCGGTACTTCCACTACTACGACGTGCTGTACGACCTGTTCCGCGACGAAGTCGGCGGCTCGATCTTCTGGGCGTGGGCACCGGGGCGGATGGCGAAGTTCCAGTGCGACTTCTCGGCGATGATCTCACCCGCCATGTTCGGCGAGTTCATGGTGCCCGTGCTGACCGAGATGTGCGAGCGCGTTTCGTACAGCATGTTCCACTGGGACGGCCCCGGCGCAATCCCGCATCACGACCACTTGCTGTCGATTCCCCGCCTTACGATGCTCCAGTGGACCCCCGGCGCCGGCGTCGAGCCCATCTCTCACCCCCGCTGGTGGCCGCTGTATCACAAGACGGTCGAAGCCGGGAAGAAGGTCATCCTCGTGGACGGCGGCGGCATGGACGGGCTCAAGGCGCTCAAACGGGAGTTCGGCGAGAAGCTGAAGCAGTTCATGATCAACCTGCGCGCCGCATCGCCGGAGCAGGCGGGGGAGATGGTTCGGGTGGCGACGCTCTGAAGGTTCTCGGCGCCGCCCACACCGCTGCGAGCGACGCGTGGCTACCACACAACCGACACGCCCGGGTACCGCCCGAGGAGTGGGTCGCAGGTGATCACCGGCATCGATTTCGCGGTGCTTGTCGCGACGATGAAGCGATCGCACGGGTCATTGTGTAGGGGCGGCAAAGCGACCGATGCCAACGCGATGGCGCTGTCGACCGGTACCTCGCGAATGCCGTGGTGTTCGAGCGCCAGGCTGAACCAGTCCTCAGCCGCGATTGGGAGATCCAGCTTGCCCTTGCTCGCCTTGACGGCAACCTCGAACGCGGAGATCGAGGACACGAATAGCTCGCCAGCGTTGCGCTGAATCGCCTGCTTCGCCGCAGGCGAGAGCCTCTTCTGGGCGGACACCAGCCAGAGCAGGGCGCAGGTGTCGAGAAGCACCCTGTGCGCTATACCCGCGAAGGTTGGGAACACCCCGAAGTCCCGGTGCGACTTCGGCTCCGTCTGGGAGAATACCCTCTGTCCTATACTCGCGAAGGTTAGGAATACACCGAAGTGGAAGTTCGCAGAACTTCACCCGTGGGCGTGTGGTGAGCACCCAACACACTGCTGTGCACGCAGAGGCGTCGAACTTGTGCAATAGCTTCGGTGTATTCCTAACCTTCGCGAGTATACGTCTGCTGCACGCCTGCCGGGGAAGTTCGGCGAACTTCCACTTCGGTGTGTTCCCAACCTTCGCGGGTATACCTCAAGGCCTCTGGCCAGTCGTCGTCGTTCAGAGGCAGCGACGGGTCCTCGTGGAAGACGATGCGTTTGAGCCTCGGAGGCTGCCGCAGCGGATTGGCCCTGTGCCGCCAGGGGACCAGTTCGGCCACCGGGCTGCCGGTGCGGCAGATCTGCACCGTCTCGCGTCGCGCCTCCACCAGGGCCAGCAACTCGGAGAGCTTAGTACTACAACCGTACTTAGCTCGGGGCAGGTCTCCGACCGCCCCGAAACGCTTGACCGGAAGGTCTCAAAGGGCTGCGAATCCACGGGATTC
>PEVN01000125.1 GCA_002779825.1 Armatimonadetes bacterium CG06_land_8_20_14_3_00_66_21 | reverse complement strand
CAGACCGGCTCCAGCAGCGCCGGATCCCTGTAGGGAGTGCTCCAGTTGTGCGCGCCGTCGGCGCTCAGGCTGACGGCGCGGCGGTGTTCCGCGTCCGGATGGTCGGCGCCATCGTCCAGCGGGCGCATGTTGCGCAACACGCGCCCGTCGGCCAACTGCACCGCTTCCGTCTCGTTGGTGTTGGGGAACGTGTCCCGGATCAGGTCGCCGCGCTGCCAGGTCCGTCCATGGTCGTCGCTGAAGACAACGCCGGCCCGGTTTGGGCAGTGCCCGCGTTTGCCACTGCCGAACTCCGTGCCGGCGCCCGTCGACAGCCAGACCGGGGCCAATAGCCGGCCGCAGTCAAGCTGGATGCCATGCCCCGGCCCGACAGCCAGCACGTGCCAGTCGTACTCGCGCCGAAACGCCTCGAACGCTTGGGTGATCCCAACCGGCGCGCTCCAGGTCAGCCCGTCCTCCTCGCTGGTCAGGTGGAAGGCACGCGCGTAGTCGGTACAGAACAGCGCGTGGACCTGCCGGGTGTCGCGGTCGGGAATGCAGACGAAGTTGTTGATCGGACCGCCGGGGTAATCGGTGTGGTCCACCACGCACCGCGCGCGCTCCCAGCTCCGGCCGCCATCGGCGCTGCGACGCAGGAGAATGTCGATCGGGTCCCCGTCGCCGCCCTGTCCCTGGCGGGCCTCCGTGTGCGCAAGCACAACGCCTCCGGGCGTCACGGTGAGACCGGGGATGCGGTAGTTCCAGTAGCCGGCGGTGCGGGCGGTGAAGAGGTCGGTGCTGTGAAGCAGAGGAGTGGACATCTTGGTTCTCTCTTGTGAGGTCGTGGCGTCTGCGGAGACCACTTCGGGTCAGCCCGGGGCGGAGACTCGTCACCCGGTTACGCTACTGGGTGACCGCCCCGTACGGCCTGCGAGGGCCTCCAGCGCTCGGGATGAACTGCCCTGGCGAAGCCATCACTTGCTGTGCGGGCGCCAGCGTATCCCGCGCCTCAGTCATCTGCCCGGCGTGCTTGTGGTAGACGATCAGCGGTTTGGGCAGGTGCACCATGTGCAGCGAATCGCGGTTCCGCAGGAACCACTCCAGGTCCTCGCCTCCCCTGCTTAGCTGCGGGTTGAAGCGCAGCACTCCGTTCCGGAACACCCAGGTGCTTGGCGGCCGGATCTCACGGAACACGGGGTCGGCGACAAGGGAGCCCATGGGTCGCGGGGTCGGGTTACCAGGTGTCCGGAGGAACCAGTCGTGGCTCACGAAGTCGCACCCCGTTTCCTCGAGCACCTGGTATACCCGCGAAGGTTGGGAACACACCGAAGTCCCGGTGCGACTTCGGCTCCGTCTGGGAGAATACCCTCTGTCCTACGTCTGCTGCACGCCTGCCGGGGAAGTTCCGCGAACTTCCACTTCGGTGTGTTCCCAACCTTCGCGGGTATACTTGGCACAGCGTCGCGAAGCGGGACTCCGTCGAGCGGCTCTGGTTTTCGGCCGTTTCTGTCATCCGCGGACACTCCGGACTCAGGGCTGTCGGCGGTCTGCGACGCGCCCACCGGAAGGCCCGGCGCAGAGCGCCGCCTCTGGTCTTGGGCGAACACAGCCACGCGGTATGATACCCACGGCCGAATCAGGGCGTCAAGGCGGGGAGTGCGAAGAGCACCCCACGCTGTCGCCGCCGCTGCAGCTACGGACCGCCCCTTGAAGTCCCCGAGGTTCCTTGCGTCCCTTACCCCTCGTGCGCGAAGATCAGTGCTCGAACTCAAGCAACCCCGCGCGACTCACGTCGTACGAGTGCCCACGTGTTCCCGCCCACATCAACCACAGGTCATCGCGCGCCTTCCGCACGGTGATGTTGAACGCAACCTTCGGCGCCGCGGCCGGGTCGAGGTCCAGCATGCGGAAGGGCAGGGCGAACTCGGCCGTCCAGCGGCCGGGTTCGGGCACGGCCGTCTTGAAGGCGAGGTCACCGGGGTCCATCGAGGCGGGCTCCGCGTCGCCGTCTGGCGTCGTGCCGAACTCCAGGAAGCCGTTGCCGTAACCGCGGATCACGTAGATAGGGGTAGGCTTGCCCTCGCGGACGACCTGCAGGCCGATCTCGACGGCGTCGTGCTGCCCCCACTGATTGCCGTCCAACTTGGTCTCGGGGGCGACGGCGTTGTCGACAGCAACGTAGAGCCGGTCTTGGTCGTAGGCAAGCCAGGCGCGGCTCTGGCGCTGCGCTTTGGCGCCACTGGCATCCTGAGCAAGCAGCATGGCCGACTCCGGCGCGGCGCCGCTCCATTCGGCTGGCGAGAGGACGCCGTCGAGGGAGATTGGGCCCGTAGCGCGACCGACTCTGAAGACCGGGGCGGGGCCCTTCTTCGGTGGCTGTGCGGCCGCCGTCTGCTGGAGCGGCGGGAGCGGCTTGGGCGGGTCGTACGGCCAGGCTACGACCGGCAGCGTCGGGCGCAACTCGTCGGTGTACAGGCCCATCTTCTCGAAGGGGATCGGCTGGAAGCCGGGCAGTCGGGTGAACACCTCGGCGTCGGGCCGAAGCCGGAAGTCGCCCTTGGCGGCATCGACAAAGCCGGGATCGCCGTCGGTGACCCAGTTCTCCTCGCGGCTGACCTGCCAGTTCCCGCTGCGCACGTCGGCGCACATCGCGATCACATTTCGCACGGCCCGGCTGACCCGCGGCTGGCCAGGCTGCGGCTCCATGAAGCCCACCAGCTCGGGGTAGCGCGTCGTGTACGGCGGCTTCGTGATGTCCACTTCCTTCAGCAGCCGAGTCGCCCACTCGCAACCCATGCCGCCGTCGATTGCCTCTTTCCACCGCTTGTCGTTCCACGGCGCCGACCCCAGCGCGCGTTTGCACTCGACGAACACGTTGTTCTCGGCCAGGAGGTCGTGCCCGCCGTGCGAGAAGACAGTGCCGAAGGAGCCCCGGCCTGGCTCGCCGCAGCGGAAGAAGACGTTGCCGAACACGGTGTCGCCGCCGTCGCCGTCATCGAAGTAGACAGCCGCGTTGCCGTGCCCCATGGGGCTGCCGATGTTGTGCCAGAAGTTGTAGCGGACCACGTTCCCCCGGCACGAGGGATTACGGCCTTTGTAGTAGGCGCCGCAGTCATCGGTCTCGGTGCAGATGTGGTGGATCACGTTGTACTCGAAGACATGGTCATTGCCGGCGACACCGATGGCCTGGTGCGGGGCGTTGTGGATCAGGTTGTGGGCGGCGCGGTTCCCGACGCCCGCCAACATGAGTGCGTTGGCGTACGTCAACTGCAGGCGGGAGTAGTCCCAGATATGGTTGTTCACAGCTTCCTGCCCGGCGGGCGTCAGCGTCTTCCGGTCGCCGCCCGACAGCACCAGACCGCCGGTACCGGTGTCGTGGAGGTCGCAGGCTTCCACCCGGTGGGCCGATCCCCCGGTGACGCGGATGCCGAGTTCTCGCGTGTTGCGGACCTGGCACGCCAGCATCAGGTCCCCGGTTCCGCCAGTCACCTGGAGGCCATCGCCCAAGCAAGCCTCCACAACGAATCCCCGCACCACCACGTTCGCCGCCTCCGTGAGCGCGACGACCGGCGTCGTCAGCGTTGAGAGGACGAGGCGCGCGCCGGCCAACTCCGAGGGCGGCCACAGGTAGAGGCGTTTGCCGGCGCGGTCAATGTAGTACTCGCCCGGTTGGTCCAACTCTTCCAGCAGGTTCAGCGCGCGATACCGGCGCGGCGAGGGATTGCCTTGCTTGACGCCGTACAAGTGCGGCTCGGCCAGCGCGATCTGCCGCTTCGCAGGGTCGATGGACTTCACCTTGATCGTCTCGGCGTACCAGTCGTAGCACCAGTACCCCTGCAGCCAAACGCCCGCCTCGGCATTCCAGCGGGCGGGCCGGTCGCCGGCATACTCGAAGATGCCTGGCTTCCCGGCATTGTCGCCGTCGCGGGGGCGCGAGCCGGAGTCGACGATGCTGGCGATGGTCGTCCACCCCTCGTTGGGCCAGTGCGCCAAAGCCATGCGTTGATCGTTGAAGAACAGTTCGGGAGCAGTTGGCGCCCCGCGGTACCGGGTCGGGAACTGACCCAACTCCGCAATGCCGAGGGCGGCGAGGTCCGCCTGCAGCACGTGTCCCCGAGCCGCCGGGTCGAGCCGCGCGACGACGGCCGCGTCGGCGACGGGACCGAACGCGTCCGCCGGCACCGCCCGGCCGCCCGTGAGCCGAACCTCCTCACCCGCCGCTGCCCGGTAGATCACCGGCGCTTCAGGCGTGCCCGAGTCTGCGGCGGTCAACTCGAAGGTCTGCTGCTGCTCGTACGTGCCTGCCCGAACCATCACAGTCACGCCGCCCGCCGGCAAAGGCGCCGTCGCCTTGAGGGCCCGCACGGCGTCCCGCGCGCGAGTCAGCGTTGCGAAGGGTCCATCGGTCTTTCCAGCGTTGGCAGCGGCAAGCGTGCCGGACCAAGCGTCGTTGCCGTCGGTGGCCACGTAGAACGAGAGCGGTTGCTGCGCGTGCACCGTTCCCCGCGCCAGCGCCCATACGACGAGGACCGCCAGCAGAATGCAGGGGGTTGGTTTCATGTCTTCTCTCCTCCAGATCACGGATGACCCAGTTTACCCCTGTTGGCGCTGAGGCACGCGGACAGAGCGCCACCGGGAAGGTGTTGCAGCAGGACGCCCGAACTTGTTCGGGGGCTGACCCAGGTGAGCACCCCGACGACTGCTCCCGTCCAAACGTGGCGCTCCTCACCCAGTCCGAGCCGCGACCGTGAGGGAGCGCGTGACACGTCGGCGTCGCGGACCAAGTTAGCGTGTCACGCGCTCCCTCACGGTCGCGGCTCGGATTGGCTGGGCGCGTCCCAAGGAGGAACCACAGTGAACGGAATCCGAATCGGCATCCTCGGCGCCGGGCGCGGAACCGCGCTGGCGCGGGCCGCGCAGCGCGCCTCGAACGCAACCGTCGTCGCCTTCTGCGACCAGGACCAGGGACGGCTCGCCCAGGCCGCTGCGGCCATCGAGGGCGCGGCGACCTACACCGACTACGAGGACTTGCTGGCCGCAGACCTCGACGCCATCCTCGTCGCCTCTCCCATGCCGCTGCACGCTGAGCACTCCATCGCTGCCCTGCAAGCGGGGAAGCACGTGATCTCCGAGGTAACTGCAGCGACCACCATGGACCAATGCTGGGCGTTGCTGGAAGCCGTCAACGCTTCGGGGCTCCGGTACATGCTTGCCGAGAACTACTGCTACACGCGCCCGTTCCTCATCCTCAAGGGGATGGTCGACGCCGGTCTCTTCGGGGAGGTCTACTACGGCGAAGCCGATCAGATCCAGGAGTTCAAGGGAGGCTTCCCGCCCCCGGACACGGGCTACAACTGGCGCACCGCCGAGTTGGCGCTGCGGCTGGGGCATCAGTACATCACCCACAACCTGGGGCCGCTGTACCAAGCGGCCGGCGACCGCGTCGTGACCGTCGCGTGCCAGGGATCCGGCCAGCACTTCCTCGATTGGGCAAAGGCAGACGACACCTGCGTTGTGCTCTGCCAGACTGAGAGCGGCAAGCTCCTGCGTATCCGGCTCGACTTCTTCTCCGACCGGCCGATGAACTACCAGTACCTCGGTCTGCAGGGCACCGGCGCCTGTTACGAAGCGCCCCGCGGCCCCAAGGACGAGCACAAGGTGTACGTCCACGGGCAGACGCCCCGCGGCGAATGGCAGAGCCTGTTTGACTTCGACAAGTACCTGCCTGCGCGCTGGCCGGCCGGACTGACCGACGACGGCATCGACGCCGGCGCGCACCTGATGATCGAGG
>PEVN01000235.1:12667-27815 GCA_002779825.1 Armatimonadetes bacterium CG06_land_8_20_14_3_00_66_21 | reverse complement strand
GTACCGGCGCAGGTAGCCCTGCTCCCCCCAACCCAGCCCGCCGGAGGTCTTCGCGTCCGACCTCCCGATGCCGTCACGCTCTAATGCGTCGACAAGCTGGTATTTGGCGATCAGACCAGGGAGGTCGGCGCCAAGATCCGCGCGAACGCGAGCCTTCTGCTCCATGGTGAGTTCCGCGGCACCGGCGCAGAGACAGTCGAGCACAAGCACTCCCCCCAACACAAGCAGTGCACACTTCATCGTGTCACCTCCACATTGGGGAACGGAGTTCGCCGCCGGTCCGGCCGGTCCTGCCGAACTGCGGCGCAATTGGCAGCCGCCCCGGCCAAGGCTACAATCCCCGCCGCAATTGAGCCCGAAGACCTGCACGGGCCCGAGTGGGCCGAATGGTGCCGCCTGACTCCGCAGGAGCGCTGGCGCGAAAGCCAGCGACTGTGGCAGACCTTCTTGGCGCTGGGAGGCTCCCTTGACCCCGAGCCCGATTCACAGAGTCCTTTCTTCGATGCGGACGCACCAGGTCCGCTACCTCCTGATGGGCGGCCAGGCATGCGTATTGTGCGGCGCAGCGGAGTTTGGCCGGGACGCGTGGCTGCTTGGGGCAGACTCCGCTGTGGTGGCGGCTGGAGGGGAGTGAGCAGGCATGAAGGACGACGGGCGACCGATCCAGCCGGTCTGGCGGTCACTCCACCCAGTTACGCGACCGATTCACCTGGTCACGAAACCGGTACACCCGGTCACGGCGCCGGTCCTCCCGGTCACGGCGCCGGTCCAACAGGTCAGGTGACCGGGCCGGCCAACCAGCGGACCGGTCCAGCAGGTTCGACGACGGGACCGGAAGGAGAGTGAGCACTCATGAGTGACGACAAGCACCCGCTGGCGTCCGGCAGTTCGCCAATGTTCAGCAGGTACCAGCGCCCTCTCACCGCGAAGGAACGCCGGGCGCTCGGACGCGACGCACTTCGGATCCGCCGCGAACTGCGGCGGTTGCCCTGGACCGCGCTCGTCGGGTTCCTCGTCATCATCGGCGCCCTCTGGGGTTGGACCATTCTCGCCTCGCATGACGACTGGCGCGCGATAACTGCATTCTGGCTCGTCATCGGCATCCCGATTGGACTCTGGGCGCACCTCGAGCAGAGAAAGGGGATCTGCAGACAGTTGCAGTCGCTGGACGAGGCCATCGCCTTCGACTCCGCCGAGGTTGTGCGCATTCGGGCGACCTCAATGGTGAAGATCGAGGAGGTTGACGACGAAGGGCCCTGCTACGCCTTTGAGGTCGGCGGCGAACAGATTGTCTTCGTGGAAGGACAGGACTTCTACCCGTCCGCGCGATTCCCGAACACCGATCTTGAGTTGGTCGCGATCAACGACAAGGCCGGAGCCCCCGTGGCGCTGGTGACCAGGAAGCGCGGCGAGAAGCTGAGACCGCTGCGAACCATCGCCCCACCGGACGAATCCCGGTTCTGCCGACCAGCGCACTTGACGACAGTCTCGGGGCGCTTGGCGGACATGGACGACATCCTCACCGCGCTGGCAGCGGAAGCGTGAGTAGAGGGAAGTAGCGCGAACCGGCAATGGACGGCGTCGCTCATTCGCTCTTGAGCAGTCGCTCGTACTCGTCGTGACTCCCAATCCAGAACCAAGTCACGGTGTCGCCCCGCAGCAGTCCCAGGGCGCGGTACTGATCACCGATACGGACGGCGTACACCGGTCGCGTCTTGCCCACGCGCTTGAACCGGAGTCCGGGAGCGTGAGGGTCCCTGCGCCAACGTCGGTACGCGTCCCCGGCGCGACGCCGGATCTCTGCTGGCAGGCGGCGGTACAGCTTCCAGAACTGAGGCAACGCCTGTGAGTTCATCCGGGGCCGAGCTCACCGCCGTCCGTTACTACAACCGTGGTGGTCCGGCCAGCCTCGATCTCTGCCAACGCCTCGTCGGCCATACTCTCCAGGAGATCTTGCGAGTCCTCGCGTGCCAGGAGCGCTTCCCACCGAACGTCGTGGTCGGTGTCCCCACTATCGTCGTGCTCTCGTGCATCCCCAGGCGTAGTCCTCTCGCGCAAGGCAATGAGGTGCGCGAAGTCGATCACCTCAGAAACGCATTCCGTCGGCAAGCGCCGCACGATGCCGAGGAGTCGGTTCTCATGTTCCGTGGTGAGTGTGCTCATCTCCGGTCCCTGCCAGCGTCGGTCTGCGTGTCCGACACCTTGTCTGGATGCCTCGGATTGTAGGCCGGACTGGTCGAGATTACGAGCCACGGAACGGGCACCGTTGTCTTGACACGGCTCTGGTGCTACCATGCGGAAGTCCCTGCCCGCTCGCCCGCAATCTCACTCCCGTGCCACCAGACCCGACAACTCCCAGCCGCGTCTCAGCGGTAATCGTGAACTGGAACACCCGGGAGTTCCTGCGCGAGTGTTTGGCGTCGCTCGCCCAAACGGCAGCGACCGAGCTGCGGGAGATCATCGTGGTCGACAATGCGTCCCGCGATGGCAGCGCGGCTATGGTGGCGCGGTGCTTCCCGCAGGTGACCCTGTTCCGCAACGCCGGCAACACGGGATACGCTGCCGGCAACAACCAGGGGGCGGCGGCGGCGGGGGGGGAGTATCTGCTGCTGCTGAACCCCGACACGCGGGCGGTAGCGGACGCCGTTGCGGTCATGCGCCGGTTCCTTGACGCGCACCCGACGGCGGGCGCCGTGGCGCCACGGCTGGTGCATCCGGATGGGCGAGGGCAGCAATCGGTGCGCTCCTTCCCGACCCCGCTCAACGTGTTGGTGGAGTTTCTGGGCCTAAGCCGTCTGGCACCTCGGTCGCGGGTGTTGGGAGGGTACCGGATGGGATGGTGGGATCAGGCGGACGCGCGGGAAGTGGACCAGCCGATGGCGTCCTGCCTGATGGTCCGTCGGAGCGCGTGGCAGGCGCTGGGTGGCATGGACGAGGGCTTCCCAATCTTCTTCAACGACGTCGACTTCAGCTTCCGGCTGCGACAGGCGGGGTATGCCACGTGGTTCCTGCCGCAGGCGCAGTTCATCCACCATGTCGGCGGGAGCACGCGGCAGGTGAAGCGCGAGATGATCATCGCTTCGCACCGCGGGCTGGAGCGGTTCTATCGCAAACACTACCGCGGTCGGGTACCCTATTGCGTGTACCTGCTCGTCCTCGTCGTCAGCCGCGCCGCGTGCGCGGGAAGGCTGGGGTGGCGCGCCGCGGCAGGACGATAGCAGCCCGCAGTCGCCGCACTACCATACAGCCCCAGGGCGCGGTCCCTCGCCCTCTCGTCGCCCGGAATGACACCCTTCTCCCCCCCCGACATCGACACGCGGTCCTACGACTACCGCCTGACCGTCTGTATCGTCACGTGGAATTCCGCGCGGGACATCGGGCCGTGCCTGGACTCACTGGCAGCCTGTCGGTGCGCGTCTCCCGTCGAGGTCATCGTGGTGGACAATGGGTCGCGCGATGACACGGTCGCGCGCGTCGAACGGCAGTACCCGGAGGTGCACATCGAGGCGTTGGGGCACAACCGCGGCTTCGCCACCGCCAACAACCGGGCGATTACTGCCGCGCGCGGCCGCGAAGTGATGCTCCTCAACCCCGACACCCTCGTCCATCCGGGCGCGTTCGACACGCTGCTGCGCTTCCTGGACACGCACCCCAAAGCCGGGATGGTTGGGCCGAAGCTGCTGAATGCCGACGGGTCACTGCAGATGTCGTGCCGCCACTTCCCCAACTTCGGCGCCGGGCTGTTCCGCAACACGCCCTTAGGACGGATCCTGCCGAAGAACCGCTTCGCCACCGACTATCTGATGACGGACTGGGACCACTTGTCGCCCCGACGGGTCGATTGGCTGTCCGGCGCGTGTTGCCTCGTTCGGCGGGAGGCGTTGGAGAGGGTGGGTCTACTGGACGACAAGTACTTCATGTACTGCGAGGATGTCGACTGGGGCTACCGGATGCGGGCAGCCGGTTGGGAGCGCTGGTATGTGCCGACGGCGCAGATCACGCACCTCATCGGCGGCAGCAGCGATCAGCGAATGCTCGGCTCCGTGATCCACTTCCACCAGAGCATGTACCGGTTCTACAGGAAGCACTACCGCTCCGGTGCCCTCTGGCTCGTGCAACCGGTCGCCGTCACCGGCATCGCGTTGCGAGCAGTGAGTGCCACGAGTACGATCTTCTTCAGGCGCCTGCGAGCGAAGTGGCTCGCCCGGCGTCGCTTGAGAGACCATGCGTAAGCACAGAGGGAAGCCAGCAAAGCCTTTGGCGGACGAGCACCCGGCCGAACACGGGGCGTATGTCCTGACGCTCGTGGTGGCGGCGGCGGCACCGTTGGTCGCGGGCAAGTTCGACTTCCCGCCGCAGGCTGCGCTCTACCTGTTGATCGCGCTGGCAGCCGTCGCCACTGCACTCAGCCGGCGGACCGCGGGCGGCTCCGCCTCCGGGATGCCGGTCCTGCTCCTGTGGCTACTGGCGGCGTGGACGGCGGTCTCCTGGATCGGTTCGGTCTACCGGCACGCGACGGAGCTGGAGTTGGCGAAGCTGGTCATCCTGGCGGCATGGGCGGGCTTGGCGGCACGCTTCTGCAGCGACGCCCGCCGCTGTGAGGGATGGCTGATCGCACTCTGCGCCGGCGGCGGTATCGCCGCCTGGATCGGGATTGCCCAATACGCCGCCACGCCCGACCGGAACTGGCGCACCTTCTCCACCTTCTACAACCCCAACGAGCTGGCCACCTGCCTCGTCGTGGCTGCGTTCTGCGCCGCCGGGCTGGCATTTGGCAGCGACCACCGGCCGGTCCGTCTCTTCGCGTTGACCAGCGGCATAAGCTGCCTCGGCTGCCTGTTGCTCACCGGGTCCCGCGGGGGCGGCGCGGCATTCCTTGCCGGTTCCCTGGTGCTGGGTCTGCAGATGGGTCCGCACATGTGGCAGTCGCTCACCCGCGGAGCGCGTTGGGCCTGCGTGGCACTGCTCGTCCTGATCGTCGGGGCGGCCGTGCCTCCGCTGGCTGCTCGACTCACCCACGGCGGCGCCATCGAGCACTCGCAGTCGTTCCGCGTGCGGACGTGGGCAGGCACGGTGCGGATGGCGGAAGCGCGGCCCGTGACGGGATTCGGCGGCGGAACCTTCGAGTACGCCTATCCCAAGTTCGCCGAGGTGGGTTTCACCCGCGCCGCCCACCAGATCTACTTGCAGTTCGCCGCCGAGCAAGGCCTCGTGGGGCTGGTGCTGTTCGTGGCCGCACTGCTGACAGCCCTGTTCCGCAGGCACCCCCGCGACGAACGGATAACGGCGATCGTGGCGATGCGCGCCGCGTTGGTTGCTGTTGCCGTCCACGGGTTCTTCGACTACGGCTGGCAGATTCCAGCGTTGGCGCTGTGGACTGCCGGGCTGATTGGGGCACTAAGCGCTGTCCCGCCTGCGGCGCCGGTCCGGAGACGACGGTTCGGAGCCGCGCCGTTTGCGGCGGTGGCCGCCGCAGCCGTCGCCCTTGCCCTCCTCCTCCCCGAGTGGCTCTCCGCTCGAGAAGTCGCTGCCGCCGACTCCGCGTTGGATCACGGCAGCCTCACGGCAGCCGCCGGCCACTACGTGAAGGCGCTCCGCTGGTCGCCCCGCAACGAAGGCACCCGCCTCGACTATGCCGGTCTCCTGGTCTCGCTCGCCGCCCACAGTCAGTCAGGCGGCAGGGACCTGTTGGACGAGGCAGAACGACAGTACCGCCTGGCAGTGCGCCAGGCCCCGACCCACGCCGCGGCACTGCGCCGGTTGGGGGAGTTCTACGTGCAACGGGGTCAGCAAGTAGAGGCAGCCAAGTGGTTCCGCAGAGCCGTGGCGGCATTCCCCAACTACACCGCGGCGCACTTCTCGCTGGCGGAGTGCGAGCGCTCTCTTGGCTACCCGGAGTCTGCCGAGAAAGCCTACCGCCGGGTGCTGGCCATCGCCGCGGGACCGGCAGGACAGTTGCAAGCCGTGCCCGAACTCGCCTTCGATCCCGCCGTTGCCCAGGCCGCGTTGCGGCTGGCAGACATGCTCCATGACCGGAAGGAGTGCCCTGCGAGTCTGGCCGCTGCTCGCCGCGGGCTGGCGGAGATGGCGCGCTATCGCCGGTCCGAGGCCTATCAGGCTACGCTGGCCCGCGCCGGCGGGCTCGCCGCGCCGCTCCCGCCAGCCGAGGCAGACCTCCTGGAAGCTGAGTTGGAGGTGTTCGCGGCGGCCGGCGAATGGCAGTGTGGGAGCCGCGAGGCGTTCCGCGAAGCCGTTGAGTCGCTGCGCGAACTTGAGGACAGCATGCTCCCGCAGCTCTGGTCGAAGCTCCCGCCAAAGGCTGCACAGGAGGTGGAATGAACGTGGTCTCAACCAAAGTTCTGGTCCTCCACGGCCCCAACCTCAATCTGTTGGGCGAGCGCGAAACCGGCATCTACGGACAGGTTACCTTGGCGGATATCGACAGCCAGTTGTCCGCGCTCGCGGCTGACCTGGATGCCGAGCTGCAGATCCACCAGTCCAACCATGAGGGGGAGCTGGTCGACCTGATCCATCAAGCCAGAACCTGGGCCGACGCCATTGTCATTAACCCGGGCGCATTCACCCACTACAGCATTGCGCTCCACGACGCGCTCCGCGCCGTCGCCCTACCCGTTGTCGAGGTCCACTTGTCCAACATCCACGCCCGCGAGGAGTTCCGGCACCGCTCTGTGATCGCCCCCGTCGCGTTGGGTCAGCTCTCGGGTTTTGGCCCCGACAGTTATCTGCTCGGCCTTCGCGCCGCCCTGGAAGCCGTCAAGCGGAGCCGCGCCGCACACCCATGAGCGAAACGCGACTGGACAAGCTGCGAACTGAGATGGAGTCGCGCAGGCTCGACGGACTGCTTCTCTCGGACCTCACCAACGTCCGCTATCTCACCGGGTTCACGGGGACTGCCGGGCTTGTGCTCCTCACCCGCAAAGACGCTCACTTCTTCACCGACTTCCGCTACGAGACACAGGCCGCCAAGCAAGTGCGCGACGCCCGGGTGCACCTCTCCAGGAACGGGCTGGGTCCCACTGCCGCCGTTGCCGCGAACCGCCGCCGGCTGAAGCGTGTCGGGTACGAGGCCGACTACGTCTCCGTGCACAGCCACCGGGAGCTGAAGAGCCGCCTCCGGGCGTCGCTCCACGCCACGCGGGGGCTGGTTGAGGAGCTCCGGCTCTGCAAGGACGAAGGGGAGCTCGCCGCCATCGAGCAGGCAGTAGCGTTGGCGGATGACGCTTGCGCTTCGGCGGCGAGCCTGATGCGACCGGGGCTCACCGAGATCGAGGTGTCCCTCGAACTGGAGCGGCACATGCGCCTCAACGGGGCCCAGAAGGCAAGCTTCGATTTCGTCATCGCCTCAGGGAAACGCTCGGCATTGCCCCATGGAGTGGCCTCGCCCAAGAAGCTGGAGCCGGGCGACCTAGTTGTTATGGACTTGGGCTGCCTCTACGAGGGGTACTGCTCCGACCTCACCCGCACGTTCTGTCTGGGCGAACCCACGCCGCGGCAACAACGGGTCTACGCCACCGTGCGCGACGCCCAGTTGCTGGCTCTGGAAGGCCTGCGAGAAGGGCTCACCTGCAAGCGGGCCGACAGCCTGGCCCGAACCTATCTCGAAGGCAGGCGATTGGGGAAGCGTTTCGGCCACGGTCTGGGTCACGGAGTCGGATTGGCAATTCACGAAGGACCAAGGTTATCGGCGAAGAGTCGCGAAACACTACGCGCCGGTATGGTCGTCACTGTCGAGCCGGGAGTCTACTTCCCCGGGTGGGGTGGCGTCCGCATCGAGGACATGGCCGTAATCACCGCGACTGGGAGCCGGATTCTTACTCAGTCGGCGAAGCCTGCAAGCCTGCCCAGCGTGTAAGCGGGCGGGTACAATAGGTGCCTTCGTCGGTCGGCTCCGGCCAGCAATTGCCGGGTGCCGGTGCCTGCTTACGGAGACACGTTCCGCGCGCAAGCCCTGTGGGCCGAACAAGCTCCCGGGGCTGGGGAGTACGAGGGTGCCGCAAACCTTCGGCTTCACTGGACGCGAGAGGTGAATTGGATGACAAGACGGACTGCGCTCTGGTTTGGGCTGCTAACAGCCCTGCTGATCAACTCGCCAAGCTTCGCGCGAAAGAAGAAGGTCCAGGTGCCCACGCCTCGGGGCACCTACGAGAAGCTGCTGTCGCAGATCGACCGCGACGAGGTGGCGAGCACCATCGCTGACTTCTCCAGCCTCGAATCGCGCGTCGTCGGCTATCCCGGCTACGAAGAGGCCGGCGACAGAGTCTACCGGCGGTTCAAGGAACTGGGGCTCGACCAGGTGGAGCGGCAGCGGTTCGACGGCCCGCTTCAGTTCTGTGCCTCCGACCTCCTGGACGCGGCCCGGTTCGCAAAGAAGCTGAAGGCGGCGAAGACTCCCGTTTCGGAATTCCTGAAGTCGAAGCTCTCAGCCGCTACCCGCAAGCTCCTCGACAGCGCGGATCTCACCAAGCCGCCGGCCGAGGCTCTCAAGACCGCGCTCGTGACGGACCTCAACGCTCTGCTCAACAGTCGCTCGCTGGGCAAAGAGCGTGTCTTCAGCAAAGTGGCACTGCGGAACACAACCCGCAAGCTGCTGAGTGCGCGCCCCACGGGGTCGGAACTCCAGCAGCTCAATCGACTGCTCCTCTGCGACGCATTCCCGCTGGACTTGGCGTCGCGACTGTTCCTCGTGCCAGTCCCCGTCGAGACGCGCTCCGAGATGGTGGTGGCTGGGCTGCAGCCATCCCCCGGCTTCGCGGGCTCCGCCGCGACAGTGCGCTTCCGGCTTCGCTCGCTCTGGCCCAACCTCGTGCGCACCAACCAGACTCCCCAAGAGGGTCTCACCGGCCCGCTGGTCTACGGCCATCGCGGCGAGGTATCGCAGTTCAACGGAAAGGTCGTCGAGGGCAGCATCGCCCTGCTGGACTTCAACTCGGGCGGCGACTGGTTCAACACCCTACTGCTGGGCGCCAAGGCGGTCATCTTCATCGCGCCCGAGACCACCATCCGCGGCGAGGCGGAACAGAAGTTCCTCACCACCCCCATCAATATCCCCCGGTTCTGGATCGACCGCAATTCGGCGGAAGTGCTCCGGTCCCAACTTGACGCAGGCCACGATCTGAGTGTCACCCTTCACTGCGACATGCAGTGGGAAATGAAGGAAGCCGTCAACATCGTTGGCCGGCTCAAGGGAACCTACAACAAGCAAGTGGAAGGCACGGACCGCACCTTCAGCGACGAGTTCGCCGTCGTCCATTCCTTCTATGACTGCATGTCCGTGGTCCCCTCGCTGGCGCCCGGCGCAGAACAGAGCTGCGGGCTCGCCGCGCTCTTCCAGACCATCAAAGCCTTCAAGGCGGCCCCGCCGCGCCGCGCCGTGCTGTTCCTGGCCTCGGGCGCCCACTGCCTGGGACTCGAAGGGGTGCGCCACTTCATCGATCAGTACATGGACGCGCCCACGGACGCACAAGCGGACAAGGACCGCAAGAAGAAGGAGCGCGAGCGGTTCCGGCTGTTCGCCACTCTGGACCTCACCAGCCAGACGGAGAACGCCGGCGTGTTCTACAAGGGGCACTTCGTCGACCAGAACGAAGCCGCCATCCAGTGGCAGTTCTCCGATATCGGCAAGCGCAGCCGCGAAACCGCCGAGCTGATCACCTCGAAGAACGCCACCACCAAGCGGATGATCAGCCGCACGTGGCAGGACGAGTTCTTCGTTGACGGTGTCAACCCCCTGAAGGGCAAGAACTGGCGGACCTACTTGCCCGGCAAGATCGCCCTGGCCAGCGAGATTGCGACCCTGGGGACGTTCCCCGGCATCGGCTTGGTGACCGTGAACGATTCGCGGCCCCTGGTCGACACTCCGCTGGACGTCGCTGCACACGTGAAGGCCGACAACGTCTACCTGCAGACGCAAGTCTCGGCGTGCGTGCTTTGGGAAGTCATCTCCGCCACCAACGACATCCTCGACCTGGAGTTGGATAACAACTACGTCCGGCTCGGTGGCTGGATGTACCGCTTCAACCCCGAGACGGATTACATGCCCAGCACCGCCGTCCCCAAGGTGCTCTGCGTGGCGCGCCCGCAGTGGGGCGCAAACAAGACGCTCATGGGCGTTCGCGGAGACATCGTGACCATGGACAATGCGAAGGGCGTGTTCCAGTTCATGGGCATGCCCGGCACCAAAGCGCGGGGCGGGAACTGGACCATCGAGGGGTTCCAGACGCATGACGGATGGTCAGACTTCGCGAAGGAAGAGGTCAAGGACGCGCGAGCCCTCTGCGCCAGACTGAAGAACCCGCAGGATCCGCTGTCGGAGTATCTGCGGGACCGGCTCTCCAAGGGCACCCGGGCCGAACTGGCGCAGTCGTCGCCCGCCGCCGCCCCCGCCAAGGACCTCGTCAAGGCCATCGTGAGGGACTTCAACGCCGCCCTTCGACGAAAGGACTTCTACAGCGCAACGCGCTTCCCGGAGGCCGAGCAGTCAGACGCCATCCACCGGCTGTTCGCGCTCCTGCCGAGGGAGACCGGGAAGGCGCAGAGCCAGATCTTGCGCCGCGTGAACCGACTGCTGCTGGAGGCCGCGTATTCGGCAGAGCTGAGAAAGGGCTCCACCGCGGGTGATATCGTCTACGCCCCTGACCGGGGCACGCAAGGGGCGGAGACCTATCCGCTCGAAGTGCCACTGGACCTGGGTGAAAAGAAGCTCACCGTTGTCCTGTTCCGGTGCCGGGCAATGAACATCTTCGACATGATCGACCAGCGCCGGTTCTCCCTGCTTCGCGAGATCCACGTCTACGACGCCGAGACGGAAGCGCAGCCGTTCGAGTACGGGTACTCGCTGCCGGTGCCGCAGCCATTGGTCTCCTACTATGAGCCGTGCGCCATCGTCTTTGCCCCGCAAGACGCCACCATCAAGATCACTATGGGGGCCAGCATCCTGGGGCTGCAGTTTGTGCTCATCAACGCTACCGACAAGGAATGGAGCGGGACCGGGTTTTCCATCGCGGACTACCCGGCCATCCGGAACACCCCCTTCCAGGTTGCCAAGGACATGTGGGCGCTGGACGAGCACCGGATGGAGGCATTCCGCAAGTTCGGCATCGAGAACGCCCGAGTTGACCGGTTGCACCGCGGCGCGAAGGACTTCCTCGTCGCCGCTGAGGACGCGCTGGGCAAGAAGCACTGCGACCAGTTCCTGACCAACGTCCGGTCGGCGTGGAGCTACGAAGCCAAAGCGTACCCCGATGTGCAGGCCACGGCAGACGACGTGGTGAAGGGGATCATGTTCTACTTGGCGTTGTTGCTGCCGTTCGCGTTCTTCGCCGAGCGGCTGTTCTTCGCGTTCCCGGACATCCGGAAGCAGATCGCCGGTGCTACAGGCATCTTCCTGTTCATCTTCGGCATCATCCGCTGCGTGCACCCTGCCTTCGAGATCACCATCACGCCGCTTATCGTGCTGCTGGCCTTCGTCATCCTGGCACTCACTGGCATCGTCTCCTCGATCGTCATCCAGAAGTTCGAGGAGCAGATGCGCCAGATCAAGTTCGACACCGGCGGGATGCACTCGGCGGATGTCGGCCGGCTCAGCGCGACCGCCGCGGCGTTCTCGCTGGGCATCTCGAACCTGCGGCGCCGCAAGACCAGGACGTTCCTGACCTGCATCACCCTCGTCCTGCTGACGTTCACCGTGCTCTCTTTCACCTCGGTAGTCAGCCAGACGCGGTCAAACCGCATCGACCTCAAGAAGAAGCCGGTCTACCCGGGCATCCTCATTCGCGACCGCTCGTGGAACCCACTGGGCGAGCCGACCAATCGCATCGTCCAGAACGAGTACGGCGCCAAGTACCCCATCGCCCCGCGGGCGTGGTACTTCTCGGCCATGGTCGGCGATCAGTCCTTCGTCAACCTCGCTTCGGGCGACAAGAAGTACGCTGCCACCGCCCTCGTCGGCCTGACACCGGAGGAGATCCAGGTCGTCAAGCCGCTGACGACGGCACTGACCGGACGCTGGTTCGGCCCCGCGGACGTGTTGGCGTGCATCGTGCCCTCCGGCATGGCGGAGGTGCTGGGCATTCGCAAGGCGGAGGTGCTCGCCGGCACGGCCAGCATCGCGGCGCTGGGCGTCGACCTCCCGGTCATCGGCATCCTTGACAGCAAGCGGATGCAGAACATCAAGGACTTGGACAACGAGCAACTCACCCCGGTCGACTATTTGCTGATGCAGGAGCGGCGGCGGGAGCAGACACAGCAGGTTTCGGAGGGCGAACTGGAAGAGTACATCCACGTCACGCCCGATGCCGTGCTCTTCGTTCCTTACGACTTGGTGATGAACAACGGCGGCAATCTGCGCTCCATCGCCATGAACTTCGGCACCTACCCGGCTGTCCAGGAGCACTTGGACCAACTGATGGAGCGCGTGGAGCTAAACCTCTACGCGGGCGTGAAGGACACGAGGAGGAACAAGCTCACCACGCACCTCTGCAGCGCCGTGGCGTCCACCGGAGTGAAGGGCGCCGGCAGCCTCTTCGTGCCGATCCTGATCGCCGCCATGATCGTTCTGAACACCATGCTCGGGTCCGTCTACGAACGCGTTCACGAGATCGGGATCTACAGCTCGCTGGGGCTGGCGCCGGTGCACATCGCGGCCTTGTTCATCGCGGAGTCGTGCGTGTTCGCCGTCCTTGGCGCCGTTGCCGGCTACGTGGCCGGGCAGACGCTCTCGAAACTTATCGTGGAGTACAGCCTGGTGCCGGGGCTGAACCTCAACTACTCCTCCCTGTCGGCAGTCGCCAGCACCGCGCTCATCATGGCGGTGGTGATTCTGTCCACGATCTACCCGGCCCGCAAAGCGGCACAAATGGCGGTGCCCGATGTCGAGCGACGCTGGCGGCTGCCTAGCCCTGAGGGCGACCGCTTGCGCGTGCCGCTCCCCTTCACCGTCTCCGGCACCCAGGCTGTCGGCATCAACGCCTTCCTCAAGGAATACATGGAGGCCCATGCCGACTACTCCCTGGGGCATTTCTCAGCGGACCAGGTCGCCCTTGATACCTACTCGGACAAGGTCGGCAAGCGCGTCCGATTGCAGGCCATGGTGTGGCTGGCGCCATACGACCTGGGCGTCAGCGAGCACCTCTCGCTCGAGACTGTGCCCACCGAAGATGAGTGGGTCAATGAAGTGCATATCACCATCCGGCGGGAGAGCGGCGACGAGGCCTCCTGGCTTCGTACCACCCGCAACTTCCTGAACATGGTCCGGAAGCAGTTCCTCATCTGGCGGACACTGCGCCCGGATCTCAAAGAGCAGTACCAGCAGACAGGCGAGGAGTTGATCGCGAGTGGCGGCTCAGATCGATAGGGAACTTGAAGAATACCGCACCTTAATGGAGGTGCCCGACAAGTTTGAGGAGGGGTTCAACCTCAAGACCATTGTCGGCGCCCTGTTCCTGGGCTTCATTATGTTGCCGGGATCGATCTACCTGGGGCTGGTGGCAGGCCAGGACCTGGGACCGGCGGCAGAATGGGTGACCATCATCCTGTTCGCCGAGGTGGCCCGCCGCTCGTTCACAACCCTGAAGCGGCAGGAGATCTACCTGCTGTACTATATGGCGGGCACGTTGGTCGGCATGCACGGCGCCATCAAGGTCGGGGGCGGGCCGTTCGGCTACATGATCTACAACGCCTACCTGCGGGTCTCGCCTGCCTTCAAAGGGTTTGGCATCGCCGATGACATCCCCCTCTGGGTCGCACCGCAGGCCGATTCCTACGCGATCACTCACCGCACGTTCCTGCATCACGACTGGGTCTACGCCATCATCATCGGCCTGATCGGCGCAGTTTTGGGCCGGTTCTCCTGGCTCGGGCTCGGCTATACCCTGTTCCGCCTCTGCGCCGACTACGAGCGACTGCCCTTCCCCATGGCACCCATTGCCGCTCAAGGCGCCACCGCCTTGGCTGAGACGACCTCTCGCGAGGAGACTTGGCGTTGGCGGGTGTTCTCCATCGGCTCCATGATCGGGCTGACGTTCGGCGTTTTCTACGTGGGCATTCCGGCGCTGTCCGGGGCAGTGATGGCCAAGCCGCTGCAGTTGCTGCCCATCCCGTGGGTGGACTTGACCCAGAACACAGAAGCACTGCTAAAGGCAACCCCAACCGGGTTTACCTGCAACCTGGGGAGTGTGCTGGTCGGGTTTGTGCTGCCATTCTGGGCCGTCATCGGCGGCTTCATCTCCGCCGCCGGCACGATGTTCGTAAACCCTGCGCTGCATCACTTCGGCATGCTCAAGAGCTGGCGGCCGGGGATGGACACGATCCAGACGTCGTTCGTGAACAGCATCGACTTCTACCTGAGCTTCGGCATCGGCGTATCGATGGCAATCGCGATCATCGGCTTCTACCAGATCGCCCAGGCACTGCGTACGGGAAAAGCCGCTCGCCAGGCCGCCGCGGAGCATCACCGGAACATCGCGCCGAAGGACCGTGGCGACTTCTCCCCGGTCCTGGCCATCGCCATGTACGTCTTCTCCTCCATTGGCTACATTCTCCTCTGCATCCACCTTGTCCCGAAGTTCTCCTGGATGTTCGTAGCGTTCTTCGCCTTCGTGTTCTCGCCCTTGAACTCGTATATCAACGCCCGACTTCAGGGGCTGATCGGGCAGGCCCAGTCCATCCCGATGGTCAAAGAGGGCGTCATCATCCTGAGCGGCTACAAAGGCATCGACATCTGGTTCGCTCCGTTGCCCTACTTCGACTACGGCGGTTGGGCACAGAAGTTCCGGGAGATCGAGTTGACCGGCACCAAGGTAACCAGCATCATCAAGGCGGAGATCTTCATGTTCCCGCTGATCTACGCCACCAGCTTGCTGTATTGGTGGTTCATGTGGCGGTTGGCGCCGATCCCGTCCCACGCCTACCCCTACGCTCAGAAGATGTGGCACCTCAACGCGCTCCAGAGCGGGCTCTGGTTCACGGCCACCATGGAAGGGCGCTCCATCTTCATGCAGGCCTGGAAGCCGCCGGTGGCCATTGCCGGTGGGGTCTTTGCTTTGGGCTCCTACGCCATTCTCTCGGCGTTCAAACTCCCCACCATGCTCGTGTACGGGATTGCCCGCGGGCTCGGATACATGCCGCATTT
>PEVN01000235.1:0-12640 GCA_002779825.1 Armatimonadetes bacterium CG06_land_8_20_14_3_00_66_21 | reverse complement strand
CGTTGTGCCAGAGATCATCGGGGCACTGCTCGGCCGGTACTATTTCATGCCCAGGTTCGGTACCCAGCAATGGCGACGCTACGCCACCGTGCTCCTTGCCGGATTCAGTTGTGGCATGGGTTTGGTTGGCATGGGCTGCGTGGCTCTGGCCATGATCTCCAAGTCCGTCACGCAGATGCCTTTCTGAGCAATTGCCGCCGCAAGCGGTCTGTTCCCGCCGAGCAGACGGCAAGTTACCGACTGCTTTCTCCAAACCAGCGCGCCCTCGCAGGACGCGCTGGTTTTTTTGGAGCACCCCGGACAGGTGGTCAGACTGAAGTCGCGTCAACCGGTCCCGTGCTACAATCGGGTTGGCCGGGACCCGTCTCCCGGAGCAGAGCTCCGATATGTCGAGGCTGTCGTTCCCAAGGCCGGCGAGGAATGCGCACTCAGATCCTCATCAACACGCACCCCCTGGAGACGCGAGTCGCCTTCCTTGAGGACGGCGTACTCACGGACTTCGAGGTCGAGCGCGAGCAGAGAATCGTCGGCAGCCTCTTCAAAGGCCGCGTGGTCAACGTGCTCCCGGGGATGGACGCCGCCTTCGTGGACATCGGGCGGCGCCGCAACGCGTATATCTACGTCGGCGACGTCGACCCCGCTCGGCTGTCGGAGACGAGTCGCCGCCGAACCCGCTACGCCTCAATCGCCGAGGCGCTGACCGTCGGCGAGGACCTGATTGTCCAAGTCGTCCGGCCGCCGGTCGGCTCCAAAGGGCCTCGGGTCACCACTCGCCTCAGTCTGCAGGGGCGCTACTCAGTGCTCATGATCGCGAGTCCGGGGCATCTTGGCGTGTCTCGACAGATCGACGAGAAGGGCGAGCAGAAGCGATTGAGGCGGTTGGCCGACCGGTTGCGGCCGCTGGGGCACGGGTTGATCTTCCGAACCGAGGCGGAGGGGTGCGACGAGGCGGCACTGGGCCGCGATGTTGCCGGGCTACTGGAGAGGTGGGAACAGCTCCACGAACAATCGGGAGCCGCCGGGGAACCGAAGCTGCTCTACCAGGAACCCGGCCTCGCGGAACGGGTGATCCGCGACCGCGCTGGCCAGGACGTGGCTGAGATCGTCGTGGACGCCCGGGGAGACTTCGAGCACTGCCAGCGGCTGCTCGAAGAGACGGCGCCGGCTCTGGCAGCGAAACTGAAGCTCGTCACGTCGCCGCCGCCGCTCTTCGATGCCTACGGCGTCGAAGCACAGGTGCGTCTTGCCCTGTCGCGACGCGTCCCGCTTCCCAGCGGTGGTCACTTGACCATCGACGAGACCGAGGCCCTCACCAGCATCGACGTCGACACCGGGAGCTTTGTCGGTTCCTCGCACCTCTCCGGTACGGTCCTGGCCACCAATCAGGAAGCGGTCAAGGAATGCGCGCGACAGATCCGCCTCCGCGATCTCGGGGGCATCATCATCATCGATTTCATCGACATGAATCGCGTCCGAGACCGCGTCCACGTGATGGACGCACTCGAGGCGGAACTCCACCGCGACCGGAGGCAGCCGCGCATTGTCCACCTTAGCCCGCTCGGCCTGGTTGAGCTGACGCGGCGCAGACGGGGCTTGAGCCTCTCGCAGATGATGCGCGTGACTTGCCCCTACTGCGACGGGCTCGGTGAGGTGTGCTCTGCGACGACGGTGGCTGCTGAGGCTCGTCGGGAGGTGCTCCGTGAGTGCGCCCGCAGCCATCCCGAAGCCGTGCTGCTCTCCGTACATCCAGAGGTGGCCGCTCAGTTGGTAGAGCACGATGGCGAGGGACTGCAGACCCTTGAAGCTGGAACCGGCGCACAAGTGTTCCTCGCCGTCAGCGTTGACGCTCACCTCGAACACATCCAGGTTGAGGCGGGCTCGGCGGCCGCGCTCGCCGCCCGGTGTTCTCCCCCCGCCGAAGGCTCCGTCCTCGAGGTCCTCCTCCGCAGCGAGCCGCTGGTGCCCCACGGACACCCGCTGTACGTCCCGCGGGAGCGCTGCCTCGTCCGCTTGCCCGAGCTCACCGGTCACGAACAAGATCCGTTCCGGATCCGGGTCACCCAGTGTGGCCGTTGGTTCTGCCAGTCTGAGACCGACCACGCGTAACCGAGCCCGCGGCGGCGTCAACGGGCGCAGCCCTACCGGTCGCCTTCCGCCTCGACCCGGTCCCCGCTTTCAAGCAGTCGGCGCAGTTCGGCTGCGAGCCCCGGCAAGTCTGCGTCCGGCAGTTTGCGGTGGCGGTCATCACTCACGTAGAACGAATCCTCCGCCCTGCCAGCCCAAGTGGTGATCTTGGCGACGTGAATGTCAAGCCCCAAGGCGGAGATCGAGCGCGTCAGCCAGTGCAGCAGACCCGGGACGTCACTTGCGGTCAGCCGCATCACCGTGTGCAAGTCGGATAGTTCGTTGGATAGCGTCAACTGGTGGATCTGGACAGGCAGCCCTTGTGGCTTGCCTGCCCGCGCCAGCAGTTCGGTGACTGCGACGCGCTCTCCCGCCATGTCTCGCAGGTCGCGCGCAACGCGCCCTCGCCGCGCCTCCGAAAGCTGGCGTCCCCGGTGGCTGACCCAGAGCGTATCAAGGACGATGTCCCGGTCGCCTTCCAGCGTGAATACCTGCGCGGAGTGGATGTCCACCTCGTCGGCAAACAGAGCTCCCGCAACGCGGCTCAGCAACCCCGGCGTCGGCGAGTCGTGGACGCAGAGGGTGAGTTCGCTGTAGGTAGCCCCGGGTCGGTCCCAGACGTCGACCACCGGTCCTTCCGTCGCCAACCGGTCCAGAAACGAAGCGTGGGTCGCGAGCGCTCCGAGCGGCGTGTTCAGCAGGTACCCCGGTGGAAGCGCCTCGCACAGGCGCGCCACTGCTTCGGACGAGATGCTGGTCTGTGCAAGCTGCCGCGAAACCTCCTCGCGCTTCTGGTCCACCTCTGAAGCCAGATCCGTCTCGTCCCCGACGGCAGCCATGGACTGGTTCACTCGAACGTACAGGTCCTCGAGCAACTCCAGATCGGAATCCGTGTACGAACCAGTACCGACAGCGCGGGTATCTGCATGGCTGAGGACAAACAGCAGCTTCAGAGCATCCCGGTCACCAATCGCAGCCGCCGTCTCTCGTACTGTCGCCGGATCGGCCAGGTCCAGGAGGCGCGAGGCGCGAGGCAGTCTCAGGTGCTCTCGCACCAGCGTGACCAACGTCGCCTTCCGCGACTCGCTGAGGCGGAGCCGCTCGGCGATGGCTGCCACCATCTCGGCTCCCACCACAGAGTGGTCCTCGCCGGCCCGCACCTTGCCGACGTCGTGGAGCAGGGCGCCGAGCGCAAGGATCTCCCGATCGGCCACCTCGGCGAGTACCTCAGCCACCAGTGAACCGGATTCGGTGTCGGCACCGATCGACGCGAGTCGCTCCAACACGCGGAGCGCATGCTCGCCCACGGTCAACTCGTGGGCCGGGTCCGCCGGGACAAAGGTCATCATGTCCTCCGCCTCGGGCAGGATCCTCCGCAGCAAGCCGCGGTCGCGCATCTCTCGCAACGGCCGCACCTCGCAGAGGCTCTCGCCGAGGAGTTCGAGGAACGCCTCAGTCACCGGCGGAGAGAGCGGTTGCCCTGCAGGCAAGAGAGGAACGCACTCTTCCAGGGCGCGATCCAGGTCGGGGTGGAACTCAATTCCATAGCGCTGCCCCAGGCGATACGCGACCACTGCGAGTTCCGGTTGCAGGCGCAAGCGGCGCGGCGCGGTCGACTGCAGCCGTCCATCCAGAACGGTGAAGTCTTCGGCAAGCGGCAGTCGCGACCAGAGCAACTGCCGACTCACCTTCGCCGCGAATCGGCGGATGTGCGCCGCCCGGCGGAAGTGCTCTCGCATGAAGAGCTGCCCAGCCGTCAACTGCCCGCTCCGATAGCCAAAGGCTCGCCCGAGTGCGCCCTGCACTTCGGGAAGCAGCACGTCCTGCTTTCGCTGTGCGTGCAAGTGCAGCCAGGTCCGCACCTTCCGCAGGTACTCCTCCGCGTCCCGGACCATCTGACATTCGCTCGACCGGACCACACCATCGCGCACGAGACGCTCCAGCACCTCTCCCCGGGAAGAGGTGCCGTACCGGACCTGCGCCATCCAGATCGCCGCCTGGAGGTCCCGAAGTCCGCCCGGGCCTCCCTTGATGTCGGGTTGAACGGAGTACAAGCTGACCTCCGCCCTGCGGCTGGTCTCAAGCTGCTCACGCGCCTTGTCCTGCAGGTACGCCACCACGTCGGTGTGCGTCGTCAGCTCCGACTTCAGGCGCTCGAAGAGCGTGCGGGAGCCGACCACCAAGCGTGCATCCAGAAGCGAGGTCTTCGTCTGGTGGTCGAGGGCAGGCACATCCGCAAGGGGTCGGAACCCATACCCGACCTCCAAGTCCGTGGCATCCATGAGTACCTCGACGACGAGCCGGAAGGTGTGGTTGATGAGCGCATCGACGAACGGGTTGTCTTCGTGGGACGGCACGAACGCGAGATCGATGTCGGAGAAAGGCGCCAGTTCCCGCCGACCGTACCCCCCTGTCGCCACCAGCGCCGCCTCGGTGACTCCCTGCTGAAAGCAGTCGCCGTGCGAGAGCTTGGCGCGACTGAGGGCCAGTTGGTACAGGGAACGCAGGATCCCGTCGACGAAGTCGGCGTTGCGGTGCAGGTAGGGCGTGCCCGGCTGTTCCGCCGGATCCGCCGCCAGCAGCGCCTTCCTGCCGGCGGCAGCGCGCTCGGCGAGTTCGGCGACGGCTTCGGAGGTCGTGGACATTCAGTTCCTTTCGGTGCAAGCTGCCCCCATCGACACAAGTCGCGGGGGTACCTGAAAGAGCAGCGTCAGCAAGGCTGGTTCCACGATCCAACCGAGGTGAGCTCGGCGGGAGGCCTGGGCCCGGGGGGATATGTCACCGTACTCTCAGACCCGCGCGGAAGGGTGGTCAGCCGCCGTCAGCCTCGGACTTCGACCCCTCGGCCGCCTTCGTTGCCGTGCTGTTCTGCTGCCGACGGAACTGCCTGCGCAGCCGCTTGCCGCGGTGGTAGGCAACCGTGCGCCGGGCGATCCGACATTGGTACTCCTGCTCAAGAATCTCCTGGACGCGGTTGTCCGGCAGCTCGGGGTACTTGTCAACCAGCCGAGCCACCACATCTGTCTTGCTCTGACAGAAGAACGTGAGCGGCAACCGCCCCCGCGGCGTGTCCAACCAACGGTCGCGGATAACCCTGCAGATCGTCGATTGGTGCTCCCCTAACAGCCGCGACAGGTCGGCCTGGGACAACGGGCGCAGGTCCGCCGGGTCGGCGCTGACCAAGTACTTCTCCTGGTGCTTGCACACGGCGCCGATCAGCCGAGAGAGCGTGCTCAGACGCTGGTTCACGTACCGCGCGCTCGCGAGGATCTCCCGCTGCCTCTGGTTCAGGGTGCCGGCAGACTCTCCCTCAAGGAGCACGGGGTCGATGCGATAGCGATGCACGTACATGCTGTCGTGGGCGAACTGAGTCGCAACCTCACTCTCGTCCGTCAGCTCAATCCGGGCGATGACCTCCACGGGTCGCACGGGGCTCCCGGAAGTGGTACTGGAGCGGATCCTGGGGGACTCGTAGGACTCAGCGATCTGGATGCGACCCGCGGCCTCCAAGACCTGCTCCGCCTCCGGGATGGAACACCCATGCGTCTGCGCCAGCTCCTCCGGAGTCATGTCGCTACAGAGCACCTGCTCAAGGAACTCCTGCTCCGTGAGGCGGTAGGTCTCCACGAACCGCCGAGTGATATCGATGATATCGCTCAGGTCGATCTCCGGGTCTTCTCCGGCATCGTCCAAAGGGTCATACGCGGGCTCCGAAGAGGGCATGGGCGAGATAGGCCGGCGCGACAGCAGATCGTCCCGAGACGTGGAAGCCAGGTACCGCAGGTACCGCGTCATGTCCCCCACTGGCACTTTGTACTTCTCCGCCAGCTCCCGCGCGCGAAGCGTGGCCGAGGGTGCCAGCAAGTCATCGGCCCAACCGTCGTGCTTGGTGATGCCCGACTCCTCCAGGAACAGGAAGAGCTTTTCGTCCATGTGCTCCTGGTACTTGTGCCGCGGGATGCGCTGACCGAACCGCATCGTCGTGATCACGCCATCGCGGACCAGTTCCCGAAATGCCGGGTCGCGCTCCAACTCCTGCACGTACTCTTGGAAGTCCCGCTCCGGCTTGGTCAGCAAGTCCACATAGGCCTGCGGCGGGCGCCGCGTGGTGAGCTTGGGCTTCAGCGTGGGGCGAGGCGAAAGGCGTTTCTTCAACATGGCTCTCTCCGCGTGCGGACGCGGTCTCCCCCCGCTCTGGGAGGGCGTCCGGAATGGCTCTCTGCTGGACCGCAATGATAGTCGGCGCTGTCCTGCTCGAGGAGCCCGCCGCGGTCGGAAGGGCAGTATCAGGCAACCTTGCGCTCGCGCGACGCGCCCACTGCAAAGATTGTACCTTCTGTTGGTCAATAGTGCACGCCCCCACGCCACACCGTCTGTCCTCAGGCCGATGGAGCGGCGCGAAGCCGCCGTCCTTAGTAGGCGCCCAGTTCCTTTGCGAGCTGCACGATTCCTCGGTAGTTCTCCAGGCTGACACTGTCCGGGATGGAGTGGTCCTCCCGGAAAATGTAGCCACCGCTCTCTTTGAGGATCGGCAATAACCGACGGATCTCCGCCTCGATCCGGTCGAGGTCATCCCACAGCATGGCGTTCAGCCCTCCGTCCAACACCAACTTCCCGGCGTACCTCCGCTTGAGGTCCACCGGGTCCATGCCGGCCTTTACCTCCAGCGGGTTGAGCGCGTCCAAGCCCATGTCCACTAAGTCAGGCATCAGTTCGTTGATGTTGCCGCACGAATGCAGATGTGCGACGATCCCCTTCTCGTGCGCCCAGTCGATGGCGCGCTGCTGGGCGAGCTTCAGAATGTCGCGGTACATTGGCAGCGAGAAGAACGTCCCGTTGCGGTAGCCCATGTCGTCGCACCAACTGATGCCGTCGAACGAATACCCCTCGTCCCAGATCATCTGGAGAAGCTGCAGGCTGCAGTCGACCTCGGTGTTGAAGACGTCGATCACCAGCTCGGGGTCCTCCGCCATCCAGGTGAGCAGCCGCTCTGTCCCGACGACCCGGGCGTGCGTCACGTCGAACCCGAAGAACAGGCCACCATAGATCCACCAGCCGCGTTCTCGCCAAGTCGCGTAGTTGGCTCTGAGGTGGTCCCAGTTTACCCGGTCGCGGCCCATCTCCAGCCGAGCCTTCGCCTGCTCCCACGACTCGCGATCGACAACCGTCCGCCCCAGCCAGTGCGGCGTCGAACTGGCGTGCTTCCAGTTCTTCGCGGTAGTGCCCCAGGAATCGAAGGCGATGACGTAGTCGTCGGTCTCCTCGACGATCTTCGCCTCGTACCGCGGGCTTACCTCGCCACCGACCCCGACCGTGTGATCAAGCCCGAAGTAGTCCACGAAGTCGATACCCTCCGGCATTCCCTCGCGCCTCCAGCGAGCAAGCGTTGTGCCCCACGGTCCACCAAGGATAGGCACGCGGTCTGCTTCCTTGTGCGCGTACATGCGCTGGAATCGCTCACGAGTGGTCATCTCTACCATGCTGTTCTCTCCAGACCGGGTCAGTGTCGCCCTTGGATCGCGCAACGGGCGAGTGCGGTGTGCGCGGCGTCAGTTCTGAGTTCGCTAACGGCCCACGCTCCCCTTCCGTTCTCCCGCCAACGTCGGCACTACTCACTTCGCGTTGAGGTCGTAGCACCGCAGCACGTCGTGATACCGGAGGTACAGCCGCCCGTCCAGAATCACGGGGTGCGCCCAAGCATCCCTCTTCGCCTTGACGAACTCAAACCGACTGACGATGTCGCACTTCTCCGGAGTGGCCCGCACAAGGGCCATGACCCCGTCTTCCGCCAAGCAGTAGAGCCGGCCGTCGGCGTAGAGCACTGAGCCCTGCACCAACTCCGTGGATTCCCATTTCACGTCGCCGCTGCCCGCGTCCAGGCACATCCAGATGTTCCTGCCCTTGTAGTTGTTGTGCGCGGCGCTGTAGACAAAGCCGTCCACGATCACCGCGCCGCCGCTGATGTTGTCCAGCCCTCCCTCCCAGATTGGCTTGACGCTCGCGCCGTCGCCCGCCGGCATTATTCGCAGCATCACGCAGCCCGCGCCGCTCGGATTCGTGTGGAAGACGCAATCGTTCCAGAAGACCGGCGTAGCACAACTGGCGTCGTACTTGGTCGGGTGCAGGTAGCGCCAGAGCTGCTTCCCGGTGGCCGCGTCGACGCATACTACCGACTTCTCCGACAGGTTGACCAGCAGGCGCTTCTCGTCGAACTGAACCAGGATCGGCGAAGCGTACCCGGTGCGTTCGTCGTCGGGGTCCGGCACTGGCTCGCTCGCCCAAACGGTCTCGCCGGTCTTGGCATCCAGCGCGGTCATGAAGCCCAGCTTGCCCCCTGGCGTCACAAACACCCGACCGCCGTCGACCAACACGCTCTCCGCCAGCCCCCACTCGTTCTCCTCGCCGGCGAACCGCTCGAGGGTATTGACGGTCCACAGTTCCTTGCCCGTCGCGGGGTCAAAGCACGCCACGCGCCCGTGAGCGTTCATATGGTACAGCCGGCCGCCGGCGTACGTGCAGCTCGATCGAGCGCCCTGATGGTTCGTCGTCCATGCCTCGCCATTGCTCGTCTGCCACTTCGGCTTGCCGTCGAGATCCAGCGCGAACACGCGACACTCGCCCGCGACATCCCCTGTAAGGTAGAGGCTCCCCTCCGCGAGGATCGGCGACGAGAACCCCTTGCCCAGGCCGGTGGCCTCCCAAAGCACCGGCGGGCCGGCTTCCGGCCACGACGGCAGCAGCCCCGTCTCCCGGCTGATCCCGTCGCGGCGCGGGCCCCGCCATTGGGGCCAGCCTGGCTCCGGGGAGGCAACGAGCGCACCCAATTGGCTGCGACCCTCTTCCGCTTCCGCACTGCCTGAATTCAGCCCGCCCAATGCAGCAGACAGTGTGATACCGAGCACACTCCATAGGCTATTGGCACAACGCACGTTGTTCAGGCCTCACGTTTCGGAGATTGGTAGTGCTGTCAGAACAGACAATCCTAATGGATGTTCCTCGTTCTGGCAACAGCGATGAGTCAGCGCCTGCCGAGGTGCGGCGGCTACCTGCGGCGCGCCGACGGACTGCTGAGCGCCCTTGGCCGCACGTTGCTTGCCCAATCTGGGTTGCCCGCCTATAATCGAACAAGCCCGACATCCGCAGATCGAGGAGAGCCCCCACGCCCATGGTCCCCACCAGCGAGCAAACGGCCTTCGAGCGATTCCTTCTCGGCCTTGCCACCCCGGCGAAGTGGTTCGGCTTTGTCGCCGGGTGCGTCGGCGTCCTGCCCCTACTCATCGCCCTGTTCTTCTCCTCCGGCGTGAAGCTCGCCTTTGCCGGAATCGTGGGTGGCGGCTTCGGGGTGTTCGCGCTCGCCGGACTGGTGTGCAGTGCCGTCAAGTCCGGCCTGCTCCACGGCTGGGCCTCCACGCGCGAACTGAACGCACTGCTGCGCCGCGAGAAGCAGGTGACCAAGCTGCTGCAGGAGTATCAGGACGACCTGGGAGTGCGCAAAGCGTCAGAAGAGCTGCTCCGCGAACTGGGCGCCCCCAGCGAGACGCTGAATCGGATCAGGCAGACCTCTGCCGAACTGGAACGCCTTAGGGCACAGCGGCAGCAGATTCTCCAGGGCTGAAGCACCCAGCCGCGCCACCCGCGCTTGCGGCCCTCGTGCCTCTCTGCGGCTACCCCCCAGTCACAGCGCCTGCTCACACTTCTTCATGTACTGCATGCTCGCCCGGGCGATGGTCACCGGGTCGGGCTTGAAGTCGAAGACCTCCACCGACACCCACCCGCTGTAGCCGCACTCGGTCAGTGCCTGGAAGATCGGCACGAAGTCCACGTCGCCGAACCCCGGCCCGCGCAAGTTCGCATCGTTGGCATGGAAGTGCCCGGCAACGTCGGCATTCTCCCGAATGACGTCCTCGACTGGGCGCCCTTCCGAGGACATGGCCTTCACGTCGAGGTGCAACCTCAGGTTTGGATGATCGATCTCCTCCACCATGTGTCGTGCCTCGTACGACGTGCGCAGGAAGTTGGTCTCGGTACCTGCAAGGGGTTCCAGGCAAAGGGTGACCGCTCGCTCGGCGGCAACATCCACCAACGACCGAAGCACGTCCACGGTGCGGCACCACGTGTCGCGGAAGGTCTGTCCTGGGAGGACGTTTCGCTGCTTCGGCGACCCGATGACCATAACGCTGCCACCAAGGTCCGCGCAGCAGTGGATCATGTCTGCGAAGTAGTCACGGGTCCGTTGGCGTAGTTCGTCGTCGGGGTGATTCACATAGAGCCCTTCCGGCTTCACCAGCAGCCAGTGAAGCCCGATGATCTCGACGCCAACCTCCGTCGCTTGGGCGGCGATCTCCCGACGCCGCTCGGCGGAGAGGTCGTTGACCGAATCAGCAAGGGTGAACGGAGCGACCTCCACGCCCTCGTAGCCTTCGTCCTTCGCGCACTGGAAGACGTCCTTCACGTTCCAGCCTTGGAACATCTCGTTGCAGAAAGCGTATCTCATGGGGCTTCACCTCGCGGGTGGGTAGTTGCAGGGGGGACCGAAGGGACGACAGGGACTCCGGCGACAGGCCAGTTGACAGCCTGTTCTTCTCTGGCGTGAGCGCCAGCCCTTCTTCGGAGACGAGTTGCTGGTGGCTGGTCGGGAAGCAGGGCCGGCCCGGTTATCGGCGAACCTGTATAGACACAGCGCGTCCCTGCTGATCCCCGCCAAGGAGTACTGAACCATGAATGGCGCCCAATGGCTCATCCGGACACTCAAGGACCGCGGCGTTGAGCAGCTCTTCGTCCTCTGCGGGAACGGTCTCCCGCCGCTGCTCGATGCCTGCCTCGACTTCAAGCTGAACATAGTCGATGTCCGCAACGAGCAGGCGGCGGCCTTCATGGCCGACCTGTACGGGAGGCTGACAAGACGCCTCGGTGTGTGCGTCGTGAGCAGCGGGCCGGGGCACACCAACGCCCTGACCGGCTTGGCCAATGCCTGGTGGGACGGCGGTCCGCTGCTGCTGATCAGCGGGCAGAGCACCAGCACGACTCGCGGCATGGACCACTTCCAAGAGCTGCCGCAAGTGGAAATGGCGGCGCCCGTGTGCAAGTACGCCAGCCGCGTGCCGAACGTCGAGTCGCTGGTGACCGACTTGCGCAACGCCATCGCCGCGAGCACCTCAGGGCGGCCGGGTCCGTCGCATCTCACGATCCCGGCCGACGTCCTCTCCGCTGAAGTGCCGGAGGACCTCGCGCGGCGCCGCGACCGGAGGCCGGCGCACGTCGCGCAGCACGCGCAAGGCGATCCCTGCCTGGTGCGCGAAGCTGCAGTCCTGCTTGCCGCGGCAAAGCGCCCCGTGGCCGTAGTCGGCAGTGGCGCGTTCTACGCCGACGCCGCCGGGGCACTCGCCGAGTTCGCCCGGACAACGGACATCCCGCTGCTCTCCCAGATCTGGGACCGCGGCTGCGTCCAGGAGGCGCTCTACCAGTACGTCGGAACGACCAATGCGGAACTGAACGGCGCGTACGGCATGCTGGCCAAGGCGGACCTCATCCTCACGCTGGGGGCCCGAATCGACCACCGGATCGGGTACGGGCAGCCGCCGGTCTGCGCGAAGAACGTAAAGTTCGTGCGCGGCGACTTCGACCCCGACGAAGTGACGCGCGTTGTTGAGCCGGAGGTCGGGATCGTCGGCGATGTCGCCTCCGTGCTGACCCAGTTGACCGCGGCGTGGAAACGCGCCGAAGGAACGGCGCACACACAGTGGCTCAGCCGCGTTCGGAGCGCTCACGGCAAGCTGCTCGACTACTGGTCCGGGCGTGGGCATGAAGACGCCTGCCCGGTTCCCCCGATCCGGATCATCCGCGAACTGCAACCGTTCCTCGACCAGGACGTGACCTTCCTCCTCGACGGCGGCAACATCGGCCGGTGGGCGCATATGCTTCTGTGGAATCGCCATCCGGCGCACTGGGCAACATGCGGCGCGAGTGGCGTCATCGGCTGGGGCGTGGCGGGTGGCGTCGCCGCGAACCTCGCTCGTCCGGGGAAGCCGGTGCTGCTGCTGGCCGGCGACGGCTCGTCGGGCTTCCTCCTCGGCGACATTGAGACCGCCCTGCGCTTCGGCACCCCTTACGTCGCCGTCATCGCCCACGACAGCGCCTGGAGCATCGTCGTCGACGGCGAGCCAGCCGGCCGCCACGCCGCCAGCTTCCTCGGGGAGCTGCGCTTCGACAAAGTGGCCAAAGCTCTCGGTGCTCGCGGCGTCTATGTCGAGCACCCGCGGCAACTCGGGCCCGCAATCGAGGAAGGGCTGTCGCGCAACACCGTGACGTTCATCCACGTGCCCACCCAACTCGGCGGGATCAGCACGTGGCAAGAACGGAACCCGGCGTGACCTCAGCTCTCCGAACGCACCGCCAAGGACGCCCGGACTCGTCCGGGTGCCGATAGCTGACCGCTGATATAGTCGCGAAGGTTAGGAATACACCGAAGTGGAAGTTCGCAGAACTTCACCCGGGGGCGTGTGGTGAGCACCCAACA
>PEVN01000472.1 GCA_002779825.1 Armatimonadetes bacterium CG06_land_8_20_14_3_00_66_21 | reverse complement strand
TTCTCTACGAGCGTGTCTAGAAAGGCGGAATCCGGGGAGGGCGAGGCTCCCGCCGAGCCGCCAAAGCGTGCAGAACCGGCTCAGCGCAAACTCGCGGAGTTTGAGCGCAGACTCGCAGAGTTTGAGGAGCTTCGCCCTCCCAACTTCGCCTCCGGACAGAGGCTTTCTAAACACGCTCTACGACGTGGGCAGGTCGACTCCGGGCGCATGAGGCAGGGGCGCCAGTGGCTGAGTTCCCGGTGCCCACACCTGGCAAGCAGACGTCGAGACCGTTCACCGGCTCATCGAAGACGAGTTCTACGAAGTCGAGACCTTCCGCAGCCGGCAGGACTTCCTCGACAAGGCGGCTACCTACCTCCTCTGGTTCAACGTGGCCCGCACCAACAGCTACAAGGAGCATCAGACCCCCTGGCAGATCGTACACCAACGCGCCCCCAACGTCAGACCCCAGATCGTAGCCCTACCGCCCGTCTACCTTGACGACCTCTTCGCCTGTATGCCAAACTACGCCCCTGCAGGGGGCCACGATGTTGTTCCCTGGCCCTCCCGTCCCCGTCGCCTCGCGACTCTCTGGCTGACCACTTCCCTCCACGCCTTCTGTCACGCGTACCTCACGCTGCTGACGCCTCTGTACCTGGCGCTCCAGAAGGGGTTCGACCTGCCCGGCGTCGCCGGGGCGACGCTCCTGGTGAGCGCGCAAGGGGTGGCGTTCTGTCTGGGCAGTCTCCCGGTCGGGCTGCTGGCCGACCGCGTGAGCCGGAAGCGCCTGCTGGCGATTGGCCTCCTGCTGAACGGTCTGGCGTTCGCCGCCCTCTCCCGGGCCGACTCGTACTGGATGGCCGTTGCGTGCCTGTTTGCTGCCGGGCTGGCCGGGAGCTTCTACCATCCCACCGCCCTGGGGCTGCTGGTCGCGCTGGCGGACGGCCGCCCCGGCAAGTTCATCGGCGTCGCAGGAATGGGGGCCGCAGTGGGCTTCTTTGTCGGGCCCACGTTTGGCGGCTTTCGCGCGGAAGCCGCCGGCTGGCGAGCGCCCTGCCTGGAGCTTGGGTTGCTGGGCGCGGCCTGGGCAGTGGTGTACGAACTCGTGGCGCGCGACGCCCCGGTCGAGGGCCGGCAGGCGGCTGGACGTCCACGCAAGCCACCCCGAGCGTACCTCCGCTCGGTGCTGTGGTACTTCGGTCTGGTCAGCCTCGTCTTTGCCATGCGCGATTTTGGCGCCACCGGCGTCGGGACTCTCTCGTCGCTGTTCCTGCAGAAGGCACACGAGTACCGCCTGGGTCCCACCGGCTTGTTCCTGGGGCTGATGTGCCTGTCTTCGCTGCTTGCCAATCCGCTGTTCGGCTCCCTGTCCGATGGCGCCCACCGACTGCGCTGGTTGGGCGGGCTGCTGCTGGCCGCCTCATTGGCGGCCGCGGCGATCCCCTGGATGCCCCGCGCGCTCGTGCTCGTCGCGCTGGTGGCGTACGGGATCCCGGTCATGGCCTCCTACGCCGTCGGCGAAGCGGCGCTGGCAGAAAGCGTGCCCGACGAGGTGCGCGGGACGATGTTTGGCGGCTTCCTCACTGTGGCGGGAGTCATCGGGAACATCGCCCCGTGGGCTATGGGCAGGCTCTCCGATGCGCTGGGAACCGAGGCGACGCACGTAAGCGCATACGGCCCGGTGTATGCGGGGCTTGCCGCTCTGCTGGCCCTGTCCACCCTGGGCGTCCCGGTGCTGAACTGGGTGCGCACCCGGGAGGTTCTGCAGCAGTTCGAGCGGCCGGAACAGGAACGCGGGAGTGCCTCGCCAAGTTAGCTTGAGCGGGCCTGTCGGTGCAGGAAGGAGACGCAGTGTGATTGTTCGCGGCAAGAGCACGAGTGACGACCGACTTATCGACATCTGCATTGAGGGAGATCATGTCGCTGCTGTCGCCGACGCCCAGCCGGGCAAGCCTCCGGCCCTCGGTGGCGAAGCGTGGCACGTGGCGCCGGGGCTGTTTGATATTCAGGTCAACGGCTTCGCCGGCCACGACTACAACGCCCCGCCGTTCGGCGACGCGTCGGTGCAGGCCATCGTCGACGCCCTGCTCGCCCTGGGAGTCACGCAGCATCTGCCGACGGTGGTGACGGGCAGTCACCGGCGCATGCTTGCGTCGGTTCGGGCCGTCGTCAGCGCTCGGCAAGAGCGGCGGATTGCGCAAGCCCTCCCCGGGCTGCACCTGGAGGGTCCGTACATCTCACCGGCGGACGGTCCCCGGGGCGCGCACCCGGTGAAGCACGTGCGCCCACCCGACTGGGACGAGTTCCAGCAGTTCCAGGAAGCGGCGGAAGGGCTGATCCGCCTGGTGACGCTCTCGCCGGAGTGGGACGGCGCGGCCGCCTTCATCGCGAAGCTCGTGGCGGCGGGTATCGTCGTCGCCCTCGGTCACACGAACATGACTGCCGAGCAAATGCAGGCCGCGGTAGATGCCGGCGCCCGGTTGAGCACACACCTGGGCAACGGCTCCCATGCCACCCTCGACCGGCACAACAACTACTTCTTCCAGCAACTCGCCGAGGACCGGCTGTGGGCGAGCCTCATCGTGGATGGTCACCACTTGCCCCCCGCGCTGACGAAGATCATTGCGCGGGCCAAAGGAGCCGAGCGTCTCGTGCTCGTCAGCGACGCAGTTGCCGCCGCGAACGGACGCCGTTCGTCCGCCGGGATGCCGCCGGGCGTCCACCAGTTCGGCGACCTCCGCGTCGAGGTCAGCGAGACGAAGCGCGTGTCACTTCCCGGCACGCCTTACCTTGCGGGCTCCGCCCTCGACCTACCTTCAGGGATTGAGAACGTCATCCGGTTCGCGGGTGTCTCACTGACGGACGCGATCGACATGGCGACGCGCAACCCGTGGGAGCTGTTGAGCGGCCCGGAGCACGGCCGCGGGCTGGTCCCGGGCGCACCGGCGGACCTCGTGCTGTTCAAGTGGCACGACGAGCACAAGCAGCTCGAACTGACGCACACGATCGCCGCGGGCGAAGTGGTGTTTGCGGCCGCGCGTTGACCCTCCTGTCCGGGAGTTGGCGAGGCACATGCAACTCGATCCGCCGCTCCCAGGCTGGGCGCAGACTGGCAACTTGGTCTGGAGCTTGTGGGCAGAGCAGTCGCTCGACGCCTGCCGCCGACGAGGGGCCGAGCGCGGCGGCGTCCCCGGGCACGCACTCTGGCTGGAGGCATGGGACGACCGACTTCACTCCCGCGAACTGGTCGAGACAACGGCGCCTACGCGCAGCCGTGCTACTGCGACCGGCGCCTCACGCAGTTCCGCCGCTGGCTGACGGCGCGGAACCCGGAGCCGCGACAGCGCTTCGGGCTGCCGGGATTCGCCCACGTTCGGCTGCCGCGCTACAGCGAGGAGGCCCCCGTCAACGACCCGCTCTACCAGGAGTGGATTCGGTTCCGCTGCGACCAGCTCAGCGCTGCCAGGGGGCAACTGCGCGACTGCGTGAAGTCCCTTGCTCCCGACGCAGTCGTGCTGGCCAATCCCGCGTTCCCGCGCCAAGCGGCCTGGGCGAACCGGCTGAGCTTCGACCCGGTCAGCTACGGCCGGCACACCGACTTGGTCTTCGCGGACAACGGCAACTTCCCGCGGAAGGAAGACGAGTTCATCGTCTCTCAGGTGCGCGCCTGCAAGGTGGCCCGGGCGTGCGGGTACCGGGTTGTCTCGACGGCGTGGGAGCAGAACGCCGCGGGCCCTACGGTGCCCGACACGCCGGACAAGAGCGCGCTGAGCGTCCTCGAGTCAGCCGCGTTCGGCGCGGTGCCTGGCAACATCTGGGCGCTGCGGCCGATCGGAGGCGGCGCGGGGATGGGCGTGGACGCGTTGCTCAAGGCGGAGGTGCTGGCCGAGTCCCAACGGTTCCTGCACGACCACGCGGACCTGTACGGGGCGCCGAGACGCTGGCGAATGTTGCGCTCGTGTCCTCCTCCGACTCCTTGGCCCTTGACAACGAGGTCGCCTGGCAGAGCCTGCTGGGCACCGAGGAGATTCTCCTCCGCAGCCAGCTCTTGTTCGACGTTGTGTTCGCCGCCGACCTGTCGTCGCTGCACAAGTACGCTCTCGCCGTTGTGCCGAACCAGCGGTGCCTGGCCGACGACACTTGCGCGCGGCTGCTGGAGTTTGTGGACGCGGGTGGCCGGGCGCTGGTCACCGGCAACTCGGGCAACCGCGATGAGCACCTGCGGCTGCGCCTTGCGTCGCCCCTGACGTCGCTGCGAGAGAACCCCCGCGCGGTGTGGCTCGACGGCTGCCCGGAAGCAGTCGTGCCCGTAGCGGACCACGCGCTCAAGGTCCCGCGCCCGGCCGGCCTCGATCAGGTGGTGCAGGCTGTTAGCTCGCTCCTGGGAGACCGGCGCCCAATCCGGGTGTCGGCGCCGGAGGAGGTGTTCGTCGAGGGATACCGGCTGCCGAACGGCCGGCGGACGTTCCACTTCGTGAATTACGCGAGTGACCGCCTGGTGGAGGGCGCCACGGCGACGGTGTCCCCGCCTGCCACGGGCGCGACGTGGCACACACCGGAGGAGACGGCTGCCCTCGACGTGTCGCTCACCGAGGGCGGGAAGGCGGTCTGCCTCCCCAACTGGCAGACCTACGGGGTGTTGGTGCTGGAGGCGTGAGGGGCGGAACGAAGCGCGCTTGAAGGACGTAAGGGACAACTGGGACTCCAGCGACGGGAGCCGCTCGGAGACCGCCCCCAAGACAAAACGCGCCCTCCCGCGGGATCGTGGGAGGGCGCGTTGCTAAGCTCTGTGTGGGGCGTGGGGGCTACTGCTGTCCGCCGCCGCCACCTTGACCGCCGCCACGGCCGCCGCCGGGGCCGCGACCGAAGCCGCCGCCCTGTTGGGCTGCGGCCTCCTTGAGCTTGGTGAGCTGGTCCTCGCCAAGCGACTGCTTGATCGCAGCTTCCAACTGCTGGTTGATCTGAGCGATGCCCTGCACGGCCTTCGCGGCGCCGTCGCGGTCCTGATTACCCATCGCAGTGCGAACGGCTTCCTGCAGCGGCTTGCGCGCGTCCCAGGCCGCCTGGAACTTCGGTCGCAGTTCCGTGAGCTTGGCATCGTCGGTCTTCAGCTCGAACGTCAAGGTGATCCAATAGGAGTCGATCAGACGCATCGACCGGAAGGCTTCGCGCATCTGCTGACCGCCTGCCCCACCGGGACCTCCCTGACCGCCACCAGCGGCGCCGCCACCCCCGGCGCCGCCGCGTCCACCCGGACGCTGCGCATACGCTGCCGGCGACAGCAGGGCGGCACACAACAGACCAACTGCACACAACTGGGTTACCCGTCTCATCTGGACATCTCTCCTCTTCCCGATTGGGATCGTTCCCATTGATGAAGGCGTAGACGCCTACCTGCCCACGATGGTTCAGTCGGGGTCAAACCGCCCTCGGGGCGCGTCTGGCGCGACACGGAGTCAGCTTGCGGAGCACCTCGGGCGAGCGCTACAATCAGCCTGCCGACCAGGAGCCCTGAGGACCGGCCGCGAAGGTAAGGACACATGCCGGCGCTGGCCGGCAGCACACGGGAATCACTCATGTTCACACTTCGCCCGAACACCCCAATGGATTGGCTGGCGCGTTTCCACAGGAGACCCGATTCATGACGAAAGCCCTCGCCTCAATCCTCACCAGCGCTATCCTCCTGTTCTCCCGAACACCACCCACGAAGGGACGTCAACTCGCCATGGACCACGTTACGTTCGCGCTAACCACCGCCCCCGTTGAGGTTGGGGGCAGCCGGCTGTTCCCCGCCGAGGAGATCGTCAGCCGCGCCGGCGGAGCGCTCAAGGTGCTCAATGACGGCAAGCTGGCCGTTCTTTGCCAGGGCGACCGGTGCACGCCGGTCCCGGTGGAGGGCACGCAGGCGGTGATGCGAGACGGCGCCGTCTTCGTGAACCAGGAGGTGTTGGCGCGAGCGCTGCGCCGGTCTCTCACGTATGCGGCCGACGGGAACGTCGCGACGCTCGCAGAGACGACGCTGGAGCAGCCGGAGATCACCCAGCCGTTCACCATGCAGGTGGGTCAACCCGTTCCTGACGTCGAGCTGGCCGACTTGGACGGGAACCGCGTGAAGCTCAGCGATTTCCGCGGCAAGCGCGTCGCCGTGTTCTCCTGGGCCAGTTGGTGAGGATGCAGAGATCAACTGCCCGGGTGGCAGTCCTTCTTCGAGACGCGCAAAGACAGGGACTTCGTTGTCCTCGGGGTGGCGATGGATGTCCAGGGACCTGACGTTGCCAGGCCCTACTACGAGAAGCACAAGGTGACGTTCCCGCGTCTGGTCGATCAGGCCAATCGCCTCGGCGCCCTCTTTCACTTCGAGGCGGTACCCAACCTCCACGTGATTGATGAAGCGGGCCTGTTCCGAGGGGCCAATCTCACGCAGGAGGCGCTGGAGGAGCTGCTGAACGAGCCGGTTGTGGTCTCTCGGGCCAGACCAGCGACACCCGTCACGCTGGCGGAGTTGGCCCGGCGCGCCGCCCAGAAACCGGCGCAGCCCGCGGCGGTCCTGGCATACGCCGACGCCCTCCGCGAGGCGAAACAAACGGCTGAAGCAGTCCAGCAATACGAAGCTGTGCTGGCACTCGAAGACCACTGTCTGCCGGCGTACTTCGGCCTCAGTTCGGCGTATCTGCTCTCGGGCGACAAGGTCAGGGCGGCCGAGACGCTCAAACGGGCACGGAAGCTCTTCGCCAAGAACTGGTTGGTTCGGAAACAGATCTGGGCTGTCGAGCACCCCGAGCGGTTCTACGAGGGGAACGTGGATTACGCTTGGCAGAAGGAGCAACGGGCCCGGGAAGAGCAGGAGTAGAGTGCCAGTGCCGTGTGGCAGCGACGCGGGGCCCACGCTGCCGCGCCGCCTGCAGGATTGCCCCTTCACCGCGGCCCGAACTGCAATTCCCCTCCGGTGGAACTTCCGCCGCATTCGACCCACCTATAAAGCGTTGTCTCGTCCGGTTGCGACGCAAGCTGGCGTTGCGCCGGGAAAGCCCGGAGTCCCAATACTACAACCGTACTTAGCGCGAATGTGCTCGGCGAGGGTCTCCTGACCCCGCCGCTCCCCGGACCGACAGGTCTCCTCGAATC
>PEVN01000035.1 GCA_002779825.1 Armatimonadetes bacterium CG06_land_8_20_14_3_00_66_21 | reverse complement strand
AGCCGGAAGTCGGCTGTTGGGACCTGCGCGACCACCTTCAGGTACTCGTCCACGCGCGCAATGCCGGGCAAGCCCCGGTGACGCTCAAGGCGCGACTAGAGAATCCGGGGCGACCGTCGGAGTGGGTCGTGGCGGCGGCTCCGTTGGCGCCGGGCGCCGAGGAGGAGTTGACGCTCCCCTTCGCCGGCGATATGGCGACCTGGGACGAAGCCGGCAAGCGGAAGCCTGGCGGCACGCGGTTCGAGAGCGACCGGGCCAGCGGCGTCGCGATTGCGGCAACGGGTGAGGGCGAGCGCGTCCTCGTGGTGGACTCGATCCGCGCGGTCCTGCCGCCGCCGCTGGTGTTGCCGGACTGGCTCGGCAAGCGCCCCCCCGTGCCGGGCGAATGGAAGCAGACTTTGGCGGAGGGGTTCGACGGCACCACCATCGACGGCGCGCGCTGGTCGGTGTACGGCCCCAACTACTGGGACAAGCGGTGCCACTTCGGCAGGAATGCCGGTCAGCGCGAAGTCGTCGAAGTCGGTAACTCCCACCGACCCCGAGAAGGCGTGCACCCAGATTGCGACCCCCGCAGCCGTCGCGGGCACTGCCACGGGAAGCGCATACTCATGCCACGCGCCGTCGGTCTCCTTCACCGCGCACATCGGGTTGCCTCCGCTGGCCTTGAGTTGCGGGTCGCTCACAGTCTTCCCCTCAGCCGTGTAGAAGAACAGGTAGACCCCGCTGGTCGCCGTCTTTCCCCGAGCCCAGAACCGAAGCGTAAGCTGCTGCCCCGGCGTCACCGGAAGCCGAACGCTCGTCACCGACGACCCCGCCGGGTTGTACCGCTCCCGCCCCACCCGCAGCCCCAAGGTCCCGGTGTGGGCAGCTTGGGCCACGATCTGCGAGACGTTCTCGGTGATGACCCACTCTTGCTCGCCGCCCTCGAAGCCAGCGTTGGGTAGCGGGTCGGCGGCGGCGCAGGCGGCGACGGCGAGCAGGAGGGTGAGGGTGAAAAGCGGTGGTGTTGTCATCAGAGGTCCTTCTTGGCTCAGCGAGGGTGAGCGGATGGCCGGCCCCCCCCCGTCACGCTCCCCCGACCGGCAGTACCAACGCATTCGGGTTGGGCCAGGCGGCCTTCACGTCGTCCGGCAGCTCTGGCAGGTCGCGCCGGCCGTCGGCATCGAAGTCGCCTCGCTGGAAGGCGGGGAGGTCGAGGGTGCAGCCTGCTTGGCGGCCAGCTTGGCCGGCTTTGAGGGCTGGGCTGCCCTCGCGCGGGCGGAGGTCCAGAGTGCAGCTCTTGGCGTCTTTCCAGTTCCAGAGAATCGCTTCACGCAGGGGCAGTGCAGGCAGCGGCGGAGCAAAGGTGAGCGTGTCGGCGGCGACGGCCGTGACGCGACGCAGGATGCCGTCGCCGTTGATCTCGAGGTTGTCGCCCATGGCAAAGCCGTCGGTTGGCTTTGGCGCGCCCGCCTGCCGCACGAAGAGCCGGTCCAAGGTGTTCTCGTCGCGCCAGACCATGATTGCTTGCCGCGTCGGGGTGTTGCGGAACAGCGGGTCGGCGCGGAGTGAGTGGGTCTCCTGACCAATCGCAGCGGCGACCTGGGCGGGGTCCTGGAAGGTCTGCCACTTGGGTTTGGACACCAGGCACATCGGCTGGCTCTCCCAGGCGGGGGCGTACAGGTTGTAGTCGCTGACAGCGGTCTCGGCCAGGCCGAGGGTGTTCTGGAAGAAGAGGTTGTTGCGAAGCTGGTAGCCCTTGGCGGTCATGCTGATGCTGCCCCAGCCGCCCAGGCCGAGGGTGGTGTTCTCGACGATCCAGTCGCTGGCGTTGCCGTGACCGAAGATGACGGCGTAGGCGGCGGTGCCGAGGATGGCGCAGTTGCGGATGGTGCTCCGGTCAGTCTCCTCGGTCATCAGCGCCTGCCCGCCCCAGAGGAACACGTTGTCCTCCAAGGTCAGGTTCGCCACGCCGCGGTACGTCTGGCAGTTGTCGGGATGGCCGAGAAGCAGGTGGTGGTGGACGTAGTTCCGGCGCACGATCACGTCCTTCGTAGTGGGCTCGCCGTCGGGCTTGCCGGTGACATTGCCGGCGACGACGATGCCGTCCACCATGTTGCTGGCTACCTCGTTGTTCTCGACGACCGCGTCGTGGCTGGAGCAGACCGACACGCCGCTGCCGTTGGCGAAGACGACGTTGCCGGTGACCGTGGTGAAGGCCGTCCGCCGCACGGCGATGCCGTTGCCGCCGTTGTTGTGGACAATGCAGCCGGCGACGGTTGCGTGGTCGGTGTTGCCGACCTGAATGCCCATGCCGCGGCAGCCGGTGACTTCGAGCCCTTCGACGCGCACGTGAGCGACCGTGTCTCTCCAGTGCCCGACGTACACCAGCCGCTGGTCCGGTCGTCGCGCTTGCGTGTGGCTTAGGTCGGCTGGGTCACGGGGTCGGAAGTAGAGGCGCGTGCGCTTCTCGTCCAACGGTTCGTACGCCCACTCGCCGGGTTTGCAGATCAGGTCGACATGGTTGGTGAGCTGGTAGCGGTTGCCCTCACCTCGGAGTGAACCCAACCGCCGCGGGTCGGGGGTCGCGAGTGTCCCGGCAGCGAGGTCGAGCCCCGAAAACGGCGCCTCGGAGAACGTGTTGCCAGCCTTCACGTACAGGTACAGACGCGCGCCCGCCGGCTTCGCTGCCACCGGTTCCAGCAGCTTGTCGCCGGTCAGCCCCTGCCCGTCGCGCAATGTCCCGGCGTTCGCATCGATCTCGCTCACTTGCCGCCAGGGCGAGTTGAGGTCCGGCCAGCGCGACACGGGCTGCATTCGGTAGCCGACGAACAGGTCGCGCGCCGGCCAGTCAACCGTGGTGGTGTAGACCTCGTCGCGATACGGCTGCCAACCGGTGATCGAGACGAAGCCGGACACAATCACCCGCTGCCCCGGCACCGCCCTCAGCACCGTCGGCTGCTCGGCCGTGCCGGACTGAGACAAGGCAACGCTCTCCGCGTAAACGCTCGCGCGAACGGTGATGGTGTCGCCGCCGCTGGCGATCTTCACCGCCTCGCCAATTGTCTTGAATGGCTTCGCCGCCGAACCGTCGCCGTCGGCGGGCGCCGCCTGGTCGACAACAAGCTCGGCAGCCTGAGTCCAGGAGCTCAGCAGCATCAGCGCCAGCACGTGGATCACGATTCGAGGTGCCATGGTCGATGTTCTCCTTACAGCCGGGATTGTATCCCGAACCACGAAACGCCACGCCCCGTAGGGCAAAGCTCCAGCTTTGTCGCCCTTGACCTGCCGTCGCGCGGGTGCGTTAGACGAGGCGCGGCAAAGCCGAAGCTTTACCCTACGGAGGCACCTCACGCTCATGCCCAGCTTCTGCATTGCGGAAGTCCCTGTCGGCGCCGCCGTAGCGACAGATTGCCGAATCTGTCAATCGGTCTCCCCCCGCTAGAGGTCCCGGAACAGACCCACAAGGGTGTCGATCACCTTCTGCGGCAGGCTGTCGAACTCGTCGAGCAGAAGGATGACCGGCTTGTCGAACAGACCGGCGTCCCTGCTGAAGAGGCCCTTGAGCTTGTCCCAATCTGCGGGGGGCGATTCGAGCTTGAGGTGGAACCCTTCCCGGAAGAGAGTTGGGACCGACGTCAGGAAACGGTCGGTCGGCTCCTCGTCCTGCATGATAACGCCCTGCACCGACATCTCGCCGACGATAAACTGGTCGGGATACTCGCGCTCGATCCGTGCCTTTGCCTGGCGAATGAGCCAGGTCTTCCCGGTCTGCCGCGCCGCCCAGAGGGTGAAGAAGTGGCCGCCCGCCCGGTCCCCCGGCGCGACGAGCTGCTCGACGCACCGAGCCACCAACGACTCACGTTTCACACAGAAGTGGTCGTGCTCATCGACCGGTCCATATGACGAGAAGGTACGCATGCGCTCACCGTACCGCAGGGCGGAAGTTCCGTCAAGCAGCCGAACACTTCGCGAACGGGCTTCAGACTGGGGCGAGAACGCCGTCGCCGTAGCACAGATTGCCGAATCTGTGTCGTTAACGCGTCGACGCCCTTTCGTCGGCGGTCTCGGCGTGCCCGCCCCCCGTCGTCGTCCTCGTGGCTGCTTTCGCCAGGGCTGCGCTGCCCCGCCGGTGAAACAGCTTGGGGAGTGAAGGCCGTGCTCAGACGAACACACCGACCCCGCCAAGCTCGGCCGCGTGCCTCCGCCCGGGGGCGCCGCCCACTCTACTGCCCGATCTGGAGGACCAGCCCGACTCCATACGTCGGCGTCTGCCCGCTGCGCTTGTCCACGGCGACCACGCCGTAGCGCGTCTTGCCCAGCGGGCGGTAGGCGCGGAGCAGCATCTCGTCGCTGTAGGTGAACCCGAAGTCGCCGGCGTCGGTGTACTCGAGGAAGACGTCGAGGTCGTACTTCTCGTACAGCTCCGGGAAGTAGGTCCCCAGGGTCCGCACGTCCCGGCCGAAGGTGTCCTTCCCGAGCTCGCCGTACACGTCGAGGCGGTTGCGAATGGCTGGAATGGTGAAGTCGGCCGTCATCCCGACCCGAGGCGCCAGGATGTTCTCGGTGGCGCTGAGCCCGAGGATGCCGGTATCCGTCTGGTAGGCGCCGCGCAGGTACCAGCCCGTCTGCCGGCCACTGACGCCGCCGGGGAGCGAGGCGGGAAAGGCGTCGATCAAGTAGGAAGCGACCACGCCCAGGCGCGGGTCGGTCAGGGCGGGCTGCCAGGTGACCCCGTCCTGCACGTCGCGACCGCCCTGGCGCATCAGCGTGCCGACGACGGTGTTCTGCACCGGCCCGTGCAGGTACCGCTGCCGGCCGATGGTCACGTCCCCGAACCGCTCATCGTGCAGCGTCACGTTCAGCTCGCTCAGCTCCAGCGACCAGTCGCCGTCGAACACCGACGAGGGCGTGACGGCGGCTTCCCAGAAGTGCCCGCCGTAGACGCCGTACTCCCGCAACCGGGCGCCCACGAACCCGCCGTGGTTGGACTTGTAGCCGATGAGGTTGCCGTCGAATCGCGGTGCGAAGTAGCCCTGCTGCTGGGGCGCCCGGGAAGGCGCCCGCAGCGTGGGTTTGTCGGGCGGCCGGAGCGGGTCGAGCAGGATCAGCGTCTCCGGTTCCGCCTGGGCGCCGATGAGGGTCTGCTCGTCCTGGCGGAACAGCGTGTCGCCTAAGATGCGGTCGGAGTTGAGCCGTGCCGCCTCATGCAGCCGCGAACCGGGGAGACCGGCAGAGTTGAGCCCCGTGGGGAACCGATGGAAGAACGGCTGAGCGGTTCCGCCGGCGAAGCGTTCCGCGCGCGGGTTGGGGTAGAGCGGAAAGGCCGCGCCGCCGCGCCGCCCGGTTGCCGCGCCCTGGAAGAGCTGCACCCGCCCCCGCGGATCGGCGCCCTCTTCTTCGCCGATCAGAAAGCGGCCGCGCTGGATGTCGACTTGCAGGTCGCCCGCCTCGATGTGGCCCGCGGCCTGGAAGTCGCCCCACAGCAGGCTTGTTTCCAAGCGCACGCGCCGGCTGGCGTCGATGACCACCAGACCGGCCTCCGCCAACCGGGCGGGACTCCCATCACGAAAGGTGAACTCGACGCCGCTGCGCTTACCGGTGCGAATCCGGTCACCCGGTCGCAGTGACGTGCCCAACGTGGCGTTCTCCCAGGTGGTCGTGCCGGCGCGCTGGACCTGCACCAATCGTTCCACACCGGTGATGGTGGCGACGACCTGGGCTTCCTGGCAGAGGGCGGTCGCGGGCAAAAGTAGGGTCAACAGGAAGAGGGCAGTGGGTTTCATGGGAGCCTCCCTTGGGTCGAAAGGGCACTTTAGACGGATCGGTCACAGATCGGTCGGATCAGTCCGAGGGTGTGGTCTCACCGCACCGCCACCGACCGCACGGCCTTTGCGCGCCGGCCGTCTTCGGCGGCGGCTTGCAGTTCGACGAGGTAGACGCCGCGCGGCAACGCTTGCCCGGCGTCGGTGCGAGTCGGCAACGCCGCCACGTTCGGCCCACCGCGCGAGCGGGTGGCGCTGAGCGTGGCCACGGCGCGGCCCGTCGGCGAGACCAGCCGGATCGCCACCTCGGCGTCTTGACTGAGGGTGTACTGGAGCGCGAAGCCGCTGCGCGTCGGCGTCACCGTGACGCCGGTGACAATCAGTCGGCCGGCCCCGGCGGGCGCCGCTTCGAGGCGGAACGTCCGCACTTCGCCGGCGGCGCCGGTGCGGAACCGATAGCTCGCCGTGGTGCGCATGGTCTGGCGTTTGCCGGTCAGCTCATCCACGAGGATCAGGCTCGCGTCGCGCGGCACGCTTGACAGATCCGGCCAAGTCAACACCACCTCGCGGTTCGGCTCGCTGCTGCGCACGGCGGCGCGCCAGGTGACAGGACCAGCCGCCGCGCGGGTGTCGATCTGGTTGCACGCCCGAAGGGCGTCGTCCGTCAGGGCGAGTTCCAGCCACCGTGCCGAGACTTGCGGGGGCTTCTTGGCCTGGAAGGGCACAGCGCCCGCCCGACCGGCCGCGTCGCTCACACCGAACAGGGCGGCGTCTTTCAAGTCGCCGCTCATCGCTTGCAGCGACACGGTCCAACCCGCCGCCGGCGCGGCGTCTCGGGAAACAGCCGCTGCATTCCGAGCGGTGGTTGCCGGCGCGAACGACAACGAGAGGTTGTCCCGGTTGATGTGCATAAACGCGCCAGCGTAGGTCTTCAGTGTGTCGTTGATCCCGGTTCGCGGGCCCGGGACGAGGTAACGCGCATAGGCCGGGTCGAAGGTGAACTTGTACTCACCGTCCCACGGATAGCAGTACGGCTCGACCAGTCGTTGCTCGAAGGTCTTGTTGAGCTGGTTCGCCAAGCTCCCCCTGTCCACGCCGTCCTCCAGGACGCGAATCTGGTCCAACGACCACGGCAGGTCTTCGAGCCACGGATTGCCGATGAGGAACCAACCCTTGTTGACCGGCAGCACGAACGGCGCGCCGGTGGGCGCCGCCTCCGCCTGACCCTCGCCAAGCGCGGCAAGCGTCGGTTCGGTCAGGTTGATCCAGCGGCCTTCGCCCAACTCGAAGCGGGGAGTGGTGCCGTCGAAGTAGACGTAGTTCCCCGGCTCGCCACCGCGGGTCGTCCCCCAGTCGGCCATCCGGAACTGCGCCGGCGACAAGTTAAACAGGCTCGCGGGGTTGATCTGGCTGCACTCCCAAGGGATCGTGATGAGGCTGAGTCCCTCGGGGAACAGGTGGGTCCAAAGCGCCGGCACCGTGCCGTTGTACGAGCACGCGCTGGGATCACCGACGTTGTCGGCCAGGTCCCGGACGTTGCTCAGGGTCACCTGGTACGTGCGGCCGGGCGGCAGGTCAAGCCCATCCACCTTCAGCGTGTTGGTGGCGGCGTCGTAGGTCAGCACCGCGTTGGTCAGGTCCACCGGGGTCGAGCTGTCGGCGGGGGCGCGGAGGTCGAGGTTCGCCTTGTCCAGCACCTCCGTCTGATTTACCGGTTCGCTGAATTGAATGTCCAGACCGCTCCGCCCGCGCGCGGTGCAGCCGAGGACGGACGGCGGGGTCCCGTCGGTCACCTCGAAGCCGTTGGTCAGCGTCGCAGAGCCGCCGTCCGTGTTGGTCACCGTCACATCGCGCTTGCCCAAGTCGGCGTTGGTGGCGAGGGTCACGTTTGTCGTCAACTGCGTCGCCGAGTCGACGTTCACTTGGTTCACTGTGACCCCGGCGCCGAAGTCGGCCGACGCGCCGGACAGGAAGTTCTTTCCGGCAAGGGTCACGTTCAAGGTCTGCCCTTGCTTGCCGTTGTCGGGTGCGACGCCGGTCACGCCGA
>PEVN01000013.1:4789-5602 GCA_002779825.1 Armatimonadetes bacterium CG06_land_8_20_14_3_00_66_21 | reverse complement strand
GACGCGCCCCATGTCGAAGTACGTGCCCATGGTCAGCAGCGAGTGTGAGAACGGGCTGGGGATCTCCGCCTCGTGGACGTGCACCCGGATCTCCCCGCTGCGCAGGTCCGCCAGCACTTCGCACAGACCGGGTAAGTCCAGTGCCTCGTTGAGGCACTCGCGCAGCGTCTCGGCCACCGGTGGGAAATCGTGCTGGTCGCGGCACGCCTCGTAGATCTCGTTGGCGCGGAGCTGCTGCAGCCAGACCGGGGTTCCGCGGCCCTGGTACTCCCGCAGTACCAGCAGCGAACGGACTGCGTTGTGTCGGAAGTGCACCCCGAAGATCGGGGCGTTCCGCAGAGCGCGCTCCAGCAGCCGCTCCAAGTCCTCGGCGGCCACCATCTGGAGGAGTCGGTCGGGGTCCAGTGGCTGCGTCTTCACCAGCGGAGCTTCCCGCTTCTCGCCGGTCTGCTGGTACGCCAGGGGAGTGGTGGGGTCGCGCGGGATCTCGCTGCCGTCTTCGGCGTAGTGCGGCACCGTCAGCAGGAAGCCGTCATCGAGGCAGGCGACGCGTGGCCGGAACCCCAGCTCGTCCTTGCACCGCTCGGCCAACGCCATTCCCCAGGCGTCGTTGACCCACACGCCGAAGGGCGAATGGACCACCACGTTCTGCTGACCCAACTCGTCGCGGAAGTGCTCGACCACCAGCGTCTCGTCGGTGGGCATGACTTCCATTGAGGCGAGCTGTTCTCTGAAGTACGACTGGATCGCGTGCGCAGCGTTGTCGTTGACGTGGTACTCGGTGCGCAACCAGTCGAGGCAGTCGACGTCGTG
>PEVN01000013.1:0-4712 GCA_002779825.1 Armatimonadetes bacterium CG06_land_8_20_14_3_00_66_21 | reverse complement strand
CCCGGGCGCAGCTCGTTGACGAACATCTCGTCGAGCCGACCGACGCGCTTGTCCTTGGCCTCCAGCGTCACGTCGTAGCTCGCCTCGTCGGGGATGGTTCCGCAGGCGCGGAAGGCGATGCTGCGCGTGCTTCGGGCAGGGGAGAGGACGCGGTTAATCTTGTCCCAGTTGAGCTTCTCGAACGGCGGCTGGTCGAGGTGGAAGCTGTAGTTCGCCGCCAGCATTTCCAGGACGCGGTAGTAGTCTTCCGTCGGGAAGTCGCGGTAGCAGTGCGACCGCCGGAAGAGGGTGAGCAGCTCGTCCGGGTCCCAGGTCTGCGCGGCGACGGCGCCGACGACGTGCTGTGCGATCACGTCGAGGCAGTTCTGCGGGATGCGCGTTCGGTCGAGGTCGCCTTGCATGATCGCGCGCACGGTGACAGCGCACTCGATGAGGTCGTCGCGGTCCAGCGCGATCAGCCGCCCCTTGCTGGTGGCGTCCAGCAGGTGTCCGGCGCGCCCGATGCGCTGCAAGCCGGTGGACACGGACTTGGTGGAGTCGAGCTGGATGACCGAGTCGATGAAGCCCACATCGATGCCCAGCTCCAGCGACGACGTGGCGACCAGCGCGTCCAGCTCGCCGCTCTTGAGCTTGTCCTCCATCTCCAGCCGGTGCTCTTTGGACATGCTGCCGTGGTGGGCGCCGATCCGCGCCGGCTCGCCCTCGGCTCGGTATTGTTCCAGCTCGTTCAGCCGCAGCGCCGTGCGCTCGGTCTTGTAGCGGCTGTTGGTGAAGATCAGCGTGGTCTTGTTTGCGTGCACCTCCTGCAGGACGCGGTCATAGCAGGATGACCAGATCGCGTCCATCATCGACTCCGCCAGGTTGTCCACCGGCGAAACGGCCTTCACGTCCAGATTCTTCCGTCCGCCCACGTCCACGACCGCGCACTCCCGCCCGACGCCCACCAGGAACCGGGCGATCTCCTCCAGCGGCCGCTGCGTCGCCGAGCAGCCGATGCGCACGAACTCCCGCCCGACAGCGTGCTGCAGCCGCTCCAGCGAGACCGACAGATGCACGCCGCGCTTGTTGTCACACAGGGCGTGGATCTCGTCGACGATGACGTACCGCACGTCCTCGAACGCCAGCCGGAACCGCTGAGTCGCCAGGATGATGAACAGCGACTCCGGCGTGGTGATGAGCACGTGCGGCGGCTTGCGTGCCATCGCCTGCCGTTCGCGCTGCGGCGTGTCGCCCGTGCGCACCATCGACCGGACCACCGGCAGTTGCAGACCCATTCTCTCGGCGTGCTCGCGAATGCCGCGCAGAGGCTCGAGGAGGTTCTTCTGGATGTCGTTGTTGAGCGCTTTCAGGGGGGAGACGTAGAGAACGTACACCTGATCGCGCAGCAGCCCCTCCTCGCCCATGCGGAAGAGGTCGTTCAGACACGCCAGGAACGCCGCCAACGTCTTGCCCGACCCGGTCGGAGAGAAGATCAGCGTGTTGTTCCCCAACGCGATCTGCGGCCACGCCTGCGCCTGCGGCGGCGTCACGCGCTCAAAGGTGGACTCGAACCAGGAGCGGACGTAGGGTTGGAAGAGGGAGAGGGGCAAACGCGCGGCTTCCCGTCGGCGGGTTCGTGGGAGGGATTGTACCCGAGGGCGCGGTAGTCGCGTTTGAAGGCTTCCGTCCTACCGATCCGCATGGAGGTCCTCGACCCGCCCCAATGGCAGCCCAGCAACGATGGCGCACACGCAACGAGCGTGGTCGAGCCCTTCGCGAGCTTCGCTCGCCGTGATGTCCCGAGAGGGAATCCACACTGGCAAATCGGGTCTGCCGAAGAACGGATACTCGAAGCGCGTCCCCCGTCCCTCAAGCGCATCGGCGGCGTCTTGGAGTCGGCGGATCGACTCCTCACTCAGTAGGTCCGAGAACTCCACGACGAACGTCTCGGTGACCGCATGCACTGCTAAGATGACCCCGCGGAGCGCCAAGGCCCCCTTCAGCGATTTCTCTGCCGCCTTCTGGGCGTGCTCCAGGCACTTGCTGTGTTTTCCGTGGTCAGCGAGCAGGGCGGCAGCTTCGAGGTCATCTCTCGACTCGATGAAGAACGCTTCCGCCACTGCGTGGGGAGAAGCCACGTCAGACCACCTGCCACTCAGGGATCCGCCACCGTAACGGTCCCTCCAGACGGACACGCCCCGACTCGAATAGCAGCCTGAGCCTATCGGCAGCCTGGCTGAACCCGCCCTCGGAGTCGAGGAGGATACGGTGGCAGTCCGTGAGGGAAAGCAGTAGCGGGTTGAAGGCGCTCACTGCCTCCTCCAGTTCCCTTGGCGCAAACAGCACAACCTGAACGGGCCGGCCCACTGCGCCGAACAACAGCCTGCCAAGCTGGTGTGCGAGCCGGTCCCTTGCCCGAGTGTCAAGCGGGAGCCCGTCCGCGACCACAAGCAGGTCGACATCGGAGGTGGGGCGTGCGTTCCCGGAAGCTTGGGACCCAAACAAGATGACCGACCTTAGCGCGGGCCCGAGACCGTCGCGGAGACCCCGCACAACGGCGGCTTGTACGGTAGCATCGCCCTGGATCTGGCGTGAGCGTACTCCGGGGGGCATTATCGCGGTCCTTCCCTGCTCGGGTGTCCTCACAAGCATACACGGGACAGCAGCCCCGGTCAACACTTCCGCCTGGCCGTTACGCGTGCAGCTCCACGATGTCCTTCTCATGCAGCACATGCTCCCGCCCCACCGTCTGCCCGTCGAACACGCCCGTTCCCCAGACCCGGGCGTGCTTGAGGCTCTCGGCGATCTCGCGGTGCACCTCCAGCGCCAAGTCCTCGACGGTACTGCCCCGTGGCAGCGCATAGGGTTGCACGAGGTCCGCCTTCTCGCCGGGCTCTTTGGTGTAGAGGCGGATGACGTCGAGGGATTCGTAGATCCGGGCGGGGAAGTCTGCCATTCCCTGCCCGGTCTTCGCGGAGAGGGGGAGGGTGTCCAGCCGCTGGCCGAGGAGCTCCTCGAGCATCTCCAGGCGCGTGTTCGCGTCGTCGGCGTCGCGCTTGTTCGCGACCACGACCGTTCTGGCGTGGCCGAGGGTTGGATCGTCGTTGTCTGCGGGCACCTCGCGGACAAGGGGCACCTTGCGCTGAGTGAAGAGGCTGAGAATCGTGTCTATGTCCTCCAGCAAGTCGTCGCTGGCGAGGTCGGCGACGAGCAGGCAGAGGTTGGACTTGCGGACCAGCCCCGGGAGCCACGTCTCACAGTAGTCGGCGGTGACGGGTGGGGTGTCGATGAGCTGGATCTGGACGTCCTCATGCGGCATCATGCCGGGCACTGCTGCGTGGGTGGTGAACGGGTAGTCGCCAACCTCGGAGTGCGCGTTGGTGAGGGCGTTCAGGAGGGTTGACTTGCCGCTGTTTGGCGCGCCGAGGAGGACGACCTGACCGGCGCCTTGCTTCTCGATGTCCACCAACTGCGAGCGCCCGCCGCCGCTCTTGCGCTGCTGCTCCTGCTGCTGCGTGAGCTTGGCCAGTCGCCGTTTGAGGTCGCCGTGGAGGTGGTCGGTGCCCTTGTGCTTGGGCAGGACGGTGATCATGTGCTTGAGGCACTCGATCTTCTCCTCGGTCGTCTCTGCGGCGCGGAAGGCTGCGTCAGCCTTCAGATAGATGGGCGTCAGGTTGGCTGGCATGGCACTGAGTGTACCCAGTCCAGCCGCGCCCGCAAATGGAGGCGGGCGTGTGGCGGCGCCGCACACTGCCCGGATGGACCGTGCCGCAGTGGGGGAGGCGACCGGGCACGCGGGGCGGCGAAGCTGCGGTACAATGCGCCTTCATGGTTGGTCGCCTTGACCGTTCTTTCGCCCGCGAGCTGCGCTGCGCAGCACTGCTGGCCGTTCTCTCAATCGGCTTCCTGTGGCGCTGCAATTTCACCGGCCGCGCGATGGTTCCCGGCGACCTGCTCTTGATCATGGAGCCGTGGCGGCACTACTCGCGCCAGTTCCCCGAGTTCAAGCGCGTCAAGAACCCCCTGCTCGACCCGATCCAGCAGTTCTACCCGTGGCGCAAGTTCGCCGGGGAGAGCCTGCGGCGCGGGGAACTTCCGCTGTGGAACCAGTACGTGCTGTGCGGCAACCCGTTCGTGGGGAACAACCAGTCTGCGGTGTTCTACCCTGAGACGTGGCTTCACGCCGTGATGCCCACGGATCGTGCCCTAGGGTGGGCGACCTCGCTGTACCTCTTCATCTCGGGGGCGTTGATGTTCTGGTTTCTGCGCCTGATCGGGCTGCGACGGGGGCCGGGTCTGGTGGGTGCCCTCGCGTTCATGTTCAACGGGTTTGTGGTGGCCTGGCTCTGCTGCCCGAGCCTGCGGTCGGTGTCTGGTTGGCTGCCCGGGATGCTGGTGGGGTTTGAGTGGACACTTCGGGGCCGGCGGGCGGCGGGAACCGCGCTCTGCGGGCTGCTCACCGGGTTGCAGTTCCTGAGCGGGCATCTCCACATTTCGCTGTTCGTGCTGCTCCTCTTCGGCGCGTACGGGGCCTGGCGTTGCTTCGGCACAGCCCGGCAGGGAGGCGCCGGCCGGGCTGCCGCGGCCTTAGCCTGTGCCGGCGTGTCGGTGGGCGTCGGCGGAATGTTGGCGGCGTGCCAGTTGCTGCCGACGCTGGAACTGGTGACCCTGTCCACGCGGTCGGCAGGGCTGCCGTATCGCGCGTTGCTGAGCAACGGTCTGGAAGTGCAGCG
>PEVN01000382.1 GCA_002779825.1 Armatimonadetes bacterium CG06_land_8_20_14_3_00_66_21 | reverse complement strand
CGCGCCCGGGCGCGCGGGATGGGTGAGCATCGTTTGGGCTCCCTTCGGGTGTGCGCCGAGGGCGGCTCGGCGCGGGACTGAGCACAAGGCGAATGCTATCATGTCGGCCGCCCGGGGTCAAGGGACCACGACACCGCCGCCTTTGTCCGCCCCTTGTACCTGGACATGAAGAAGACATGGCCGTGCTGGCAGCCGTGCTCGTGAAGACGGCGCGTGACCTCGACGTCTTTCTTGCAGTATTCGATGATCTCGTCGACGCGGCCTTCCTTCCACCATCTCAGGGCAGTCAAGCCGTCCGCGGACTTGTGCTCGCCCAGCGTCGCCTCGACGCAGGAGTCCAACGACACCCGGTGGCCCAGTCGCTGGTGGAGGTCGGCCAGGAGGTCAAGCGTGGGAAGGCGCGCAAGCTGAATCTGCGTGTACGGCTGCAGCACTTTGTAGTCAAAGCCCACGACGTTGAAGCCGACGACCAGATCGGCCTGTGCGAGGTGTTCCGCCAGCGCAGGAGCGTCTTCCTCCCGGTGGACCCGGAAGGACCCCTCTGCTGTGGAGTACGTGATCCCCACCGACATCAGCATCCGGTCGGCGTGGTGCCAGCCGCCGACTTCCTCGGCGCTCTTCTGCGTTTCCAGGTCGAAGTAGACAATGTCAGCCACGTCGGTCCCCTCCGTTCCGGGCGTCGAATCGCTCCACGCGCGCCGCAACCGTCACACTCAAGCGCCAGCCTACCGATCCGGCAGGGGCGCCGGCAACTGGTTCTCCCACGTCCGCAGGGCGGCGAGGTAGAAGTCGCTGAAGTTCGCGCGGCAGCCGGAAGCACCCAGGGCGAGGTACCCCTCACCAAGCGGCTCGGCGTCGTCGAGGGCGAACAGCACCGTTCCGTTGGCGGTCACCGTCAGCTTCGACTTCTCCTTTCGCAGATGGACGCGGAGCTGCCGAGGCTCGTTGCAGTGGCTGCCCATCACAATGACCGGCATCGCCGACTTGGCAACGGCCTCGCCCTTCCGGTAGAGCACACTCCCATGACCGCCGTTGGCGCCGAGCAGCACCCGGTAGCCGCTGTCGAGCGACTGACCGTCGCCGGAGAGCACCACCGAGATATCGTGGTAGGGGAAGTGGAAGTGACTCCCGTTCTCTTCGCCTTCCGTATGCTCGCTGACATAGAAGTCGAGATCGAGGTCGGCAGGAAGTCGGACCCGGTTCCACTGCAGCGCGGGCTGCTCCCTCCCGTCCCCCGTGATCCAGTAGTTCCACGGGATGCAGGTCATCCCCGAGTGGAATCGCCAGTCGCCACTGACCGGTCGCCAGTCCGGCTCGATGCGGTCGAACGGGTACGCCAACGCATTTCGTCCCTCGATGGCGAACTCGCGCACCGCCGCGCTTCCCTGCTCGACAACGAGAGCCGCAAGTTCCGCCGTCAACGGCGCCTCGTCGCGGTAGGCGACGGCTTGCTCTCCGCACCGCGCGACGAAGTGACGCCCCACGCGCTCCAGTTGGAGACTGCCTCCTGCTTCGCCGCCAAGCGCAGTCAGGTCACACGCCGCCACCACTTGGCCGCGTCGAAGCAGTTCCAGCCGCCGGCCGTTCTCGGCGAGGTGAGCAGCGTAGCCCGACGCAGGATCGGTGCCAAGCAGCGCGATCGAGGCTGCCGTCGAGGCGTCGTCGAACTCGCAGGAAAGCGACACGTCGCCTGCAAGCGGATCACGGAAGCGGATGACTGCCGGCGCCCGGTTGGCCGTTCCGACGAGTTCCACAGGGTCCCCCCGCGTAGGAGTAGTCCACCGGCCCGCAGCCCGCCCCAGCAAGTCGCCGACGACCCGCCATTCCTCGCCCTTGTTCTTGCCGATCACAGTGGTCTGGGAGAAGTCTGTCGCGAACAGCGGCGCGCGAGGCACCCCGCCGCCAGCGCCCTGTACATCGGCGAACAACACCGGTCCGTCGGCGATCAAACCCCAACGTCCGCGGGCGCCCGAGGGCGACGCCTCTCGATTCACGAACCGACCATCGAGGCAGCATTCGACCAGTTCGCCGTCAACCGTCACGCGGACGCTATGCTCTGTTCCCGTCACGGCGAGGGTGCCTTTGGCAACCACCGTGATACCGTCAGGTGCGTGGCGCTTCAGCAGCCACTCCCCGCCCTTCCCGCACTGGAAGCTCCAGAAGTCTTCAGGCGCAGCCCAGCCAAACACGATTCCGGCTTCTCCGCGGCCGTCAGTCACGCGACACTGGACCGAGTAGCTATCCCACGGGCGCGTCCGCGCCAGAGCCACCCCCTTCCCGTCTGCGCGCAGGCGGAGCCGCCCATCCTGCATCAGTGGCTCTCCCGACACCGCGTCCCACCGGTACGCGCTGCCCGACGAGAAGTCGTCCCAGAAGGCGACCGCGCTGTCCATGGCGAGATCGTCGAATTGCGCCCCAGCGCCTTCGGCATAGAGACCGATCCGACCGTGAGCCAGCGACAGCCCGTCGGCCGAAAGAACCGGCTGCCCGTTGAGCGCAACCCGCGCCGCTCGATCCCAGGTGGTCACCTCGAGGCGCTGCCAGCAACCGGGGGCCCACTCGGCCGGCGCGCGCTTCAACAGTCGTTTCTCGCCGCGCCGCACTTGAAGCAGCTCCGCCGCCCGCTCGGGAGAAAGGCGCGCGAGGCAGTAGTCGTCGGGGCCTTGACAGTTGAACACCAAGCCCAGGGCCGCCGCCCCGTCCGAGCGGCAACTGGTCGCCAGGCGCACATCCCCCCAGAAATCGTACCCCGCCGCGGCAAGGTTTGCGTCCTTGCCGGTGGACTCATACCAGGATGCGCCGATGGGGCCGCCGTCGCGCTGGATCAGCGGGTCGCGGTAGACCGAGAGCTGCCACTGGCCCTGCACCGATTCCCACTCGCCCGGGCTGCTGGGATCCCGCAGGAAGTCGTCGCCGAAATGCAGCTCGTCCAACTCGCGCAGGCGGAAATCGCTCACGGTGGCGCCCTCGCTTGTCACCTCGATCCCACCGGCAAAGTGCGCGCCGTCGAAGCAGGTGAATACGCGCTCCCCGTCCGCTTCCACCCAGACTCGATCCGGGCGCCGGGCAATCAGCACGTCGCGCGCCGGCTCTCCCGGGCACGGCAGGCGCAGTTCCCTGGAGGCGGCGATCCGCTGCTCCCGGCCGCCGGCGAGTTTGCCCAGTTTGGCTCCCTGACTGTCGAGGCGGAGCGTGTAGCAGTCGCCTCCCTCTCCCCTGCCCCACTGCACGTCGACAGACGCGGCTCGGGCATCGGCAACAGGCTGGACGCTGAAGGACACGTCGTACGTCTGGGCAGCGGTCTGCTCGCTATGTGTCTCGGCGGAAGCGCCGTGACAGACGACAAGCGTGAGAAGCGCAAAGAAGCGGAAGGCAGTCGAGAGGGGAGCGAATAGTGTCATGCCGTGGTGAGTGGTACTGGAGTGGGTTGGCGGGAGCCTCTTCAGTATGACCGGGACCTGCGAGATTCGGTCTGACACTGCTCCCACCGCCAAGTTACCCAGGCGCCGAGGCGTGCCCCCGGCTACCCTCCCGTGATCTCCTCAACGATCCGCGTCATCCGCCGCCCGTACTCCACGTAGATGCGATATGCGGCGTCGTCCTCCGCTTCCTTGCCAAGGTGCACGGCTGCGGCCAGATGCGGCTCGATGGAGACCCCGCCCCGGTATCCTGCCGCGTACAGGTCGGTCAGAATGTCGCGCACCCGGGCATCGCCCTCGCCGCAGTAGCACGCTTGCTCCTTGCCGTCGCTCCTCTGCCGGTCTTTGATGTGCACGTAGACCACGTGGTCCTTGACGCCCTGGTAGTACTCCCACGGATCCTGCCCGTGCCCCAGCGTGTTGCCGGTGTCGAACACGAACTTGAGCCGGTCCGACCCGACCGCCTCCAGCAGACGCATGGATTGCTCCGGCCCCCGGCCGCCCCACCCACTGCAGTTCTCGTGCACCAGCGTCACTCCGCCGTCTTCGGCAATCGTCGCCAGTTCGCGCATCCGAGAGATGGCTTCGTCCCGCCAATCGTCATCGCTGAGCGGGTTGTCCGAATCGTTCGGCCAACTCATCGTGCGGATGAACTCGGTGCCGCACTTGTGCATCCGGGGGATGGCCGTCCTCAACTGATCAACATCCAACTGGAAGTCGCCCGAGATCGGTCGCGCCCAGTTCGCAAGCTCCGACGCAAAACACGAGACCTGGAGACCGGCCTCGGTCACCCTCTCCCGAATCGCCTCGAACGTGGTCTCCGGCATGTCCGGCGAGGCCAGATTCACCCCGGCTACATTGCGGATCTCCACGTGCTTCCAGCCCAGTTCGCAGTGGGCGCGAATCTGGGTGCCAATCGGCTTGCCTGCTTCGTCTGCAATCCCGGATAGGTACATGCGTTCACCTGCTCACTTCGGCGGTGCGTGTTGCGGTCGAGAGGCATCCCTCGACAAGTCAAACGGCTTCCACGGTTCCTGCCAAGCCGGTGCACAAGGTCCGCAACCCGCCCTGGAAGCACCAGGAGGAATGCGCGGGGAGCCGCCGCTCTTTCGGCAGGATCACTCGAGTTCGCGCTTCGCTTGAACACCCCGGCAAGTGAGAACGCAAGCCCATCCGAGCAACCCCCCGGGGGTTGACCGCGACGGTGACGGAGCGCGTGAGCCGTCGGCGTCGCCGGGACAGCCAGCGTGGCACACGCTCCCTGGCCCATGGGGCGCCCCGTCGCGGCTCGGATTGACGACGCATTTCCGAAGGGGAACGTGTTCGACCGCAGAATGGTGTGGGCTGCGGGCGCCGCACGGAGCCCCTGCAACTCAGCCTCAAGCGAAACAACCAAGGACCAACCGCATGTACCTCCGTCGCCTGCTTGTTCTGTCCGCCGCCATGATCGCGACTCCCTTTCCTCAAGTGCCTGCTTCCGGAGAACCAGACCAAGACGTTCCTCCCCTCACCGTCTTTGAGCAGACCGGGGAGGCCAACTACCACATCCCAAACCTTGTTGTCGCCAACGACGGTACTGTGCTGGCCTTCTGCGAGGAACGCTGGAAGTCGCCCTGGGACAACGTCGCGGAGTGTCATATCGTCCTGCGCCGGAGCCTCGACCACGGGCGCACTTGGCTGCCGATGCAGACGCTCCGGCGCGCTGAAGGCGGCAACTACCACATGGGCTCCGCGTGTGTGGACCGGAACACCGGCGACGCACTGCGGTTAGCGGAGACGCCGGCTCCCGCTTTGGCGACGAAGGCACCGACCCCACCCTCCTGGAGATCAACCAGGGGACCTGCGCAGGGATGGTCCGCTATCCGCCAGAGTTGATCGGCGGTGCCGACCTGGTGCTCTTCTCCAACCCCGACGCCAAGGAGAGCGTTCGCTGCCACGGCGGACTGCGCGGCAGCGTGGACGGCGGTCGCACCTGGAAGTACGCCCGGAAGCTGAACACTGCGAGTGACTGGTTCGACTACTCGTCCGTGGCGGTGGCAGGCGACGGTACCCTCCTTGTCCTGGCGAAGAGCACGGCCACGGGCCGGGGCGTGCCCGGCTTCGCCAAAGCCTGTAGCATGGTCATCTTCCGCGTCTCCCTCGATTCGCTCACCAACGGAGAGCTCAGGACGGCTACTCGACCCCCCACTTGAGCGCCAGATACGCCCGCACGCAATCCTGCTCCTCCCGCGACAGCGTCCGGCTGTAGACCAGCACTTCGGATAGCAGCCCGTGCAGGAATGTCTGGTAGTTGGGCGAGAAGCAGCCGACGTGGACGCGTTTGGCCCAGCGGTCGGTGAAGACCTGCACCGACTGCCGCGGGCCGCCGGTCTCCATACCGGGGACAGTCGCGGCGAGACCGACCTGGTAGTCGAACTCCTTCCCGTCGCTGGCGGTGAAGATCCGCTGATCGTGGTTGACTTCGGAACAGGGCTCCGGGTTGCTGAAGACGGTGAAGACGGTGGCGGTGATCTTCTCCGCCGAGAGGTCAGGCAACTCCAGCCGGGTCTTCGCCTTCTCGTCGAAGCGGAGCGCGGGGCGTTCGTTCAGCCCCGCGGGCTCGTACAGCGGCCGGAAGTCGGGCGTGTCCTGCCGGGCGTCGCGGCCGTTGCCGCTACTGTCCTTCCAGACGGCGACTTTGCCAGCGTCGTCCTTCTCGATGGTCGCGTCGTCGGCAGCGTCAAGCCAGACCTCAAGCTTGTCCCTGGGAAGTGGGTTCGAAGAGAGGAACTCTCCCGGGAAGACGAGCACGCCGGCGTTGCCCACCAGGTACGTCTGCCCGCCGGTGCCGCGCCAGATGACCCACGCGACATCTGCCACCTTGCGGACACCGAGGTTGAGTAGCAGCCGCGAGGCAGTCTTGGGTGTGAAGCCGGTGGCTGAGAAGGGAATCCGCCACTCACATGCCCAGGAGTCCTTCGCGGCGGCGGCTCTGTAGGTCACCGCCTTCCGCAGGCGGTCCACGGCGGCCGCCGGCGCGCCGGCCTGATCGGTGCTGAGGAAGTGTCCGTCGGGCCATCCGTAGACGTTGAGGATCGGTCCCGGCTTGGCGGCGAAGCCGTCCTGGACGGCGATCTCCATGGCGTCGGTGGCACCCCAGACGTGGCTCGCGAAGTCGAGCTTTGTGCCGTCCTTCACCGGGGTCTTCGCGGCCACGTACAGAGCCGCGTCGTCGTAGCCGATCCAGGCCGTGCTGGGCGTTGCGGTGCTCTGGCTGCCGTCCCAGTCTTCGCCGAGGGTCATGGTCTGGGCGGTTGCTTCCCACTCGTCCAAGCGCCCGTCGATGGCCGGCGGCGACTTCACCCGCGTCGCCGCAATGACCGGCCGCGGTCGCGCAGCCGCAGCCGCGCCAGCGTACTTGTCGGCGGGCTTGGCGCACGGCAGGTTGGTCGGTTCAGGGAAGACCAGCTTCCCGTCCCGCGACAGCGGCGGGTTGCTGACGCCCGTCCAGTCGATGGGTTGCTTCGCCTTCTCCAAGCTGACCGAGTTGATGGCGCCGACAGGACCCTCGACGCTGGATCGGACGACGAGAAACAGCGGCTGCGTGCCTTTGGCGGGCTCCAGTTTCGCCACGAAGTCGCGAGACACCTCAGCACCGCCCGTGGCGCGCGGATACACCTCGCCGATCTTCTCACCGTCCTTGCTGCCGACGCGAAGCTCGAGCTTGACCTCGTTCGGCTGCAGAGGAATCTGCCCCCGGTACTGCTCGAAGCGGAAGTACTCGAACTCGCCAACCGGCTTGTCGTCGTCCGAATGGCAGACGAGAAACACGTCCCGTGTGCCAGTCGCCTCGGGAGCGATGTCGCCGACGGCTTCGCCGTAGATCTGGATCCGGCCGCCGCGCGCCTTGTCCGTCTGCGGGAGGTCGATCTTGCCGACCAGGGAGCCGTCCGCGCTGTCCAGGTGCACCTCAAGTTGTCGCGGCGCCGGTTGCTCGTTGCCGTAGATCACCCGGAAGCGCCGGTACCCCTCTCCCAACGGCACTTGGTTGAAGCGGATCCATGCGCCCTCGCTGAAGTTGTAGAGGAACGTCCACTGTTGCCGAACTTGCTCCTGCTTGCCGTCGTTGACAGTGGCCTCAAGGACCAGCGGATCGGTGGCTTTCTGGTGGCGCGGCTTGGCGCGGCCGGAGCGATCGGTGTTCATGCCCTTCGCGTCGCTGGCGAAGCGCACGACCAGGGACTGCCAGCCGCGGTTGAAGTCCACGTTGCCCAGGGAAAACGACGCTCTATCGGTCAGATCAGTCCGATCCGTCCGATCCGGCGGATCAGTCAGCCGAAGCTCTTCAAGCTGCGGCCACACTGGCAGCGGCGGCGGGTTGCCGAAATCATGCCCAAAGCGGAACGGCTTGCCCTCAGGGAAGTCCGCCGGCTTCAGCTCTGCGCACGTCCTCGTGAATAGCAGGTGAAACACGTTATCGTGCTCGTGGACATCGACGCACATCGTGTTGTACCAGAGCCCACGCTGGAGCGACCCCGGCGCCGCCCACAGCAGGTTGTGGTGCAAGTCCACATCGCACGTTCCGGCGTCGAGATACACGATCCCCAACACGCCCCAGCGCATGGCGGCCAGGTCGTAGCTGTCGTGCAGCACGTTGTAGCACACCTGCGAGTTCAGCCCGTCCAGCGTGCCGCCGCTGGAGTAGTAACCGGTGAGCAGGCCGGCGTCCTTCGTCTCAAGCATCCCGTTGTACAGGTGGTTGTGGGCGAAGAGCGTCGCCATGTAGTCCATCGGCGCCCGGTCGCGGGAGGCGGTGCTGGTGCCGTTCCCGTAGAAGTTGAAGAAGTGCCGCCCGGCGTTGCGCATGGTGTTGTACGTGATCACGTGGCCGCCGACCAACATGTTCTCGTAGTCGCCGAAGTCCGACACCGCATCGGTGATGGCGTTCAGGTAGTGGCTTGTGTAGTCGATCTCGTCGATGAGGCAGTTGTGGATCGTGTGGTGGTAGCCGCGCAAGTAGAACCCCGCGCCGGCGCTGAAGCGGACACTGCAGTTGAGGAACGAGTTGTCGTGCCCTCCCACGAAGATCCCCGTCTCTCCCGACTTGATCGTGTCGCGGCCGTCCTCAATCTGACCGATGGCGTAGAAGCGCGTGAAGTGCGAAATGTACGACAGGTCGCACCGGTCGATCACGCAGTTGGCGGAGCCCTCCAGCCGCATCGACGCCGCTCTGATCGTCAGCCCCTCGATCCGAATCTGCTCCTGTCCGCTCAGGTCGAAGACAAGCTGCCGCCGCTTTGCCTCGACACTCGTCGGCTCGCCACCGCCCGTCGGGATGAGATAGAGCGTGTCGTCCTGCCAGACCCATTCGCCCGGTGCGTCCAGTGCGTGCATGTGCCCGACGATCATGCCGCGTCCCTCTTCGGGTTTGTAGCCGCCGCCGTACGCCGGGCCGAACCACCACGTCCGCGTCCGGTCGCCGACGGTGATCTCACCCGACTTCGAGCTCTCGATAATCCCGGTCTGCGCCGACCAACCCTCGTAGTGGACGCCGTAGTAGCACGCCCCCTTCCAGTAGTCATCCGGCTGCCCATCGAGCAGCTTGCTCACGAGCCGGCCGGGGCTTCCCTTCGGGTCGGGAATCGAGAACTCGCCGAACGTCGGCCAGAGCGGCGACAGATCGGACACGTACATCCCCAGTCCGGGATCGGGTTCGTTGGGGAACCGTGCCTCGATCAGCACCGCGCCCCCGGCGAACACCTGATTCCGCCCCAAGCCCAGCGTCCACGGCATCGGCGCTTTCCAGAGGTTGCCCTCCTGCTTCGTCCACCCGGTCACTGGGTCACAGCCCGTGACTGTGACCTCCTCACCGTCCGCCGCCTTCACGGTGATCGGCTTCCCCGGCTCGCCGCTACGGGGAAACGTCACCGTCTCGCGGTACACGCCGCCGTGGACCAGCAGCGTGTCGCCAGGCTGCAGCTTGTCCACTCCGGCCTGGAGGGTGCGAAGCGCCTTCCCGTCCTCCGGCCCCGTGCCGGTGTTGGCGTCGTTGCCGGTTGGCGAGACGTGGCAATCCATGGTCCAGCCTCCCTGGGCGCACAGCGTCAGCAGGACCGGCAGCAACCACAGTCGGTTGTCTCTTCGTTGCATCGGGTTGTCCCTCCGAAAACGCGCTATCAATCCGCGCCGCCGAGTCAACGGAATCGAACGTTGCTTACGTGCGGCCCAATGGCAAGCTGCGCGTCGGCGGCATCTGCGATTGCCCGGCCGTTGAGGCGGAGGTTCTCAATGGTCACGCCCGCAACCGTGTGCTCCGCGTCGGAGCCGTTGAAGGAGGACCCCGGCCTCCGCGGTCCGGTCACGGCGATGTCGCGGAACAGCACGTCACGGACGGTCCCGCGTTGCGCGTCCTGGGAGTAGTTCGTGCCGCGGATCGCGATCACCAGCAGGTTCGGCAGGTAGCTCTCGTTTTCCGCGAGCGCGTACCGGTCCTCCGGACTGGACTGCATCCGCGGAGGCAGGTTGAACTTGTCGACCTCCACGCGGATGTTCTCGAAGCGGATGTCGTGCACGGCAGCCCGGTCACCGTGCTGGAGGTCCATGGCGATGTGGGTGGTGCGGACGACGTCGCAATCCTCGAAGACAACGTCGGAGATCTCCGGGGCGCACGTCTCAGCACCGATCTCCATCGCCCGGCCCCAGTCGCACCAGACGACGCACCGCCGGAACACGACGTTCTTCACCGGGCGGCCGTCGAAGGAGTTCTGCCCGAACTTCAGCCCTTTGATCACAAGGGCGTCGTCGAAGGCGCGAACAAAGCTGTCTTCAACGACTACGTCCTGGCTGTTGCAGACATCGATCCCGTCGGCGTTGTAGCGCCACAACCCGACGAGCTTGACATTGGAGACGACGACGTTCCGACACCCGAACAGGCTGCAGCACCAGACGTCCGGGTCGCGCATGGTGATTCCGTCAATGACCACCTCCGAGCAGTCGGTCAGCCGGATTGCGCCGCCACCCTCGCCGCGAGCGAAGGGTGCGACATCGAGAATGCCGCGCCCGAGGATCCGGACATTGGAGGCGCCGCTGGCGTGGAGGCTGCCGTACACCACGGCGCCGGGAGCCAGGTAGACGGTGTCGTTGCTCTTCAGGTCGATCTTGCCCGGCCGGTGAACGCCGGGGCCGAAGTAGCGAACGGTGTCCGACCCGGCCGTTGGCGCGTCCCGCTCTGGCGGGTTGGCGAACAGATGCAGGGCGTGGTGCAGCCCGTTGACCTCGACCACCAACTGACGCGGCCGGTTCAGGTCGAAGGCAATCCGGTCGCCCTCGACGGTGGGGACGATTCCGAGGGACGCGGGCCGGACAACCACCGACTCAACGGGCCGCAAGGAGCGGATCTCAACCCGCGCCAGGCCGCCCATGTCCCAGTAGGCGAAGCCCGCCGTCTCCGTCTGGTCCAACGGTCGCTGGTAGCCCGGCCACACTTGGTTGAACGGCATTGCCGACACACGGCAGGCGTAGACCGGCACGCTGCGGCCCCCGACGGTCAGGGCGTAGTGCTCCGAGAGCGCCTCGCCCTCGGGCGACGGCGCCGACGTGAGGGCTGCTGCTGGATCCGTAAGACGTTCCTCGTCCATCTCCGCACTCCTCGCGACACGACCTGCAACCATGCCGACACACGCGAGCGACATGGCCAGAGCTATCAGAGTACACCGCATGTCGTTCACAGTCCTTTCTCCAAGCGCGCTCGACGGCCGCCACCGGCTGTCGACCCTACTTCGGTCCAGGGCTCCAAGACGGCGTTCGCTGGGCGACGGCAGTCACCTCGCCGTTGTCCATCGTTGCCCCCGCAACGTGGGCCAACCCCAGCCCGTTGCCGTCAAACTCGCGGCCGCTGCGGTTGTACAGCGTCCAGACCACCTGGTCCTTGCCGGAAAACCTGTTGGCGCACGCCCTGGGCACCCGCGTCGGCACCAGCGGCTCGAGGCGGATCATGGAGAGGCTCCTCGGGGCACTCGAGTCAGCTCCCGACGCGGCAACCCTTTCGCTACGTCTCCTCCGGAGTCCTGCCCGACGCTTCCCGCCTACAGCTTCGCCAACTCACCGCCCGCGCAGAAACGTCGGCACGCCGAAGTCGTCGTCCTGATCGTCGAGCTTCCCTAACTCCCTGACGGCGCGGGTGAAGGAGACCGGCGACGGCTCGGCCGGCGCTGCCGCAGCGGCAGCGGGTTCCGGCGCCGTGCCGTCGAAACCTGTGGCGACAACCGTGAGGCGGATCTCCTGATCCAGCGCCGGGTCGATCACCAACCCCCAGAAGATGCTCGCGTCGCTGGCGCCGGTGGACTCCCGAACGATGCGGACGGCTTCTTCTGCCTCGGTCAGGGCGAGGTCTCTCCCGCCGGTGAGGTTGATGAGCACCTGCTTCGCGCCGTAGAGCGACTGCTCCAGCAGCGGGCTCGCCACCGCTGCCCGGGCGGCATCTTTGGCTCGATGCTCCCCGGTGCCAGTGCCAATGCCCATCAGGGCCGCGCCGCCATCTTTCATGACCGACCGGATGTCGGCGAAGTCCAAGTTGATGTATCCGGGAATGGTGATGAGGTCCGAAATGCCCTGCACGCCCTGCCGCAGCACGTCGTCGGCTGCCCGGAACGCCTCCAGAATCGGGGTGCGTTTTCCCAGCGCGCTGAGAAGCCGATCGTTGGGGATGCTGAGCAGTGTGTCCACGCTCCCCTGCAATGCGTGGGCGCCCTCGCCGGCGCGCATGGCCCGGTGAATCCCCTCAAAGGTGAACGGCATCGTCACCACGCCGATGGTGAGGGCGCCGGCCTTCTTCATGATGTCGGCGACCACGGGTGCCGCCCCGGTGCCGGTGCCGCCGCCCAGCCCGCAGGTGATGAACGCCATCTCCGGCCGCCCCAAGGCTGCGACCAGCGCCTCACGGCTCTCCTCTGCGGCTTCCATACCCACGTCCGGGTTGCCCCCCGCGCCCAGTCCGCCGGTCTTCCGGCTGCCGATCTGCACCTTCTGCTCGGCGCTGGTCTGGTCGAGCACCTGTTTGTCGGTGTTGATCACCACGAACTCGACGCCGCGCACTCCGGCGTCGATCATCCGGTTGACGGCATTCCCGCCGCCCCCGCCAACACCCACGACTTTGATCCTTGCATATGGCTTTGTCTGCGTTGAGGGCGGCACCAAAGCACCTCCTGTACTGCGAATGGTTCTGCGTTCGGTTGCCGCTGTTCGGGCGCGGCCGAGGGTTGGACAACCGGTTCCCCCGGTCGGTTCGTGACCGGACACGCACCTCTGTAGCCACAAGGACAGTGCAGCCGCGGCGCGAATTTACACTGTGCAAGGAAAACGCCGCGGAAATGCTCCGCAACGTCCTCACTCGTCCTGCGACTGGAGCTGTACCAACATGACCCACGTCCTGGTTGCGCTCGCCCTCACCACGCTGCTTTGCCTGTCACTCGCAGCGGATGCCGCCGCCGACCCGATCAGCCTCCACCCCGACAACCCTCACTACTTCCTGTTCCGCGGTAAGCCGACCGTGCTTCTCACGTCGGGCGAGCACTATGGCGCTGTGCTCAACAGCGAGTTCGACTACACGACGTACCTGGACACACTGCACGCCGACGGGCTGAACAACACCCGCACCTTCATCGGCGCGTACTGCGAGCAGCCCGGGGCGTTCAGCATCGCGCAGAACTCCCTCGCCCCTGCGGAAGGGAAGCTGCTCTGCCCCTGGGCGAGGAGTCAAACTCCCGGCTACGCCAATGGCGGCAACAAGTTCGACCTGACCCAATGGAACGCGGCGTACTTCGCGCGGCTGAAAGACTTCGTCGGCAAAGCCTCTGACCGCGCCCTCGTCGTCGAAGTCAACCTGTTCTGCCCCTTCTACGGTGACGAGATGTGGAACCTCAGTCCGATGAACACGCGCAACAATGTCAACGGGCTCGGCGGGGTGCCTCGCGAGGACGTCTACACGCTGGACAAGCACGGCGAGCTTCTTCCGGTGCAGGACGCGATGGTGCGGGAGGTCGTCACCGAGTTGCGGGACTTCGACAACGTGTACTACGAGATCATGAACGAGCCATACATCCGCGGTGTGACCATGGACTGGCAGCACCACATTGCCGACGTGATCGCCGAGACCGAGAAGCAACTCGGTGTCGCGCACCTGATCTCCCAAAACATCGCCAACGGCAAGGCGAAGGTGGAAAACCCGCACCCGGCGGTGTCGATCTTCAACTTCCACTACGCCTGGCCGCCCGAGACCGTCGCCCTGAACTACGGGCTGAACAAGGTCCTCGGCGACAATGAGACCGGCTTCAAGGGCACCGGCGACTTCCACTACCGCCGCGAAGCCTGGGCATTCATCCTGGCGGGCGGCGGCCTCTACAACAACTTGGACTACTCCTTCACCGTCGGCCACGAAGACGGGACGTTTGCGTACCCGCCCACGCAGCCCGGCGGCGGCGGTGCATCACTGCGGCGACAGCTCAGCATCCTGAAGCAGTTCGTTGAGCGGTTTGACTTCATCCGGATGGCGCCGAATCCCTCCGTCGTCAAAGGCGGTCTGCCCGAGGGAGCAACGGCATCCGCCTTGGCTGAAGCGGGCGTCAAGTATGCTGTCTACGTCTCCCGCGAGAAGGCGGCCGCCCCAGCCACTTCCGTCGAGCTGACGCTGTCTCTGCCGGCAGGCGACCTCAGAGCGGAGTGGGTGAACACACTGACCGGCGCGGTGGACAAAGGTGAGACGTTCCAGCACCCGGGCGGCGAGCGGAGGCTAACCTCGTCAGCGTTCGCCGAGGACGTGGCGCTGCGAGTCACCGTCGCAGGTCGCTGACCAGGGGAGGTCCGCCCGTGCTTACGGCTCGCGACAACGCGTTGGAGATCATCCGCTTCGGTACGCCCGACCGCCTCGCAGGCGGCCCGCCGTGCCACGGCATTGCCTACACCGGCGCCAACCACGAAGGCTACGCCGGCGGCGGTCACGACTGCCCGGTCGGCACCGAGTGGGAAGACATCTGGGGCGTCAGTTTCCGCAAGCGACAGGAAGGCGTGATGGGCTTCCCGATCCACCACCCGATCCCCGACCCGCGCGCATTGGCCGCCTACCGCTGGCCTGACCCCGATGACGAGCGCATCATCGCCCGCCTGTACGAGCAAGCGCGCGCCCGCGACCCCGACGCCGACAGCTTCCTCTCCGGCTCCCACCGCGAGACGCTCTGGGAGCGGACCTACAACCTGGTCGGGATGGAAGCCCTCATGGTCTACTTCCACACCGAGCCCGGCTTCGTCCGCGAGGTGCTGCACCGGGTGATGGACTTCCAGTTGGGTCTCGCGAAGCACTACGTGGAGGTCGGTGTCGAGATCGCCGGCCTCGGCGATGACCTGGGCACCCAACTCGGCCCGCTGCTCTCCCCTGCCCTGCTCAACGACTTCCTGGTGCCCGAATACGCCCGGCTGTTCAGCTTCTACAAGTCACGCGGCGTGCTCCTCAACTTCCACTCCTGCGGCAACCTCGACGCGGTCCTCGACGTGTTCCTACACCTGGGCGTCGACATCCTGAACCCGGTGCAGGCGTCCGCCAACAACCTGGACCGCGTGCGGCAGCGGACGCAGGGGAGGCTGGCGCTCCAAGGCGGCATCTCCTCTGCCCTGATCGTGGACGGCCCGCCCGACCGGATCGAGGCGGAGGTCCGGAGGCGGCTGTGGCAGTTGGGCCGGGAAGGCGGCTACTTCTGCGGAGCCGACCAGGGGATGCCGTGGCCGGAGGAGCACATTGCGGCGGTGTGGCGTGCCGTGGAGGAGTACGGCAGGTACCCGCTCTCGCACGCACCTGAGTGAGGGAGCGAGGATCTGCGCGCAGCCGTTAGCCGAGGGGGTCGGCCGCCGGAGGCGCGATCAGCAGACCGTCCGTGGAGCGGCCCAGGTTGCGGCGCTGGAACAGGCTGATGGGCA
>PEVN01000127.1:896-5343 GCA_002779825.1 Armatimonadetes bacterium CG06_land_8_20_14_3_00_66_21 | reverse complement strand
AGGACAGAGGGTATTCTCCCAGACGGAGCCGAAGTCGCACCGGGACTTCGGTGTGTTCCCAACCTTCGCGGGTATAGCATAACCCATCCGCCTGGAACGCTGTCAACAAAGCCGGGCGGCTGGGGAACCGCTCGGTGCCTCTCAACGAGAGGCTGCCGCAGTCCCAGCCGCGCTGCGCACACAACGGAACCCGATGTCATCTTTGGCATAGCAGGCATCCTGGAACCCGGAGTCGTCGCCCAGACGGTACGCACACCGACACGCGTCCGGCTCGGCGTTCCAGGAGCCCCCGCGCAAGACGTGGTTGTCGCCGAACTCCGCGCCCCGCGGATTCCGCGCCGGACTCTCATGGTAATAGTCTTCGCCGTAGGCGTCGTTGCACCACTCGGCAACATTCCCCAGCATGTCGAACAGCCCCCAGGGGTTGGGCTTCTTCCCCGCCACCGGATGCGTCGTGCCGACGGCGTTTGCGGCGCACCAGGCGTAGTCATGCAGCTTGGCGGCGCCACCCTCGAATGGGTACTGTCCCTTCGTCCCGGCGCGGCACGCGTACTCCCACTCCGCCTCGGTGGGCAACCGGTAGCCGTTCGCCCCGAAGTTGCACTCTGCGGTGTCCTCGTCGTAGCACGCCTGCAACCCCTCGGCGCGGGACCGCTCGTTGCAGTAGACCGCCGCCCGCGCCCAGCTCACCTGCTCCATCGGCAGGTTGGGTCCTTTGAAGTGGGACGGATTGCCGAGCACCAACTTCCCGTACAACTCCTGGGTGACTTCGTAGCGATCCATGAGGAATGCGTCCACCCACACTTTGTGAACGGGCTTCTCGGCCGCCGCCCCTTTCGCGCTGCCCATCTCGAACCAGCCCGCCGGAAGGCGAACCACTTCGACACCGGACTTCGTCTTGATGACTTCGGGTGCCCCACCTCCCGCCACCTCCTCCCCAAACGCCTGTCCCCCGAGCATCACCGCGACGAGAAGCACTGCCCTCGCCCGATGACACGCAGCACGTGACACCTGACACATGACACCCGACACGAGACACCTCACCGCGAACCCGCCCCTGTCGGCATCCAATCCGGCTCCTTGTTGCTCTGACCATCCGACGTGATCGCAACCCACTGGTTGGTTTGGCTGGCGTCTGCCACGCAGATGTTCCACTCCGGCGCCTGGATCCCGACCATTTCCTCGGCGAACCTCAGGTTCTTCTTCTTCTCGGGCCCGCGACTGAAGGCGACCCACTTGCCGTCGGGCGACCAGTCGATGTGATAGACCTTCATCGGCTCCTTGCTCTGCACCACTGCCCGGCGGTTAGTGATCTTGGGGTCACCGGAGCTGACGTCGAAGTCACCTACCCACAGCTCCCAGTCGCTGGCGCCCCAGGCGATCTTCGTCCCGTCGCGACTGAGGTCCGGGCGGCAGCCAGGGATTCCCAGATTGACCACCTTCCTGCCGTTCGCTTCGAGGGCCAGGATGGCGTGCTTGAAGCCCATGCCGCCATGCACTGTCGCCACAAACCACTCGCCGTCAGGTGACCAGCACAGGTTGTACAGGTGGTTGATCCCACCGTTCGGGTGCGCCGTGTGGACTTTCGTCTTCAGGTCATACACGAAGATCCCGGTTGTCGCGAAGTCCAGCGGCGTGAACTCGTTGTACTCGCTCCGCAGGTACGCGAGCTTGGTCCCGTCGGCATTCCAGCACGGTTCGCGCGCACGGTCCGACACCTTCGTCCGCTTGGTGCCATCCAGGTTCATGTACCAGACACTGCGGCTGCCCGACTTTCCTTTGCCCTCGTCGACCACGAAGCACACCTTCGTGCCGTCGGGCGAGACGTGGGGGTACAGCTCGTTCACGTCAGGTGTCCGCGTCACGTTCACCGAATTGGAGCCGTCCGCATTGACCGTGAACAGGTCCCAGTTGCCGTTGCGGTAGGTCTCAAAAACAACCGCGTACGGCGCGCCGGAACCAACAGGCGCCCCGGGCGCTGGTGCCGTCTCCCCAAGCACGAGGGCTCGGCACGCGAGCAGCATGGGGACAGCCCACCTATGTGTCGCTCGCCAGACAGGGATCATCTGACTCCTCCGGGTGCTACAGCATTGCGGATGGCCTCTTCGCCATCACCCACGGCGCGACCTTCCTGCAGCTACGCGGCGGCTCGCCGGCCGTCGACGTCGGATTGCCTTCACCAACAGGTTACGGCCAGACAGGTGTCGAATGGCCTCTGGCCGTCCGCTGTTCGCGGGAGTCACTCATGCCCGCCCGTTGGTTGGGCACCAAGTCGGATGAAAGCGCGGGCACTGGACGCCCGAACTCGTTCGGGAGCCGAGCTTGGGCAGTGCCCCAACAAGTTGGGGCGTCCAGACTGCAATTTCGTAGGAATCACTCCTGTTCGCGTTTCGCTTGAACACCCCGGCAGGTGGAAACGCAAGCCCCTCCCAGTGGCGACGGTGACGGAGCGCGTGCCCCGTCGACGTCGCCGGGGCAGCGAGCGCGGCACGCGCTCCGTCACGCTCGCGGCTCAGATTGACGGCGCATTTCCGAAGGAGGTTCCACTTGCTCCCACCGAGACTGACGCTCGCACTGCAATCCGCCGCACTCGCAATGGCACTGATGCCTTTACTCGTCCGGGCTGAGCAGCGACCCACGACGGCAAGTGCCGGGCCCGGAGCGCTGCGCCTCGCCCACGTCGGCAGGGCGGCTCCAGACCTCGTCACCGTGACCATGCTGGCCGGCGACTCAGTCTACGGCGACCAAGTGGCGTACCAGAAGCAGGACAGGGATCGGATCGACCGGCAGGGGCAGCAGCGCTGGGTCTTCCGCGACGGCGCCTACCTGGGATCGCTGGTGGGTCGGGACGAGAAGCTCGTCTACACGCCGGACCGCGTGGTGGGCGATCGCCTCGACCCGACCTGGGCGGACGCTCTGGGCACGTATGCGCTCTCCTCCGCAAACGATCCGGCATACCGGGACCCACAATCGCCAACGTCCGTATCCCGCAAGACGAAGCCTGTCGACCTCTGCCGCGCGGGGCTTCTATCACCAACGCAGCAACATTGAGCTGGGCCCGCCAGACACCGAGTACCGGCGCCCGCGGCCCTTCCACCCCGCCGACGGGGTGCGCGTCTGCGCCTCGTCCGCGCCACTCATGAACACCGGGAATGGGCTGAACAGCGAGGACACCAACTTCGGCGGATTGACGCGAGGCAAGACGGACGCCCTCGTTCCCGACGCCTGGGGCGGCTACATGGACGCCGGCGACTGGGACCGACGGATCCAGCACCTCGCCGTGTCGCTCTACTTGCTGGAACTGGCAGAGCTGTTCCCCGACTACTTCAGTCGGGTCTCGCTGAACCTCCCGGAGTCCAACGACGGTCTCCCGGACATCGTCTCCGAAGCGCTGTTCACCCTCGACTGCTACCGCCGTATGCAGACTCCGGAGGGCGGCATCCGCGGCGGCATCGAATCCTCCGAGCACCCGCGCGAGGGCGAATGCTCGTGGCAGGAGTCACTCGACGTTCTGGCATACGCGCCGGGCGTCTGGTCGAGCTACTGGTATGCCGCCACGGCTGCTCGGGCCGCGCGTTGGCTGGAGACCCGGGAGCCCGTCCAAGCCAAGACGTACCGCGAGAGTGCGCTTCGGGCGGCGGATTGGGCCGAGCTTGAGCTGCCTAAGCTTGGGGGCGTCGAGCCGCATGAAGGCGGCGTCGGCGATCTCCGGAACCTGGCCGCCGCGGAGCTGTACCGACTGACTGGGAAAGAGCGGTGGAACACTGTCTTCCTGGCGACGACGGTCTTCACCGAGGCTTCGGCGAGTCTGTATCAGTGGCCCAAGCACAACCAGCGGGACAACGCCTGGGTCTACGTCCGCACCGAGCTGCCCAGCGTCAACGCCACGGTCCAAACCAACTGCCGAAACGCGATTCTGCAGGAAGCCGACGCCCGGGCAGCGCAGTGCCAGCGAACGGGGTTCCGCTGGACGAAGGACCCGTGGATGCCGCCAGCATGGAGCGCCTTCACCGCGCCCGATGCCGTCAGCCTGTGCCGGGTTCATGCGTTGACCGGCGACGCCCGCTACCTGCGCGCGATTGTGCTTGCGTGCCAGCACGGCGCTGGGGCCAATCCTCTAAACCTGTGTTACACCACCGGTCTGGGGCACAAGTCGCCCGTCCATCCGCTGCAGATCGACTCACGGTACAGCGACCAGCCAGCGCCCGCGGGTCTCACCGTGCTCGGGCCCATCGGCTACGACCAAGGGAAGGACCTGTGGGCGCAGAAACTGGTTGACAAGCACCTCTTCCCAAGCTTCGACAAGTGGCCGACAACCGAAGCTCACTGGGACGTGCTCTGGCACCCCATGGTGTGCGAGTTCACCGTGCAGCAGCCCATGGCTCGAAATGCCTACGCGTGGGGGTATTTAGCGGCGGTGCCGCGGGAGGCGGACTAATACTACAAC
>PEVN01000127.1:0-868 GCA_002779825.1 Armatimonadetes bacterium CG06_land_8_20_14_3_00_66_21 | reverse complement strand
CCGACAGGTCTCCAGAGCCCTTTGAGACCTTCCGGTCAAGCGTTTCGGGGCGGTCGGAGACCTGCCCCGAGCTAAGTACGGTTGTAGTACTAACCTCCTAGATCGGCTTCGACCTCTCGACCTGGGCGCGGTCGGTGGCGCGCCGCCCCAGCGAGGCCAGTGGCTCATTTGGCTTCCTCGAACCACGTCGGCGTAGTGTCTCCGCCCTTGTCAGTCAAGAAGCCGGTCACGCGAATCTGCTTCCCCACCAGCGCCAGAAGCGCCGCCCGGTCGGCAGGAGGGAGCCGGTTGACGTTGACGCCGCACTTGCGGCCGTCGGCCGCCACGAACTCATACCACCGGCCGTTGTGTCGGATGACGCCGGTCAAAGGGCGCTTGACGTCACCGGCCCACCCGCCACGATTCGCGACGATGACGGTCCGTCCGCCAGCCGCCGGAGACCCAGCGGCGGCCGGCTGTTTCACCGGAGTCGCCGCTTTGGTCGGTCCGGCGACACCCGCGGGGAAGCTCAGTCGGTCGAGCGGGTCTGTGCCGGCCTTCGCCTCCTCTGCGTCGCTCCACCCGTCGCCATCGTCATCAGTATCCGCGTTGTCGCCGAGGCCGTCTCCGTCGGTATCGCGCCACTCTCTTGAGTCGAGTGGGAAGGCGTCCCACGGGACGGCCTTCGCGCGGGCCCAGCCGTCGCCGTCAAAGTCCAGCTCCTCGCAGTCCGGGGTGCCGTTGTGGTTCCGATCATCGGCAACGCCGTCGCCATCGGTATCGGCGTCCAAGTTGTCGCCGATGAGATCGTGATCGGCATCTGCCCACTCTTCCGGCTCCAGCGGGAACGCATCGTCCTTGTCCACAACGCCATCGTTGTCATCGTCGG
>PEVN01000274.1 GCA_002779825.1 Armatimonadetes bacterium CG06_land_8_20_14_3_00_66_21 | reverse complement strand
CTGTAGAGCGCGGTGGCGTGGAACATCGGCACGACCAACAGGTGAATGTCCTCGTGGCGGAAGCTCTGGGCGATGATGGCGCACTTCACGTTGAACAGCAGGTCGCAGTTGCGCATGACCGCGCCCTTGGGCTTGCCCGTCGTGCCGGAGGTGTGCATCAGGATGGCGACGTCTTCCCCCGCAATTGCGGGATCGTCGACCGGGCCGGCGTTGGCAGCGATCAGCTTCTCGAAGCAGGCGCTCTCCTCTTCCTCAAACCCGACGGTGATGAACCGCAGAATCTGCGGGACACCGGCCAAAGTCTCCCGTGCCTCCGCCCAGCAGTCGGCATGCACGAAGACCACATTCGCCTCGCTGTTGGCGACCACGTGCTCCAGCTCTGTGGCGCGAAGTCGGGTGTTCACCGGGGTCACGATGGCGCCGATCTTCACGGTGGCCCAGTAGGCGGTGAAGTACGCGAAGCAGTTGGGAAGCAGCATCGCCACCGTGTCGCCCTTCTGGACGTCGAAGTCGCGAACCAGGTGGCTGCGCAGGTTCTCCACCAGTTCATCGCACTCGCGGAAGGTCCATGACCGTCCTTGGAACACGGCGGCCGTGTTGGTGGGGTACTGCTTCTGCGCGTTGAGCCAGAAGTCGCGAATCGTTTGAAGTTCCCAGCGGTTCATGTTGCAGACCTCCTGCACGACTTGAGGGGTGTCACTAACTACGCCGACCCGCGACGTGCTCCTGCTCCGAACGCAAAACGGCGCTCTCTCAGCTTCATGCCGTCAGCCGCCTCCACTGTCGCTCGACCTCGGCGCGCAGTTGGGCCAAGGTGCCGTTGTTCTGGATCACTACAGCGGCGAGTTTGAGCTTCGCTGCCGTCGGCGGCTGGGCGGCGAGCCGTCGTTCTGCGTCCTCCAGCGACAGCCCTCGGTCGTGCAGCAGGCGGCGCAGTTGCACCTCCCGGGTGCTTGTCACTACCCAAAGCTCGTCGACTCCTTCGTGCTGCCCGGCTTCCACGAGCTTCACAGCTTCGATCACCGCCACCTCCGCGTCACTCGCGCGAAGCTTCGCCTCCCGCAAGGCCGCGACGGCCGGATGCACGAGCGACTCCAGTTCCCTCAGCCTGGCGGGCTCGGAGAAGACGATCTGCCCAAGGGCGGCTCGGTTGAGCCTACCGTCCGGGCACAGGATCCCGTCACCGAAACACGCCACCACTGCGCGATAAGTCGGCGTGCCTGGCTGCATTAACTCGCGCGTCAGCGCGTCTGAGTCGATGACCAACGCGCCGCGCTCCCCCAGCATCCGGGACACGGTGCTCTTCCCTGTGGCAATGTCGCCGGTCAGCCCGATAGTGAACATGGATCGTTGGCGGAAGATGAAGCGAGGACTGAGTTGCTCCAGTATACTCCGAAGCCAGCGAGTGAGGCGCGCCGACGCCGCCCTCTTCTCCCCTGCCCGGTCGCCCGTGGACACACCGACGCGAAAGGGAACCCGTACCGGCCGTCGAAGTAACGCTGCGTCTCGGAACCTTTGCTTCAGGCAAAGCGCGCTCGGCGCTCCTGGCACAATAGTTGCATCCGAATTCTCCGTCAGATGCGACTGTGGTCCTGGCACGAGGCGCGCACCTGACGCTCCAGTTCCAATACACCCAGCCGCGCACAGGGATTGCCGGATTGCCTTGACTTGGCGGGCAGGGCCGTATGCATGCCGCTCTTTGCCCGCAACTGTGTCGGCAGGACTCCATGGAGGTCGTGATGCCACGACAGTTCGTTACGATCGACGGCAACGAAGCCGCCTCATACGTCGCGCATAAGACCAACGAAGTGTGCGCAATCTACCCCATCACCCCCTCGTCGAACATGGGAGAGAACGCCGACGAGTGGAGCGCATTGGGGAAGACCAACATCTGGGGCACGGTGCCCCGGGTCGTGGAGCTGCAGAGCGAGGGCGGCGCCTCGGCCGCCGTGCACGGCTCATTGCAGACCGGTGCCTTGACGACCACGTTCACTGCGTCGCAGGGACTGCTGCTCATGATCCCGACCATGTTCAAGGTCGCGGGGGAGTTGACCTCCACCGTGTTCCACGTCTCCGCACGGACACTGGCGACCCACGCCCTGTCGATCTTCGGCGATCACGGCGACATCATGGCCGTCCGCGCAACGGGCTGGGGGCTGGTGTGCTCGGGGAGCGTCCAGGAGGCCATGGACCTCGCGCTCATCTGTCAGGCTGCCACCCTCGAAGGGCGACTGCCCATCGTCCACTTCTTCGATGGATTCCGCACCTCCCACGAGGTGATGAAGGTCGAGCAACTTGCCGACGAAGACATGCGCGCCATGATGGACGATGAGTTGGTCCGCCAGCATCGGCAACGCGCCCTGTCGCCCGAGCACCCGGTCGTCCGTGGCACCTCTCAGAATCCGGACGTGTTCTTCCAGGCTCGCGAGACGATCAACCCCTTCTACGTGGCGTTCCCGGACATCGTTCAGAAGCAGATGGACAAGTTCGCCGAACTCGTCGGCCGGAGCTACCACCTGTTTGACTACGTCGGTGACCCCGAAGCGGAGCGCGTCCTCGTCATGATGGGCTCCGGTGCTGAGGCGGCGCACGAGGCGGTCGAATACCTCACTGCCGCCGGCGAGAAGATCGGTCTCGTCAAGGTCCGCCTCTACCGCCCCTTTGACAACGCGCGCCTCCTGGCTGCCCTCCCGAAAACCGTGCAGAAGATCGCCGTCCTCGACCGCACGAAGGAGCCTGGCGCTGAGGGCGAGCCGCTCTACAAGGACGTGCTGTCCGCCCTCGCCGAGGCTCAGACCGAAGGCGAACTGCCGTTTGCGTGCATGCCCAAGATTGTCGGCGGCCGCTACGGATTGTCGAGCAAGGAGTTCACGCCGGCGATGGTCAAGGGGGTCTTCGACAACCTCGACCAGTGCAAGCCGAAGAACCGCTTCACTGTCGGGATTGTGGAAGACGTTACCCACAGCAGTCTCGACTACGACGCCTCGTTCGTGGCCGAGGGCGACGACGTTGTGCGCGCCATGTTCTACGGCCTGGGCGCTGATGGCACCGTGGGTGCCAACAAGAACTCCATCAAGATCATCGGCGAAGAGACCGACAACTACGCCCAAGGCTACTTTGTCTACGACTCGCGGAAGGCCGGTACCGTCACCACGTCGCACCTGCGGTTCGGCCCGCGCGAGATCCGCTCCAGCTACCTGATCAACGCCGCCAACTTCGTTGCCTGCCACCAGTTCACGTTCCTCGAGAAGTACGACATGCTCAGGAACGCGGTGAAAGGCGCGACCTTCCTGCTCAACGCCCCCTACCCGACCGAAGAAGTCTGGGATCGCATGCCGCGCCAGGTCCAGCAGCAGATCATCGACAAGCAACTCAAGTTCTACGTGATCAACGGCTACGACGTGGCCGAGAAGACAGGCATGGGGCAGCGCGTCAACACGATCATGCAGACGTGCTTCTTCGCGATCTCGGGCATCCTGCCCCGAGACGAGGCGATCCAGAAGATCAAGGACGCCATCAAGAAGGCCTACGGCAAGAAGGGCGAGAAGATCGTGCAGATGAACTATGCTGCCGTCGACGCGGCAGTGGGCAACATGCACCAACTCGACTACCCGGCGGCGCCGACCAGCACCATCGAGATGCCGCCGCCCGTGCCGGCGCACGCACCGCAGTTCGTGCAGGAAGTCACCGGCGAGATCATCGCCGGCCGCGGCGACGACATCCCCACCAGCAAGTTCCCGGTCGATGGCACCTTCCCGCTGGGCACGACTCAGTACGAGAAGCGCAACATCGCCCTGGAGATCCCCGTCTGGGATCCCGAAGTCTGCATCCAGTGCGCGAAGTGCAGCATGGTCTGCCCCCACGCCTCCATCCGGCTGAAGGTCTACGATCCGAAATGCCTCGACAGCGCCCCGCCCACCTTCAAGTCGGCCGACGCCAAAGGGCGCGACTACGCCGGGATGAAGGCCACCATCCAGATCGCTCCTGAAGACTGCACCGGTTGCGCGCTGTGCGTGCACGTCTGCCCTGCCAAGAACAAGACGGAGCCCAAGCTCAAGGCCCTCAACATGCAGTTTCAGCCGCCGCTGCGCGAGCCGGAACGAGACAACTACGCCTTCTTCCTTGAGCAGATCCCGGACTTCGACCGCAGCCTGCTCAAGGTGGACACGGTCAAAGGCTCGCAGCTCTGCCAGCCGCTGTTCGAGTACTCCGGCGCCTGTTCCGGTTGCGGCGAGACACCCTACGTCAAGCTGCTCACCCAGCTCTTTGGCGACCGTGCCCTCATCGGCAACGCCACCGGTTGTTCGTCCATCTACGGCGGCAACCTGCCGACCACGCCGTACACCTACAACCAAGACGGCCGCGGGCCCGCGTGGAACAACTCGCTTTTCGAGGATGCCGCCGAGTTCACCTTCGGCTTCCGGGTGTCGCTGGATACGCAGGCGGACTTCGCCAAAGTGCTGCTGCCCAAATTCGCCGGCGTGTTGGGCGACGACCTGATCGCCGGGATTCTCACTGCCGACCAGTCCAGCGAGGCAGGCATCGCGCAGCAACGAGAGCGCGTCGCCGCCCTCAAGCAGAAACTGGCCGGTACGGACACGGACGAGGCGAAGAACCTCATCGGTGTCGTCGACTCCCTGGTCCGCAAGAGCGTCTGGGGTGTCGGCGGCGACGGTTGGGCGTATGACATCGGCTACGGCGGGCTCGACCACGTGCTCGCCTCCGGTCGCGACGTGAACCTATTGGTGCTCGACACCGAGGTCTACTCCAACACCGGCGGGCAGATGTCCAAAGCCACCCCCCGCGGCGCCGTGGCGAAGTTCGCCGCCGGTGGCAAGCCCGTCGCCAAGAAGGACCTCGGGCTCATCGCCATGACCTACGGCAGTGTCTTCGTCGCGCAGGTCGCCATGGGTGCCAACGATCGGCAGTGCTGCCGCGCGTTTGTTGAGGCGGAGTCCTATCACGGTCCGTCGCTCATCCTGGCGTACAGTCACTGCATCGCCCACGGCATCGAGATGGGCACCGCCACCGACAACCAGCAGCGTGCCGTCGATTCCGGTCACTGGCCGCTCTACCGCTACGACCCGCGGCTCGTTGACGAAGGCAAGAACCCGTTGCAGCTCGACTCCAAGGCGCCGAAGATCGCGTACGAAGAGTACGCCTACGCCGAGACACGCTTCCAGATGCTCACCAAGTTCGCACCCGAAGAGGCGAAGAGGCTTCTCCAACTGGCTCAGAAAGACGTCAACGCCAAGTGGAGCTTCTACGAGCAGCTTGCCGCCATGAACTACGGTGGCAACGGCGCGACTGGTGCAGCAGCCGAGTAAGACTGACAGCAGGGGGGCCGGCGACGGCGCGGGGCCCCCCCCTTGACCAATCACGAAAGGACCCGATGACAATGGATCTTTCCACCACCTATATGGGCCTCCAGTTGAAGAACCCCGTGGTGCTGTCGGCTTCGCCCTTGTCCAAAGAGCTGGACACGATCATGAAGCTCGAAGACGCGGGAGCCGCTGGCGTCGTCCTGTACTCCGTCTTCGAGGAACAGATCGAGGCGGATGCCGACGCGCTGGACCACTACCTAACGCGTGGCGCCGAGAGCTATCAGGAAGCCATAAGCTACTTCCCGCAGATCGGTGAGTACCGACGCGGCCCCGATGAATACGTGGCGCATGTCGCCAAGGCGAAGGAGGCCGTCGACATCCCAATCATCGGCAGCCTCAACGGCGTCGCCACAGGAGGCTGGGTCGACTACGCCAAGAAGATCCAGGAAGCTGGCGCCGATGCGCTGGAGCTGAACGTCTACTTCGTCGCCACCGACCCGAACTTGAGCTCCGCAGTTGTCGAGGATCTGCACGTGGACATCCTCAAGGCCGTCAAAGCGGCTGTCACCATCCCGGTAGCCGTCAAGATTGGTCCGTTCTTCAGCAGCATGTCCAACATGGCCAAGAAGCTGGACGACGCCGGTGCCGACGCGCTTGTGCTGTTCAACCGCTTCTACCAGCCGGACATCGACCTGGCAAACCTGGAGGTCAAGCCCGATCTGAAGCTGAGCACCTCCGACGAGTTGCGCTTGCCGCTCCGCTGGATCGCCATCCTGGCCGGCAACGTCCAGTGCAGCCTGGCGGCCACCACCGGCGTGCACACTGCCGAAGACGTCCTCAAGCTCACCATGGCCGGCGCCGACGTCACCATGATGTGTTCGGCCGTGCTGCACCACGGGATCGCGCGCGTCACCGAGGTGATCGACGGCGTGACCAAGTTCCTCGAAGCGAAGGACTACGCCAGCCTTGCGCAAGCCCGCGGCTCCCTCAGCCAGCAGTCGTGCGCCGAGCCGGCAGCCTTCGAGCGCGCCAACTACATGAAGGCGCTCAACTCATACAGCCTGAGCATCCCTGCCTAACGGCTTTGCGGATAGCCCCAGACCCCAAAGACCTTCCTGCGCGGCGCCAGTTACTGGCGCCGCGTTTTTTGTTCTGGCCCTGGTCCGTTCAGGTTGGTCCAGTAGCCGTCGCGGCGATCAGGGGCGACCACTTCGGCGCGCTCGCCCTCCGCGTGGTTCGGGTGGGGCGGCGCCTCATTCGCGTTGACCAGAGGAGCAAGTTCAAGCCCCGCATCGGCCCCTTCCAGGGCGCTCTCGGTGCGCTTCGAGGCGGGGCGCGCACGTGTTCGCGCCCACTCGCGCAGGTGCTCGACGGACTCGCCCATGGTCCGGCTGAGCGGCACCGCTCCGACGATGTTGGCGGCGACGTCGGCTGTTGTCAGATCGCGGTTCTGGTCGAAGGCGTCGTACAGGCCCTCGATGATGGCCTGCTCAATCTCCGCCCCGCTGAACCCCTCAGCGAGGCCGGCAAGGTGCTCGAAGTCGAACGCCGCCGGGTTCCTCCGCCGTTTGCGGAGGTGGATCTCGAAGATGCGCCTCCGCTCGTCTACGGAAGGAAGATCGACGAAGAAGATCTCGTCGAGGCGTCCCTTTCGGAGCAGCTCCGGCGGAAGCTTGGACACGTCGTTGGCCGTTGCGATGACGAACACCGGCGAGGTCTTCTCCTGGAGCCACGTTAGGAACGTGCCCAGTACCCGCGACGTGGTACCCCCGTCGTCGGAACCGCCGGTGCCGGAGAACGCCTTCTCCAGTTCGTCCAACCACAGCACGCACGGCGCCAGCGAGTCGGCCGTCTTGAGGGCCTTGCGGATGTTCGCCTCCGACTCGCCGATGTACTTGCCGAAGACACTGCCCAGATCGAACCGCAAGAGCGGCAGGTTCCAGAGGCCCGACACCGCCTTTGCGCACAGGCTCTTCCCGCACCCTTGGACGCCCAGTAGCAGAATCCCCCGCGGCTGCGGCAGCCCGAACTTGCGTGCCCGCTCAGTGAACGCTGCCGTCCGCTTGCGCAGCCACTCCTTCAAGTGTTCGAGTCCGCCCACTTCCGCGAAGCTCTCTTCGGCCGAGTAGTACTCGAGCAGACCGGACTTCCGGATGATCTGCTTCTTCTCGGAGAGCACGACCTGCACGTCTTCGTTGTCCAGGCTGCCATCGAGGACGAGTGCCTTGGCGAAGACATTCGCCGCTTCCTCGGCAGTCAATCCCAGTGCAGACTTCAGCAGCTTCTCGCGGTGCGCGTCGTCGATTCGCACCTGCACACTTGGGTTCTTCTCCACCGTTCGAAGCAACTCGCCCAGGATGGCGGCCATCTCCGGCAGACCGGGGAGGGGGAAGTCGACGACCGTGAGGTCCTTTTCGAGGTGCGCCGGAACATTGAGGTTCGGGGAGACGATGACGACCGTCTTGTAGTTGGTCTTGAGGGTGTGCGCCAGATCGCGCAGCCGCCGCACGACGGTGGGGTCCTCCATGAACGGATCGAGATCTCTGAGTATGAAGAGCGTCGGATCGCGCGATTTCTTGGCATCGGCTTCAATGTGTGCCAAGGCGTTGAGCGCCTGCGTGACTCCATCGCAGGAGCTGGAGTCGCCCGACACGACCCCGAACGGTCGGGTTACCGACCATGTGAAGGTCTGCCGCCGCTGTCCGGCGATCTCGCGGAGAATGTCCTCGACGCGCTGTTCTTCCCACGAAACCACGTAGATCAGCGGGTACCGCGCCCGGATCAGTACGTCGAGTTCGGCCTTCGCCTCTGTCTGCGTGTCTGCCATGGTTCCGCACCACCTCTCCGAGGGTGCTCAGACTCACTATTCACCGAAACAACCGCGAATGCCCGCGGGTCACGTGGTCTTGAACCGCAGCACGCGGTGGTTCAGCGAGTCGGCCACAAATACGTCGCCATGCAGGCCCACACAGAGCCCCTGGGGAGCCCTTAGCGGGGTCAGCCCGGGGGAGCGCAGTCGGATCTCCGCCAGCCAGTTCCCGTCGGCGTCGCACTCAACCAATCGGTTGTTAGCAGTATCGCTCACGAGTACCGTGTTGCGCGCAGTCACCGCGACACCTGAGGGCTGGTCGAGCCTCCCAACTGCGCTCTGCTCGCCCGAGGTGGACCACAGGAGGGCGCCGGTTGCGCTCAGTTTCACCAACCGGTTGTTCAGGCTGTCCGCAACGTACAGGTGACCTTCGGAGTCGACGCCCACGGCCTGCGGCTTGTGGAGACCGAGCGTATCGCTGCCGCTCTTGCCGATGACCGACAGGAACTTCCCTGTGCTATGGAACTGCTGAATCCTGCTGTTGCCCGTATCGGCAACGGTGAGGTTGTTGTAGCGGTCCATTGCCAGCCCGCAGGGGCTGTTCAGGTACCCCAACTGCTGGCCGCGCCGGCCGAACGCATGGAGGAAGAGCCCGCTGGGGTTGAAATGCTGGAGCCGATGGTTCCCCTGCTCCAAGACGAACAAGTGGAACCGATTGTCGACCGCCACCCCCACAGGACTGCGGAACTGCCCCCCCTGTTCCCCGGGGACGCCGAGTTGACTCACGGCGCCGTCGGGGCTGATCTTCTGCACGCGGTGATTGTAGCGATCGGCGACGTAGAGGCAGCCTGAGGCGTCCACCGCAACGGCGGCTGGTGAGTTGAATTCGCCCAAGGCGACTCCATGTGAGCCCACGATTTCTACCAGCCGGTAGCTCGCCGACGACGGGCTCTCGCCGTCAGCGCTGGGGACGGGAGTCGGGGGGGCCTCGCCGATCTCCAGGAAGTCAAACCGATTGCTCCCGCTCAACCCTTTGCTCCCGTCGGTGGGTGCAGCCCGGCGTCGTCAGCGTCCCCCGTCTCGGCCTTGCCGGTTGGTTTCGGCGGGACCTTTGCCTTCCCCTTTGCGGCCGGCTCCGGCTCGCGGTCGACCGGTTGCTTCTCGGGCTTTGGTGGTTCCACGATGATGGTAGCGACGGTGGTGGGGGTTGCAGCGCGAAGGCCCGCCGGAATGATAAGCCGAACGCGGCGGTCCGTCGACTGCCGAAGCCCCGACAAGTCGATCGCCTCGGTCTGTATCTCCCGTGCCTCGCGCAGCAGATCCACGCGGCCCGTGAGCGAAACGGACTGTGGATTGAGGCGGATCGCGACGAGGTTCGCGTCAGCCGCCACGTGGCCGCTGGTGGTGTGCCGGACCGGGACATCAGCCGAGGCCTCCTGCTCCTGGAACTGGAGGGCGACTCTGACTCGTGGCGGCTCCGAGGAGAGACCGGCGATCTCGCGCCTCGAGGCGTCGAGCAGTCGCACCGGGGTGTCCCGGATCGGCGAGGCCGGATCGCCAATATCTACGGTAGCGAGAACCTCCGCGATCCGCGCCAGCAGTCCCTCCCTGCCGCGAACCACTACCTCGCTGGGCGTAACGGTGCGTGCGCCAAGGGTGTATCCCTCCTGTGCGGCCCCGGTCACCTCGACGACCACTCCAAGACGACGGGACGTCAGGCGGTCGAGCTCAAACCGGGCCCGAGGAGGAATGGTGTCGATATGCTGCACACCCACGCTGCCAGACAGCCGGTAGAACACGTCGAAGTTGTGTGTTCCGGGGCCGGCACCCGCGAGGTCGACGTAGGGATCGAGCGTCTCCTTGAGTCGGCGCACCTCCCGAGGCTCCCCTCGGACGACGAACCGCACCTTGGTTGTCCGGGCGACGAGGACCATCCCCTTGGGCAGGTTGCGCACCGCGAGGGGAGCCTCCCACTTCCCGTCGATCGGTCCCTGGCGGCCGCGGGCCGCAGCCCACATGAAGAGCGCCAGCACAACCGCGAGCAGCTTCTCGGTCCAGTTGGCGCGGATCACCTTCATGAGTTGAGCTTCCCCTCCTTTACCGCCGGGGCTGGCTCTTGCCGCGCTTGCTCGTCCCTTCGGAAGATGGTCAGCAGCCGCTCCTTCAGGACCTCGGGTTGGAGGTTGGCTTCGAGTTGCCCGTCGGTGGAGAGCGAGATGCGCCCCGTCTCCTCCGAGACGACGGCCACCACCGCGTCGCTGATTTCTGTCATGCCCAAGGCGGCCCGATGGCGGGTGCCGGTCCCGCTGGGCAAGCGCAGATTCTCGGACAAGGGCAGAATGCACCCAGCCGCGGCCAACTCATCGCCCTGAACAACCAGCGCCCCATCGTGGAGCGGGGCTCCCGGGTGGAAGATCGCGCGGATGAGTTCGGCCGTCACCTGAGCACTGATCTTTGTCCCGGTTTCAACAATGTCTTGCAGCGGGGCTTCCCGCGCGAAGACGATCAGGGCGCCAAAACGGCGGCTGGAGAGCTCCTCAACCGCGTCAACGACCTCGTTGATCGTCGCGGTCACCAGGGAGTGTCGGGCCGGCACAAAGCCCAGATGTCGCGCGCCGCCGAGCCGTTCCAGGGCGAGGCGGAGTTCCGGCTGGAAGAGAATCACCAGGGCAATCACGCCCGGGAGCAGCAACTGACCCAAGAGGTAGTGGACTGTGTCCAGCCCTGCCCAGCGGGTTGCCGCGTAGATGACCAGCAGAACCACAAGTCCGCGGAGCACCTGGATGGCCTTCGTGCCACGGACCAGCACCAAGAAGTAGTAGAAGACCACCGACACCAACGCGATGTCGACACAATCAACCCACGTGACGCCCAGGATCGCGCCGAGCATCCTCTCAAGCTGGTACCGGGCTACGTCCAACAGCAGTCCTCCCGACCACGGGCGGTCGCGCTGCCGCAGCGAGCGAAGGCGTGGCGCCTATGCAGAGGGAGAGTGCCGTCAGGACGTGTTCCAGGCTGCCTGCTTGCCGTCATGGAGGGTGCAACTCGTGGTGCAGAAAGGGGTACTCGGGATTCTATAGCGCCATGGCCCGGATGTCAACCACTACAGGTACGTGACAAACAACCAGCCACTGCCCCGAACGTCATTTCCGGCCGGACCCGGGTTGCCCGGGCTTTCCCGTCGCGTTTCCTTGACAAAGGGCCGCCGTGTGCTACAATTCGCCGTTTCCACTGGCACAACTGTGAGGCAAGCGCACTCCCTCAGCTCGCGCAGCGCGAGAGCCGGAAGCTGCCGAAAAGCAGCAGCTTTCTGCGGCAAGCGCGCCGGTGGCACACGACCATAGGTTGGCGTGATCTCCGCCCACCCGCCGAGCGAGGCCTTGCCGGACCCGACTGCACGGGCATTGCGGCCATCCCTCAGCTCGGCCGGGTGGACGATATTCTGGTGGAGGTGGATCTGGAATGTCCATTCGATGGGGAGTTGTAGGTGCGGGCGGCATTGCGAACCGACGGACGATACCGGAGGGCATTCTGCCCGCGGCCAACTCTGAACTCATGGCCGTGATGGACACGAGCGAGCAGGTGGCAATGGCCGTCGGCGAAAAGTACGGTGCCCGCGCCTACGCCAACTCCAGCGAGCTCTATCGCGATCCGGAAGTGGACGCCGTCTATATTGCCATCCCCACGCACCTCCACGCGCACGAGGTGTTCAAGGCAGCCGAGCACGGCAAACACATCCTCTGCGAGAAGCCGATGGCGTTGTCGGTGCAGGAAGCGGAGCGGATGATCGCCATGTGCGCCGAGGCGAAGGTCAAACTCGGGGTGGGCTTCATGATGCGGTTCCACCCGCATCACCTCAAACTCAAGCAACTGATCGACCAGGGCGCGCTGGGAACGCCGGTCATGGGTAGGGCGCAGCTCACCTGCTGGTACCCCGCAATTGAGGGAGCCTGGCGACAGGACCCCAAGCGCGGCGGCGGCGGCAGTTTCGCCGACATGGGGACCCATTGCCTGGACGTCCTCGAGTTGCTCCTGGGCAAGGTCACCGAGGTCTGCTGCTACGCCGAGAACCTCGTCCAGGACTACTTGGTCGAAGACTCCTCGGTGGTGATGACGCGTCACGCCTCCGGGGCCATCGGCATGGTCGACAACCATTTCAACATTCCGGACGCAGCCAGCCTCAACGTGCTCGAGATCCACGGCAGTCGCGGCACAGTGCTGTGCACCGGAACCATCGGCCAGGACTCGTCCGGGAACATGATCGCCCGCCTCGAAGAGGAGCCCGGCGAGTACGACGCCCAGCAGCAGCGCGAGGAAGACGAGGACGACATCACCGCCAAAGTCCTCTTCCCCGAGCATCAGCAGAACATCTACCAAGCCGAGATCGAAGCCTTCGCCGCCGCCATCGACACCAACTCCCCGCCACCGGTCAGCGGCGAAGACGGCCTCTGGAGCATGAAGGTGATGGAGGCTGTGTACCGCTCGGCGCGCTCACGCCAGGTCGTGGACCTCGACGAGGGCTAACCGCCTTCGGCGGACCATTTTCGAGTTTAGATTTCAGATTGCGGATCTACGATCTGTCGGCACTGTGGAAGATAGGCGACAGCCGGTGGCCCTATCCGTTGCCGCCCTGAATCCGTTGGGAACCAGCGCCCGGCCGGAAGGAGCAGCGGTTTGAGCTTGAAGATCTCGTTCCTTGGAGCTGCCCGAGAGGTCACCGGGTCCTGCCATCTCCTGGAGGTCGAGGGCACCAGGATCCTCTTGGATTGCGGGATGTACCAGGGCGGCTCGGAGCGGCACGAACGCAACCGACAGCCCTTTGCGTTCGACCCCACGCAGATCGACTACTGCCTCCTCAGCCATGCGCACATCGACCATTGCGGGCGGCTGCCTCTGCTCAAGCGGGCGGGCTTCACCGGTCCGGTCATTACCACGGCCGCCACCGTCGAACTGTGCCAGATCCTCCTTCCCGACAGCGCGCATATCCAGGAAGAAGACGCCCACTGGAAGATCAAGCGGCTGCGAAAAGAAGGCAAGGACGCCTCGTGGGTTCAGCCGCTGTACACCGTCGCTGAAGCCGAAGAGGCGCTGACGCTCTTCGAGTCCGTCCCCTACGACCAGCGCGTGCCGCTGAAGAACGGGCTTGCCGTCACCTTCCGTGATGCTGGGCACATCCTCGGCTCGTCCATTGTCGACCTCGAACTCCCTTCGTCGCGCGGGATTCACCGGTTTGTGTTCACCGGCGACCTCGGCGGAACGAATGCACGCCTCCTGCACGACCCCAGCACGGTTGCCTGCCCGGACGCATTGATGATGGAGACGACGTACGGGAACCGCGTTCGGGACACCGGCGAGGACGTTACCCAGGCACTCGAAGATATCATCACCGCCACCCACGCCCGCGGCGGCAACGTCGTGATTCCGTCCTTCGCCGTCGGCCGCACCCAGGAGCTGCTGGCGCGCCTGAACGACCTCGTGGAGCACGACCGGGTCCCCTCCCTACCCGTCTACGTCGACAGCCCCATGGCCGTCGCCGCCACCAAGGTCTTCCGGCGACACGACGAGGCATTCTCGCCGGAGATGCACGCCCTGATCGGCGCCGGCGACGACCCGCTCACGTTCCCCGGCCTGGAGCTGACTCGGTCCGTGGACGAATCGAAGCAGATCAATGCTTCGACTCAGCCGGCAGTGATCATCTCCGCCAGCGGCATGTGCGACGCCGGCCGCATCAAGCACCACCTCGTCCACAACCTTGGGCGCCGCGAGTCCACCATTCTGTTCGCCGGGTACCAGGCGCGTGCCACGCTGGGGTATCGTCTCCAACAGGGCGAGAACCACGTCCGGATCTTCGGCGAGATGCACTCCGTGAGCGCCCGGGTGAGGACGCTCCACGGGCTTTCGGCGCACGCGGATCGCGAAGGTCTGCTGAACTGGTTTTCTGCGCTGGGTGGGTGCCCGGAGCACACCTTCCTGGTCCACGGCGAGGAGCAGGCCTCGCTCGACTTCCAGGACACGTTGAGGGATCGTTGCGGCGGCCAGAGCCTCGTGCCAAGCCTGGGCGAGGTCGTGAAACTCAAGTGGTAGAAGGGCAACCGGGGCCTCTGCACTGTCCGGGTGCGGCAATCACACCTCAGACGACAGCCCCCGGAGGTGCCGCTGTTCCGAGAGCAGGATTGTCGGCTCTTCGAGCCCGTCGGCCACCCAATCGAGGGTCTCCTGGGCGGCTCGCGCAAGTGACTCTGCGCGCTGCCGATGCTCCGTCTGGCGGTCGGACGAGGCGCGGAGGAAATCGACAAGGCTTGTCCCTGAGAGACCGTTGACGGCAACGTCGACCAGTTCCCCCTCCGCCCCAATCGCCTCCATCAGCCACCGCACCTTCTGGCTGCCGATCTCCCAGCCGACGATGGGCACGCCCTGCGCGGCACCGACCACCAGCGGATGGAGCCGACACCCCACCACCCCTTCGCAGTTGCGCAGCACGGAGAGCATGTGGTCGTAACCGAAGAGGCTGTATGCGCCGGGGAGCAGGTCCTCGAAGTGAGCCGCGTCGTCAGTCTCGCACCAGACGGCGAGGAGCTCGTACTGCTCGCCCAACTCCCGGCAGATTGCCGGCAGCTCTGCTGCCACCTCGGGGAAGCGCTCGATCAGATGCCGCGACAGCGCTAAGACGAGCCGTCCCTCCTGTTTGGGGTACGCCGCGGGCATGAGGAGACACGGGTCGCCGCCCAGCGTCAGCTTCTCCTTAGGGATGAGACCGCGGAGCACTTCGACCTCGCCGGGGAATCGGTGGAACACCCGCGTAGCGCCCGCGGCAAGCCGTGAAACCCTCTCGCGACCTTCGTCCGTTTGCAGCCAGTCGGGGTCCTGCACGCCTCCCCAGATAACCAGCGGGACTTCCAGCTCATCGAGGCGTGTGAGGTTCAGCGCCAGCATCCGGTCGTTGAAGAAGACGGACCCACCCAACACCAGCACCAAGTCGCACTCGTTCCCAATCTCCACCCAGTCGTGCTTGTGGAGCTGGAAGTACCCCGGCACAGGGTGGATGCTGACGCCGGTCATGCGCACGACTTCGAGCTGCGGCACGCGCGATCCCAACGCCGCGCTCACGACCTCGTGGACCATCCGGTCGCCGAAGTTCTCAAGGTGACCGGCGTCGTAGATCAGCATTCGCGGCATCGTAACCTCCCGTAGGATAAAGCTCCAGCTTTGTCCCGTGTCCTTCTCACCCCGACTTCCGAGAGCACCCCGGTCAAGGGCGACAAAGCGCGCGCCCGCAGGGCGCGAGGAGCTTTATCCTACGGGACGTGCGACAGGTCGCCTGACCTGTCGACAGGTCGGGCGACCTGTCCTACCTATGCCACTCAACTGAGCAGCGTCATGTACCGGTCCAGCATCTCCTCGGCCGACAGATGCTGCCGGAGCACGACGCGCGCGCCATCCGCCAGGGTCTCCCCGAGCGCTGGGTCCTCCAGCAGCAACCGGACCTCCTCGGCAATCGACTCCCCAGTCTTCTCGATGAACAGAATGCTCTCACCGTCGCGGAACAGCCTCGGCACGTCGGTGACGGGCGTGCACAGCACCGGCACGCCCGCTGCCATGGCTTCCATGACGGCGTAGGGCACGGAGCCTTCGATGTCGGTCGGCAGCGCGAAGGCATCAAGGCTGCGCAAGTAGGGGGCTACATCCGGCGTGGCGTCCACCATGCGGAAACGACCCTCGAGTCCCAGTTCCCGAGCACGCGCCTTGCAGAGGTCGACATGCGGGCCCCAGCCGACGAAGAGCACCTTCACTTGCTCCGGCAGCAGCGCCGCAGCTTCGAGGAGGAGCAGCAGATTCTTCCCCTCGTCGATCCGCCCCACGTTGCCCAAGACGAAGTCGTGGGGGCCGTACCCCAGCTCGCTGCGGGCGGAAAGGGTTTCCTCGAATCTCTCCAACTCCACGCCGTTGGGCACGACGAGCAGGCGGTCGGGGTCCACCGAGGTGCGCGAGCGCAGCACTTCGCGCACCGTCTCGGAGACGCACACGAACCGGTCGATCAGGAAGCTCATGCTATGCGACGTGAGGTCGGCTTCGTGCCCGAACTGCGTGTGGATGATCGCCAGCAACCGGTCGGGCCGATGCTCGCAGCGGTACAGCGCGTCCAACGTGAGGCAGTTGTTGTAGAAGGCGATTGCCTTCGGCCGGGTGCCGTCGAGATGGGCGGCGAGCTTGCGGGCGCGGGTGCGGAGGTCCCCGTCCAGGTTCAGGACGGGCCAGCGGTCGAACACTCCGTCGAAGGGCCGGCTCTCTTCGGGATAGGTGACCACCAAGTCAATCTCGAACTCCGGGTGAAGCCCTTCGCACAGGTACTGCAAGTGTCGCTCGCCGCCGGCGGGCTTGAGCCAGGGCACCACGAAGGTCAGGTGCGGCCGCGCTCTGGGCGGGCGGTGCAACTGCCCCCGGTTGACCGGCACTGTGCGGACCTCCGCCTCGCCCGGCCTCACGGCCTGCACCGCCTTCCAGACTGCGGCCGCACGAATCGCCTTCACGCACGCGAGGTACCGGTCGGTTCCCGCGCATACCGGCCCCCCGTCGAAGTCGCCGCACGGGATGCAGTCCAGCCCTGTGGGGCGCAGGGCGACGTACCCGCGTCCGCGCGCCAACCGCGACAACGGCTCGATGTGGGTGAACAGCCCCACCGCCGGGACGCCGAGTGAGAGGGCTGCGTACAGCAGACCGCTGTCGACGCCGACAAACCGGTCGCACAAGCTCACGAGTGCGAGGGCTTCCGCAACGCTCGTCGTGCCGTCGAACCGGAGCAGGTTGGGGCGGTCGGGGATCTCGTGGACCCGGGCGCTGTCCAGCAGAAGGACCCGGTACGCTTCGGTCGCCAACGACAGGAACCCCTCGGCATATTCCACCGGCCAGCTTCTGTCGGGATTGCGGCGCACGCAGAACGGCGCGAACGCAAGCAGCGGCAGCGTTGGGTCGCTGCCCAATCGCGCCGTCTCCGCCTCGATCCGGCGCGCCCTCTCCTCGCGGAGCGCCGCGGGAACGCCGGTCAGCTCCACCAGCTCGCCGATCTCCGACAAGTACGGCGACCCTTCCGCCGGCCGCGACAGCAGCCCGGCCTTCGCTGCCATCACTTCCACCCGGTCGACGCCGTCCATCGTGTCGATGTCCTGCAGGTCGGCTCGCAGGTCGTAGAACCTGCCCGGTCTGTGAGTGTGCACCTCCCGCAGCAATGGACCAGCGAGGCCCAATTCCGCATT
>PEVN01000156.1:13879-15556 GCA_002779825.1 Armatimonadetes bacterium CG06_land_8_20_14_3_00_66_21 | reverse complement strand
GCAAGTGGAAGCTCTACCAGCGAGAGACGGACGTGCCCGGCGCGCAGGAAGCGAGCGGATAGGCGCCGGTCTCCGCATTCCCGCAGCCCTGCGTTTGGCTGACGGCTCAAGGCACCAGGGCGAAGCCATCGGGAGGCTCGCGGTCGCCCCGGTCCTCAACGCGCGGCTGCAGCGCGACGGCAGGGCGATGGCCACGCTGCGCGCGTGAGCGCGCCCGGACAACCGTCCGGCCAGGAATTGGGCTGCGGGATGGGCAATCGGCCACACCTTCTCCCGCTTGCGCTGCTGGCCCGGTGCCGCGCCGCTGACCCGGTGCTGCGCCGCTGGCGAATTCGTGGTACGTGTGCAAGTGCCGCCCTCCGATTGACGCGAGGGGCGTGCGCACGCACCCTCCCCTCGGGGCGCCCGGGAGCGAGGTGCGGAACCCACTGTTGCGCCCTGTCGCGCCGGCAGCCAGTCCAATCTTGGATCACCTCCCATGACTGACGAACTGAAGCACGAATGCGGCGTTGCCGCTGTTTACTGCCTGGACGGCGCCCCGGAGGCCGCGCGCTACCTGCCGGACATCCTGACCCACTTGCAGAACCGGGGTCAGCTTAGCGCCGGCATGACGACTTACAGTGAAGGGCGCGACCAGCTCATCGACACCCACAAGGACATCGGCAGCGTCCATGAGGTGTTCCGGCTGGGGCACGCGGCGGAGGGCGAGGCGTTGATGCGGCGCTACCACGGGAGTGCCGCCATCGGGCACGTGCGCTATGCCACCTGCGGGCCGGACGACCCGAGCTACGCCCAGCCCTTCGAGCGGCACCATGGCCGAAAGTGGAAGTGGTTCTCCTTCGGGTTCAACGGCAATCTGGCCAACTACAGGCAGCTCAAAGAGCGGTTGACGCAGAAGTCCGACTACCACATCACCCGCGATACCGACACGGAGATCATCAACCACTACCTGTCGTATGAGCTGCGCGGCGCCCGCCGGCCGAGCCTGCAGAACGTCTTTCACAACCTGAGCCACACGTTCGACGGGGCATACAATATCTGCTACCTGGATGCGCTGGGTCAGATGGCAGTGGTTCGAGACCCGCTGGGCATCCGCCCGCTCTGCTATGCCTACAACGACAAGCTCTTCGTCGCGGCGTCGGAGTCTCCGGCCTTGTCCACCCTTGGCTTTGACTCGGTGAAGTCGTTGGCTCCGGGGACTATGGCGCTTGTGTCGAACGGCAAGGTCCGAATCGTCCGGTACGAGCAGTCGCCGCGGAAGGCGCACTGCTTCTTCGAGTGGATTTACTTCGCCAATGCGGGGTCCGTTCTGGACGACCGTTCTGTGTACCTGGCGCGGGGGAACCTCGGCCGGGAGCTGGCTGCGCTGGAGACCGAAGACACGACGGACGCCGTGGTTGTGCCGGTGCCCGACACAGCAAAGCCGGCCGCCGATGCGATGGCGTTTGCGCTGGGCATTCCGTCGGTGGAAGGGCTGCTGCGGAACCGGTACGTGGGGCGGACCTTCATCGAAACGTCTGACCGGGCGGCGAAGGCGCGGCAGAAGTACAGCCCGTTGCGGGAAGTGCTCGAGGGACGCAAAGTGCTCCTGGTGGAAGACAGCGTGGTCCGGTGCACGACGCTCCATGCGCTGATTGACGAACTCCGTACGCGGGGCGGCGCCAGGGAGATTCACAT
>PEVN01000156.1:0-13859 GCA_002779825.1 Armatimonadetes bacterium CG06_land_8_20_14_3_00_66_21 | reverse complement strand
TCCTCGCGCCGTGCTTCTACGGGATCGACATGTCCAGCGTCGGCGAGTTGTGGGCCCGGGAGTTCATCAGGGAGCCGGTCCGGGGACCGTTGCCGCGCAAGGCGCGGAACCGGCTGGCCAAGTCGGTGGGGGCCGACTCATTCTTCTACCTGCCCATCGAAGCGATTCCCAGGTGTCTCGACCTCGACGAGAAGGACCTTTGCATGGCCTGCCTGACCGCGAAGTACCCGACACCGCACGGCAACCGCATGTACCTGGCGGCGCTCGACCTGTATCGGAAGGGCGTGCAGGGACGCGCGCACGAAGTGGCGAGGTAGCCGTCCCCACCCACGAAGCGGACCCATGAGCACCAAACCCGACGCCCTCCTCGCCCTCGAAGACGGAACGTTCTTCCGCGGCCGGTCGTTCGGCGCCCGGGGGGAGCGGACCGCGGAACTGGTGTTCAACACCGGAATGACGGGCTACCAAGAGGTTCTGACAGACCCTTCCTACAAAGGGCAGATGGTTGCCATGACGTACCCGCTCATCGGCAACTACGGCATCCCGGTGGAGGATAGCGAGTCGGCGAAGATCCACTTGGAGGCGTTCGTCGTCCGGGAGCTGAGCCGGATCCACTCCAGCTTCCGCGCGCACAAGAGCCTGGAGGACTTCCTCCTCGAGCACAGCGTGCTGGGCCTCGACGGGATCGACACCCGGGCGCTGACGCTGCACCTCCGCAACGAGGGCGCCATGAAGGCGGCGGTCTCGACCGAAGACCTGGATCCCGAGAGCCTGGCGAGAAAGGCCGCTGCGTCGCCGGGGCTGGAAGGGATCGACTTGTCGCGCGTCGTCTCCTGCGACGAGCCGTTCGAGTACGAACCTGCCGAGTTGACCGAGTGCCCGCGCGAGCGCCATGTAGTGGTCTACGACTTGGGCGTGAAGACGAACATCCTGCGGATACTGCGCCGTGTCGGTTGCCGGGTGACGGTCGTGCCTTCGCTGTCGACCGCCGAGGAGATCCTGGAGCACAAGCCCGACGGCGTCATGCTCTCCAACGGCCCCGGCGATCCGGCCGGCGTGAAGAACGTCCCTCCGGAAGTCGCGAAGATGATCGGTGAAGTGCCGATCTTCGGCATCTGCCAGGGGCAGCACATGCTCGTCTGGGCGCTCGGCGGCGAGACGTACAAGCTGCGCTTCGGCCATCACGGCTGCAATCACCCCGTGATGAACCTGGACACCAGCAAGGTCGACATCACCGTCCAGAACCACGGCTTCTGTGCAGACATCGACTCCCTCGCCGGCAGCGGTGTGCACCTGACCCACAAGAACCTCAACGACCAGACGCTGGAGGGCATGCGCAGCGACAAGCAGCGCTTCTTCTGCGTGCAGTACCACCCCGAGGCGGCGCCAGGCCCGCATGACGCGCGGCACTTGTTTGACGAGTTCGTGCGACTGATGGACGACCAGCCGGGGAGGTAGGCGGAGGCCGGTTCGCCTACCGGCTCCATGGCGGAAACGGACCACTTGACGCCCGCATTCCACGTCCCGAGCACTTCTGCCACATGCCAAAGCGCACCGACATCCACAAAGTCCTGATCATCGGCGCCGGCCCCATCATCATCAGCCAGGCGTGTGAGTTCGACTACTCCGGCTCGCAGGCGTGCAAAGCGCTGCGGGAAGAAGGGCTGGAGGTCATCCTCGTCAACTCCAACCCGGCGACCATCATGACCGACCCGGAGTTGGCGCACGGTACCTACATCGAGCCGGTTACACCCGAGGTCGTCGAGAAGATCATCGCCCGGGAGCGACCCGACGCGTTGCTGCCGACGGTCGGCGGGCAGACGGCGCTGAACTGCGCGGTCGAAGTGGCGCGCCGAGGCGTTCTCGATCACTACGGCGTTCGGATGATCGGCGCCAATGAGGCTGCGATCCGCAAGGCCGAAGAGCGGGAGCTGTTCCGGGCGGCGATGGCTCGGGCGGGAATCGGCCTTCCCCGCAGCGGCATCGCCCGGACTCTTGAGGAAGCGCGCGCGGTCCTGAGCGAAGTGGACCTGCCGGCCATCATCCGGCCGGGCTTCACCCTTGGCGGCACCGGGAGCGGGGTCGCTTACAACGTGGAGGAGTTCAACGAGATCGCTGCGCGGGGGCTGCGGCTCAGCATGAACACCGAGATTCTGGTCGAGGAGTCGCTGCTCGGCTGGAAGGAATTCGAGCTGGAGGTCATGCGTGACCTCAAAGACAACGTCGTCATCATCTGCTCCATCGAGAACCTGGATCCGATGGGCGTCCACACCGGAGACAGCATCACCGTGGCGCCGGCGCAGACGCTGACCGACCGGGAGTACCAGGAGATGCGCGATGCGGCCATCGCCTGCATCCGGGAGATCGGTGTAGAGACCGGCGGCTCGAATGTGCAGTTCGCCGTCTGCCCCAACACCGGTCGGCAACTCATCATTGAGATGAACCCGCGGGTGTCGCGCAGTTCAGCGCTGGCGTCGAAGGCGACGGGTTTCCCTATCGCGAAGATGGCGGCAAAGCTGGCCTGCGGCTACACGCTCGACGAAATCCCCAACGATATCACGCGGCAGACGCCCGCCTGCTTCGAACCGACCATCGACTACTGTGTGGTCAAGATCCCGCGCTTCACCTTCGAGAAATTCCCCGGTGCCGACCCGAAGCTGACCACCTCCATGAAGTCGGTCGGGGAGACCATGGCCATCGGCCGCAACTTCCGCGAGGCACTGCAGAAGGGGCTCCGCGGACTGGAGACAGGCTTCGACGGCTTCGAGGCGCCGAAGTCGCCCAACTTGGACGAACTGCGCAATCGCCTCATTGAGCCGAATGACGAGCGGATGTCCTACCTCAAGCTGGCGTTCCAGCGCGGCATGTCGGCTGAGGAGATCCACGACCTCTCGAAGATCGACCCGTGGTTCCTGGACAATCTGCAGCAGCTTGTCGAAGCCGAGGCGGAGCTCTCCGGCCGCAAGGGCGAGTCGCTCGAAGCGTGGACCGCGGACGATTGGCGAACCTGCAAGGCCCACGGGTTCTCGGACCGGCAGTTGGCGCGGCTACTGGACACGGACGAACTGACCATCCGGAACGCCCGCAAGTCCAAGCAAGTCCTGCCTGCGTACAAGCTGGTGGACACCTGCGGCGCCGAGTTCGAGGCTTACACGCCGTATTTCTACTCCGCCTACGAAACTGTCAACGAGAACCGCCTCAGCACCAACCAGAAGGTGATCGTTCTGGGCGGCGGCCCCAACCGCATCGGACAGGGAATCGAGTTTGACTACTGCTGCGTGCACGCCTCCCTGGCCTTGCGCGACGAGGGTCTCGAGTCGATCATGGTCAACTCCAACCCGGAGACCGTATCGACCGACTACGACATCTCCGACAAGCTCTACTTCGAGCCGGTGACGTTTGAGGACGTCCTGAACCTGTACGAACAGGAGCAGCCCCTCGGTATCATGGTGCAGTTCGGCGGGCAGACGCCGCTGAACATCGCCGTCGCCTTGGAGCGGGCGGGCGCCAAGATCCTCGGCACCCCGCCGGATGCCATCGATCGCGCCGAAGACCGTGACCGCTTCCGTGAGGTGCTGCAGAAGCTCGGGCTGCGCCAGCCACCCAACGGGACCGCCACGTCTCTCGAAGCCGCCCGGGAGATTGCCGACCGGATCGGGTACCCGGTGTTGCTGCGGCCCTCCTTCGTCCTGGGTGGGCGCGCCATGGAGATCGTCTATGACGCGCACCAGTTGGAGCAGTACATGGCGCGCGCAGTGAGCGTGTCCTCGGAGCGGCCAGTGCTGGTGGACAAGTTCCTCGAAGATGCCATCGAAGTAGACACCGACGCAGTCGCCGACGGCGAGAGCGTTCGGATCGCCGGCATCATGGAGCACATCGAGGAAGCCGGCATCCACTCCGGCGACAGCGCCTGTTCGCTGCCGCCCTTTTCCCTCTCCCGCACGCTCGTTGAGGAGATTCGCGAGGCGACTTGCGCCATGGCGTTGGAGCTGGGTGTGGTCGGGCTGATGAATGTGCAGTACGCGATTCAGGACGACGTGCTGTACGTGCTGGAGGTCAACCCGCGCGCCTCGCGCACAGTGCCCTTCGTCAGCAAAGCCACCGGCATTCCGTGGGCGAAAGTGGCCGCCAAGCTGATGATCGGCCGCCGACTGACCGACCTGGAGCTGCCGCCGGAGCGAGAGCTGCCGCACATCTCGGTCAAAGAGGTCGTGCTGCCGTTCAACCGCTTCCCCGAGGCCGACCCGGTCCTCAGCCCGGAGATGCGCTCGACGGGCGAGGTAATGGGCATCGCCTCCAGCTTCCCGCGCGCCTTTGCCAAGGCGCAGATTGCAGCAGGGGGCTCACTTCCGCAGTCCGGGGCGGTCTTCCTCAGCGTCCCAGACCGCCTGAAGCCACGAGCTGCCCAGCTTGGGCAGCCCTTGGCGGAGATGGGGTTTCAGCTCTACGCCACTGAGGGCACCCAGCGGGCCCTGGCAGAGGTGGGCGTTGCCGCGACGCGCCTGCCCAAGATCCAGGAAGGCCGGCCCAACATCCTCGACCTCATGACAGACGGGAAGATCGACTTGGTCATCAACACGCCCGTCGGCAAGCAGCCTCGTCGCGACCAGATGCGCATTATCAGCTTGGCAATCCGTCTCGCGATCCCCTACATCACCACGCTTCCCGCCGCCCACGCAGCCGTCCAGGCCATCAAGGTTATGCGCGAGGGCGAGCTGGATGTCCGCCGGCTTCAAGACTACCACGCGTAGCGGGCAGGTCACGGCCGGCCGGTTTGTGTGAGCGCTCTGAAGCTCCGGGATTTCTTTCCCCGCACCGCAACCTTCTCCTCTTCAGTCCGCTACTGGGTGCCACGGACACTACCGTACCGGAGAAGGCGATGGCCACACTTGAGTTCCATGTTCAGGACCCCGGGGGAGCACTCTCTGTCCGGCGGCTGGAGGCGGCAGACGTCCCCAGCGCGATCGGTCAGTTGACTGCCGCCGGTCTGAAGCCTCTCGACTATCAGGAGGTTCCTCCCGTCCCGTCTCGCCGGCGGCGCGTTCCGGAGGCGCAGTTGACGACGTTCTACCGTGGGCTGGCAACCTCGCTGACCGAGGGCGTGCCGCTGGTCGACGCCGTCTCACTCATCGCCCGCGAGTCACATCACTCGGCCCTCCAGGTCAGCATGGCGGACGTGGCTCAGCGGGTGAACGAAGGTCTGTCGCTGGACCGCGCCCTGACGGCGTGGCCCGCGGCGTTCCCGGCGGCCGATGTCGTCATCGTGCGGTCGGGCCGGGCCGGCGGGACGTTGCCGGAGGCGCTCTTACTCCTGGCCGACCACCGCGAGACCACCGGCGAGATGTCTCGCCGGGTTGCTTCGGCGCTGGTGTACCCGGCCGTTCTGGCGGTGGCGGTCGGGTTGATGCTTGCCGTCTTCTTCTCCTTCATGATGCCGCGCTTCCTCAGTCTCTTCGAGGAACTGGGCATGGGGCGGGACAAGCTGCCCCTGCTGACGTTGATGGTTGTGTGGATTGGGGGGCATCTCTTCCGCTTGCTGCTCTGGCTCGCAGTTCCCATAGCGGCATTCGCCGCGCTGGTGCGTCTGCTGGTTCGCTCGGCCACGGGGCGGCTGAGGTGGGACTATCTGAAGCTCCGCGTGCCTGTTGTGGGAGCGCTGCTGTACCACGCTGCCGTCAGTCGGGCTGCGGGCCTGCTGGGAGTTCTGCTTGCTCGGCGCGTGCCGCTGGTGGAGGCGCTGCGGCTGGCGGCTGACAGTGCTGGGAACGCCGTTCTGGGGCGGGCGTTTCGCGCGGCGGCGGAGCGGGTGTCGGGAGGTGACCGGCTGTCCGTCGCCCTGGGGGACACCGAGAGGGTGCCCGAAGCGCTGGTCTGGCGCCTTGCGGTTGCGGAGCAGGCGGGCGACTTGGCGGCTTCGTTCCGGGCTGCGTCTGCCACCCACCGCGCTCAGGCGGACGTGCTGCTGCGTGCGTTTGTGGCGATCATCGAGCCCGTGTTGATCATCGGGGTGGGGCTTCTGGTCGGCGCTGTGATCATCGGCTGTATCTCGCCGCTGATCGCGATTGTGAGTCAACTCTCTGGTTCCTGAGGTGACCTGATGGAAGGTGTTCTCGAGTCTGCTCAGACATTCCACTGGCGGCGTCTCCGGCTGCATGTCGGCGCGGAAACGCTCGTCATGGACCGTCGCGTCCCACTGTCGCAACGGGCGACGGTGGAAGGGGTGCGCTCCTACGACGAAGTCGAAGAGGCGCTCGTGAAGGGCTCCGGCCGGCGCGTCACGCTGCAGGTGCGGCTGACCAACGGCCACCCGGACTGGGAGTTCCCCGGTGTGCCGCGCGCGGAGGCAGAGTGGGCTGCTGGACTCATCGCGGGCCGGCTGGCTACCCGACAGCGCGCTGCCGCCGCTGGGTTCACCGGGGCACTGCCGCTGGCGTCCCTCCAACGCGAGGCAGACACCATCCTGGCAGGCGACACCCGCCAGGTGGTAGACCTCGTCGACTTCATCCTTGTGCAGGCCACGCACCGCGGCGCCAGCGATGTCCACTTCGAGCCGTTCCGCGCCGAGTCCCGAGTGCGCTACCGGGTCGATGGCGTCCTGCACGAGGCATTGGTGCTGCCCCTGAACGTGCAGGAGGCGGTGCTGAACCGACTGAAGGTCGTCTCCAACCTGAAGGTGTTCGAGACGGGCTTGCCCCAGGAAGGGCGGATTGTCGCGCGGACCGGCGGGCGCTCTGTGGACCTGCGAGTGACTGCCCTTCCGACGATCCGCGGGGAGAAGGTCACCGTTCGGCTCTTCGACCCGCAACGCGGGATGTTGGCCCTTGGCGAGCTGGGCATGAGCGAGGAAACACTGCGTGCCTGGCGCGGGTTGGTGGACCAACCCCAGGGCGCCCTGCTGCTGACCGGGCCCAGCAACAGCGGCAAGACCACGACCATGTACGCGTCCCTGCTTCACCTGCACGAGGAGCGCCGCTCGCTGAGCAGTATCGCCACGGTTGAGGACCCGGTGGAGTACGACCTCAGTGTCATCAATCAGACGCAGACCAACCCCGACATCGGCCTGACCTTCGCCGCCGGCCTGCGCAGCCTGCTGCGCCAAGACCCGGAGATCCTCATGATCGGTGAGATCCGCGACGCGGAGACGGCTGACATCGCGGTCGGCGCCGGGCTGACGGGGCACTTGATCTTCAGCACCGTGCACGCCAAGACCCCGGCGGCCGTGTTCCTGCGCCTGATCGAGATGGGCGTGGAGCCGTTCCTGGTGGCGTCGTCTGTGACCGCTGTGCTGGCTCAGCGCCTCGTCCGCGTGAACTGCCCAGAGTGCGTCGGAGCCTACGACCCGAGCGAGGAGGCACTCGCCAGATTCGGAGCCGACCGTCCGACTGACGTCAACTGGCAACGGGGCGTCGGCTGTGACAACTGCGGCGGCACTGGGTACAGTGGCCGCACTGGGCTGTACCAGTTGGTGCCGGTGTCAGACTCGCTCCGCGACCTGATTCTCAGCCGGTCGCCCGAGCGCGACCTGACAGGGGCGATGCAGGAAGCTGGCGTGAAGACGCTGCTTGACGACGGCCTGGCGAAGGCGGCGGCGGGAGTCACGACGGCGGAGGAGCTGCTCCGTGTTTTGGGCTCCCTTCAGTGAAGCGTCCTCGCCGGACGCCCCAACAAGTTCGGGCGTCCGGCGGGAGTGATCTCACCGGTAGGGGCGGTGGAATGGAAGCGTGAACATGAGAGATTCCGCCGGGACAGCAGCAGCAATCGGGCTGGTGGCCGTGCTTTCCGGCGCGGCTGCGGCGCCAATCGCCTTCGACCACACGGGGCGCGACTTTGCCCTGGTGCAGAGGCCGCTCAACTGCCTGCACGGCCCGCATGGCGATCTGTTCGGGCTGCCGAGCCAACGGTTCAGCCCGCGTGTGCTGCAGCAGGTTTCGCGATTGCTGCTCCTCATGTTTGCGGCGGCCTCGCTGGCCCTGTTCCGCACCGCCGGTGCGCCCGCGGCTCGGCGCCAGCCGCGGGGCCTCTGGTTCTGGACCGGCCCGTGGCGCTGGCTGCGGTGGCTGCTGGTGATCATGGTTCTTGCGTACGGCGGGCCCAGCCTGCTGGTGGTGCTAATCGGGGTATGCCTGTTGTCGGTTGCCTGGCCGTTGAAGGGCGTGCGAACAAGCGTGCCGCTGCCGCCTCTGCGTGAGGCGATGGCGCCGTCGCCGCCGTCAGAGGGGGTGATCCGCTACCGTGAATGGCCGTAGGCTCAGCCGGGGCTGGCGCCGCGGCGAGACTATCGTCTCGGTGCTGGTCGCGCTGGTGATCATTGCCACCTCCTTAACGCTGGCCGTCCAGTGCATCGCCGCCGGGATGAAGGTAGTCTCGGCGAACCGCCAACTGCTCGTGGCGTCCGCGATCCTCGAGAGTGAACTGGAAAAGCTGCGCGCTGTTCCAGGCGACGCGGCGCCCCTCATGGACGCGGTGCCGCTGACTCCGCCGGACCTGGATCGCCTGCCGGACGCGCGCTGCACTCTCACGGTGGCACGCTATCGGGTGGCGCCGCTGAAGCACGTGTTGGTGAAGCTCACCTGGCAGCCCCCCAATGGCCCCCGGCGAACTCGCACACTGACGACGCTGATCGGGATGCGCTGAGCATGACTCGCGAACCCAACAACCCAACCCGACTGGCCCGGGGCCGGCAGCGCGGCCTGACGCTGATCGAGGTCATCACTGCTATGGGCATCGTGGCGGTGGCCGGCACGCTGCTGGTTCGGCTGTACATGGTGACATACAAGGGCATTGAGGCCCAACACAGCAAGCTGGAGCAGATGTCGACCGCGCGCTCGCTCTTGTGGAGCCTGAAGTGCGACCTCCGTGCCGCCTCCTCGATAGTGCCGACGTACCGTTCCTACCAGAGCGGCGAGCGGACGCTCGTTCTGGAAGTGCCTTCCCTTGACCGACAGGGGCGCGCGTCGCCGGACCGACGAGACTGGATTGTCTACGAGTCGACGGCGACCGGCGTCACCCGCCACGTCGTGCCGGACGGTGAGAGCACCCGCCCCGCGAGTGGGAAGGTGCTAACCGACAGAACGACGGTCCTGTCGTTCGAGTACGCGGACCCGGACGTGCGGCAGTCGTCCACCGTCACGGTGCATCTCCAGGACAAGCGGACCATCGACCGTCGCGAGTCGGCGCTGCCCGCGAGCCTCACGGTAAGACTACGGAACCACCACCCATGAACGCGCGAGGACACAATCCGGCAACTCGTTCGCTGCCGCCAGCCAACCGTGCGTGTTCGCCTTGCGGGCGCCACATCGCGGCAGGGGAGGCTCGACCTGACGCGGCGGGGTGCATGGGTGTAGCGCTGCCGTCCCGGCGGCAACGCAGCTTGCGGGCCGGCGGCCGACACTCCGGCGGCTTCATGATGATCGCGGCGGTCATCATGCTGCTGGTGATCGCCACCATGACAGCCGCGTTCCTGCTGGTAGTGACCGCCCACACCCGCGTTCTGGGCGACGAGCACCGCCGCACGGCCGCGCTCAACTTGGCAGAGGCGGGGGTGGAGATTGCTCTGGCGCGGATGCAGACAGACGCCGGCTACAGCGGTGAGCCCGGCGTCCGACTCGATGGCGGCACACTCGACATCGAGGTGTGGCAGCAGGGGAATGACTTCGCCATCAACGCCCGCGGCCGCGTTCAGACCTCCGGCCGAGAGATCACTCGGCGGGTGCGCGTGGCGGGGCACAAGACGTTCTTCGGGGATTCGCGCCTCGACACCTGGCAGGAGTTGTCCCGATGAAGAGACTGCACCAGAACTGCTCCCGTCGGCGTGCCGGTCGGGCCGGCTTCACGCTCATCGAGCTGCTGACCGTCATCGCCATCATCGCCATCCTGGCTGCCATCCTCTTTCCGGTCTTCGCCCGAGCGCGGGAGAAGGCGCGCTCCACGGCGTGCATGTCCAACTTGGGGCAGCTTGGGCTCTCCCTGCACATGTATGCGCAGGACTGGGAGGGGTGTTTCCCTCCAGCCGGGGTCGGGGCCCGTGACTCGTTGTTCGACTACGTGAACAACGAGCAGGTGTTCCGTTGCCCAAGCGTGTACCGCGAGAGCGTGCCGGGCAACCTCGAGGACTGGGGCAGCTACCAGTACTACCCCGGTCTCACCAACGACGGCGCGGCCAAAGCGCGGCTGCTGTCGGACCGCGAGTTTCTGCACAACGGCCGGGCGAACGTCGTGTTCCTCTGCGGCGGCAATGGCAGCTTGCTCCCAAGCCAGTGGACAGCACGGGGGTGGGAGCTGCCGGAGAAGCCGAAGGCCGAGCCGCCGCCGACAAGCGCACCTGGCATGGGTGGCGCCCCGGGAGGCCCAAAATGAACCGCTCCATCCGCACACCGATGTACCGGGGCTTCACCTTGGTCGAACTCATGCTCGTCACGCTGATCATCTGCCTCCTGGCCGCGATCCTCTTCCCCGTGTTCGCCAGGGCGCGAGAGAAGGCGTACGCGACGAACTGCAACCACAACCTCCGCGAAGTGGGGGTTGCGCTGCACCTGTACGCCTACGAGGCCGGCGGGCGCTTCCCTGCGAGGGACAACGACTTCGCGGCGCTCTCGGCGTACGTTCCAGATCGTGAGATTCTCGCCTGCCCGACCCTCGTCCACTTGTCGCGAGACAAATGGCGCGAGGTCATTGGCGAGTCATACCGCCTCAAGGGCGGTCTGGCGGCAGACGCCCTTTCCACAATTGCGGTGGCGGGCGAACAAGACGAGAACAGGCACAACGACGGCAGCAACTTCCTGTTCCTGGACGGGCACGCGAGGTGGTTCCGTGGCCCCGGTGAATACACCGGCCAGGGCCCGCGGCCCGAGTTGGGGAAGCCCTTCAACCCTCGCTGACTGCTCGAAAGGAAGACCGACCATGAAACGACGCCTCCACCGGCCAGCAGCCTTCACGCTGATCGAGCTGCTGGTCGTGATCGCCATCATCGCCATCCTGTCGTCGGTTCTGTTACCCTCCCTGACAACGGCCAACGACCGGGCCAATCTCGCCGTCTGTCAGGCGCACCTGGAGCAGGTCGGGCTGTCGGCGCGGCAGTTCGTCGAAGACAACGATCGGTTCCCGACGAACCTCGACGAGCTGTACGACAGGAGATACCTCGACGATAACACCGTGCTGACCTGCTCCAAAACAGGAAAGCAGTTCCACTACCGGCAGCTCACGGGGAAGTGGGACCGCAAGGACCGGCTGTGCTGCTGCGTGAACCCTTCGCGGAAGACGCTGCCCCATGGGCGGGGGAAGGCACAGGCGGAGCTGTTGGCGTCGGGTCATGCGCAGCTCGTGCGCCGGTAGCCCGGGTGGTGCTCCGCGCGGAGCGCACGTTGACAAACGCGGGGTGGGTCAATATAATCGAGCAGTCTGTTTGAGGAGCCGTTAGCGCGGCCGTGCGCGCCGTGAGGGAAGGACGACGCATGTCCGAACCGGAATTCGTCAGATGCCCGCAGTGCAACACCGTCCTCCGCACCAACCACCCGCGGTACCCCAGGTGTCCGAGGTGCAAAGAGTTCCTGCGCAAGCACCGCTACTGTGAGCATCTGGAGGCGGTCACCCAGGAATGCACGCATCCTGAGGTCGTGCGGCCCATCGAGCAGCGGCATCCCGAAGCGCGCGCCACCATTGCCGACCTCGACGAGCACACCCAGTGCCCGTACTTCGAGAGTATGTTGGGTCAGCTCGCGCCCACCCGACTGCAACGCGTGCTCGGTCCCGTTGTGCGGGTCGGGCTTATTGCTGCCATCGTGGCAGTGGTGATGCTCCACTACTTCCAGTCGTCCGTGAAGCAGTACGAATCGGTTGCGCAGCAGGCGGCCCTCGAGTTCGAGGTGATCTGCCCCGACACCACGTACGTTGAGCAGACGTTCGAGGTCCAGTGCGTGGTGCGCAACCGGGACGACAAAGAGGCACAGACGCTTCAGTTGCGGCTGAACGAGCGGGTGTTCGACTGGTTTGAGCTGCTGGACGTGTCGCCCCCGCCACAAGACATCCGGGTCGTTGGGTCTGGTCGCTACCTGCAGTATGGCAATCTGGCTGGGAAGTCAGAGATGTTGGTCCAACTTCGGCTCCGGGGTGCGCAGGTAGGCAGCTACGAATTGGCCGTGCAACTGCTCTCCCCCGGGCAGTACCAGTCAAAGGTCATGCACTACTCGATCGACGTCATGTGAGATGCGCGGCGACTGGCAGCTAATATGCAATGGCGTGCGCTCGGCGCCCCGGGCAGGCCACCCGCGACAGGTGCTTGGGCCTATAGAGCGCAGCGCGTACCGCGCCTAACTGCCCGTTTTTGCAGGCTTTGCCCGGTCAGCACAAACCGCACGAAAGAGCAGCCCCCGCCTCTTCCCATGGAACACGAAGTCGCCAACCACGCAGCAGACACGCTCCGAACGCTCCCGTGGCAGCTCATTGCCGGGGGCATTTTTGTGGTTGCCTATACGTTCATCGCCGCGGAGTGGATCCACAAGACCAAAGTGGCCCTCGCAGGCGGCTGCGCGATGATGCTGCTGGGCATCGTGAGCCACCATCAGGCATTCACCGAAACCGCGGGCACCGGCGTCAGTTGGAACACCATCTTCCTGCTGGCCGGCATGATGATCATTGTCAACATCACGAAGCGGACGGGCGTCTTCCAGTGGATCGCCATTCGCTCCGCGAAGCTCGGCCGGGGCAACCCGTTCGCCATCGCCGCACTGCTCTCGCTGGTGACTGCCGTCCTCTCCGCGTTCCTGGACAACGTGACCACCGTGCTGCTCATCGCCCCGGTGACGTTCTTCATCGCGGAGGCGCTCTCGAGCTCGCCGCTGCCGTTCCTGATCTGTGAGATCGTCGCCTCCAACATCGGCGGGACGGCGACACTGGTGGGCGACCCGCCGAACATCATGATCGGCAGCGCCGCTCGGTTGGGATACGTGCCGTTCGTCGCCAACCTCACGCCCGTCGTGCTGGTTATTCTCGCCGTCTACCTGCTCACCGTACGGTGGCTCTTCCGCAAGGAGTTCGTGCCCAAAGAGGGCGCCGCCGAGGAGATCCTGAAGTTCGACGAGAGCAAGGTAATCACAGACGTGCCCTTGCTGAAGCGGTCGGGCGGGGTGTTGCTGTTGACGCTTGTCGGGTTTGTGTTGCACGGTCAGTTCCACCTGGAACCCGCCACCATTGCGCTGGCCGGTGCCGCGCTGCTGCTGCTCATCACCCATATCGAGCCGCATGAGGTCCTCGAGGAGGTCGAGTGGCCCACCCTCTTCTTCTTCATCGGCCTCTTCATCATGGTGACCGGCCTGGTCAACGTCGGGCTCATTGAGATGATGGCCGCCAAACTGCTGGCCCTGACCAAGGGCAACACCTCCGCGATGGCCTACCTGATCCTCTGGCTGTCGGCATTCGCCTCCGCCATCGTGGACAACATCCCCTTCGTCGCAACGATGAACCCGTTGGTGATCGACATCGCCCGAACCCTCCATGAGGGCGACATCGCGACTCACGGCTGGGAAGCAGTGGTGCACGCCAAAGAGATCATGCCGCTCTGGTGGGCGCTGGCGCTGGGCGCCTGCCTCGGCGGAAACGGGACGATCATCGGCGCTTCCGCCAATGTGATCGTGGCAGGCATCGCGGAACGCAACGGGTTCCCGCTCTCGTTCCGCCACTTCCTAAAGTACGGGATGCTGCTGATGATTGAGTCGGTGATCATCAGTCACATCTACCTGTGGCTGCGCTACTTGCGGTAAGGCCGTGCGCGAATGTGCTCGGCGAGGGTCTCCTGACCCCGCCGCTCCCCGGACCGACAGGTCTCCTCGAATCCCGTGGATTCGCAGCCCTTTGAGACCTTCCGG
>PEVN01000444.1:35557-44341 GCA_002779825.1 Armatimonadetes bacterium CG06_land_8_20_14_3_00_66_21 | reverse complement strand
CGGGCGCGGCGTCTTCTGTCACAACCTGGTGAACCTGGCCCGCTCCTCGTAGCGGCTCGGCCGGTCAAGCGGCTCGATCAACGATTTGCCTGGGGCGAAAGGATCCCTCTCGCAACTGCTCGCCGAACACCGATTCCTGTTCCTCAACGGGGCGCTCAGCGCCTGTGCTGCCGTCCCTCTCGAGCTGGTGCAGCTTACCGTGCTGCGCCTCGGGAAGTCCCCGACCCGGTCTCGGTTGCACAGCTCTGGCAGCGAGTGGCCGCCTGGGCGCCGGTGCTGACCGCCGGGTACGTGTGTCACCAGCTTGCGCACGTGCCGGGGATGACCGCGTTTGGGGCTCTGGTCGGAGCGCTGTCAGCCGACGGCAGTCCGGGCACGACCATCGCCCTGCGCTTCCTCCTCCTCCTGCAGACAAGTGTGCTCGCCGCCGGGCTGGCGTTCACGGTGGCAACCTTGTGGAAGCTGGGGCAATCACGAGACGGAGGGAGAAGCACCAATTGGCTACAGGCACAAGCGCTGAGGGTGGCGGGTCCGGTGGCGTACTGGGCGGCGTTGCTGGCACTGCTACTACTGCCCGGCCAGGGGACGACTCATACTCGCGAAGGTTAGGAATACACCGAAGTGGAAGTTCGCAGAACTTCCCCGGCAGGCGTGCAGCAGACGGAGGACAGAGGGCATTCTCCCAGACGGAGCCGAAGTCGCACCGGGACTTCGGTGTGTTCTTAACCTTCGCGACTATAGCTCACTGGCGCGCCGATCTACTGCTGCGGGGGCTGATCCTGCTGATCGGGGTGCATAGCTGCCTGCTGGGCGTCGGCATGCTATTCGTGCCGCGGGTGATGCTCCGCACCTTCGGCTTCGGCGAGCAGACCTCGCTGTTCTTCCCCTCCCAAAGCGGCGTCTTCCTCCTGATTATCGGGGTCCTCCACCTACGCGCTCTCGTCAAGCCGTCCTTCGTCGAGGTGATCGTGGTCTCCAAGGCTCTGGCGGTGCTGTTCCTGGCAGTCCACGCGGTGTTCCTCGGCGTGCCGCCGATAATCTGGGCTGCCGGAGCGGGCGATGCGGCGATGCCGGCGGCGGTGATCATCGCGCTGCGCAGGCATCAGCGACTCCGCGAGACCCCGGTGCCGGAGTCTGCTCTTTCGTCCCCGTAGTCGCCCGAATTCGCCGAACGGCCGCGACCCACCCTACTCGTACTGCGTTTCGTAGTCCGCCGGCGACGGGATGCGGAACTCGACACCCGTCCGGGTCTCGTCCAACAGCACTTCGCGCATCATCGCCCGCGCGGGACCCGCGATCACGAGGCCGTTGCGCAGGACGTAGCGCATGCGCGACTTCTCGAACGATTCGGGTCGCGCCAGCAGCCCAGCGGCCGGAGTCCTCGCCAACTCGGCGCTGAACCCACTGGGGCTGAAATCCTCGAACCTCCCCGTCTCGTCTACCGCGTTGACCAGCGTCTCGTAGGTAACGGACGGCCCCCCGTTCACGAGGTGGTCGAACAGGTCGGGTACTTTGCCAAGGAGGTCCTGGTTGAAGGTGAACGGAGCCGACTCGTCTTGCCCGGCCTCCCCCGCGCCGGCATAGCGACCCAGCGCCTCGAAGACACCCCGCACTTGCGCCTTCTCGGTCTCCAGCAGCGTGCAGCCCAGGAATCGGATGAAGTACTGCGCCGGCTCAGCCCGCGTCTGGTCGTCGTGCACTTTGAGCAGGACATCGGTGCGGTGCGGGTGCGGCATGACTGCGCACTTGTAGAGCCGCTCTTCGCCGGGCTCGGGCAAGCAGTTGTCTAACTCCTGGATGTCCAGCCCGAAGCTGCCTGCGGTGGTCGCGAGCTGGATCTTGTACGCCTTCGACGCCCGGAACTTGAACGCGGCGAAATACTGCTGCCGCGTCTCGGCGTCCTGGAAGACGGTCACGGCCAGCAGCCCCGTCGGGGCCGTGGGTGGCGACTCGGCGTGAAGCGCCCGTGCCATCTCGCAGGACACGGTGAAGCAGGCGCCGTCATCGGCCAAGGCGCGCTGTCGCCAGTCGGGCAGGGGGGAGTCGGCCAGGGCTTGCGCGGCCCGCGTGCGACGCGTTTCGTTGGGGCGGAGCAGGTGGCCGAGATGCCGGTTGACAAGTCGACCAACTCGTCGCGGAGCTGCCGAAGGGGCAGCGGCCCGGCGGACAGTGTTGCTTCCGGCTGTACCGGATCAAGGAGATGGATGCACAGTGTTCGCAGCTTGATGTCGGTGGGCATTGCTCTCCGCTCACGCCTTGAGCGAGTCGGCCTTCTGCCGCGCTTCTTGTGCGCGCGTGGGGTCGCCCATCTTCTCGAACGCCAGCGCCAGCAGCTCCCAGGCTTCGACGTTGTCGGGGTTTGACTCGACGAGCTTCTCCAACTCCGTGCGGGCGCGCCGCTCCAACCCGGACTCGAGGCAGACCCGCGCGAAGTTGAGGTTCTCTGCGAGCTCGGCAGAGGCGGACTTGGGTTCCGCCTTCGCTTCGGGTGCCGGTTGCGCGGCGGCAGCCGGCGCGCCGTCCTCCTGCGCCAGCTCTTCCAGGAACTGCTTCGCTTCCATGCCGCGCGGCCCCTTTGGGTCGAGCTTCACGCAACGTTGGAACTCCTGGACCGCGCGTTCCGACTGACCCGCTTCGAGGAGGACGGAACCCAGCACGTAGGCGATCTCGGGGTCGGTGGGTGCCAGGTCGGAAGCCTGCTGCAGGGCGGAGAGCGCGTCGTTGGCGCGGCCCACCTGCAGGTAGCAGATGCCCAGCGTGGCGTAACATGCCGGGTCTTTCAGGTTGAGCTCAATGGCGGACTTCAGCTCGGTGATGGCGCCCAGCATGTCGCCCATCTGGAACCGTCGTTGGCCCTGCTGCATGTGCTGCTGGGCTTTGCGCAGTGTGTCGCGGGTGTTTCCGAGTAGTTGCAATCTGCTTAGCTCCAATCTCTGTCGGCGGCGCGTCGTTCGCCTCCCGAACGCCCCGGGATCAGCCCGGCCGCCCACTAATGACTAACGTCCTCAGGGCAACGGCAGCGGCTGTTGCACTAAGAGCATTGGATCCACGGGCGTGCGCCCGATCCGCGCCTCCCAGTGGAGGTGGGCGCCCGTCACGAAACCGGTGGCGCCGACGGCGCCGAGTCCCTGGCCTTGCTTCACCGACTGACCGACAGCAACGTCGATCCAAGAAAGGTGATTATAGGCCGAAAAGAGGCCCCGGCCATGGTCTACCACAACTGTGTTGCCCCGCATCTCCAGCCGCTGCGCCAGCACGACGGTGCCGGCAGCGTCCGACGCCACGGGGGTGCCCGTGCCGGCTGCGATGTCCACCCCTTGGTGCTGCCCCCACCATTTGCCATTGACGTAGCGCTTGCGCCCCCAAGGTGACGACTCGCGGCCGCTGATGGGCAGGGCGAACGCTCCGGTCCACTGTCGCGTCGGCGAGCACTTCTCGAAGGCGGCGTAGAGCAGCTCGCGCTCCTTGCGCAGCAACTCGGAGTTCATGAGCCCGGTCTTGGAGGCCGGCATCTTCAGGTGCTGTTCGGGGAACGCCCGGGCGAGCACTGTTGCGTAGAGGACCTCGGAGTAGTCACCGCCGGAGCCGAACCGCACTTTGAAGTAGAAGGGCGTCTTTCCGGCAGGAGCGCTTGCCGGCACGGGGACGAGCGCGACGTACTCCTGCCTCGCGGGCTGGAAGACCGGCCGGTTCCCCCGGAAGCTGGCGCGGATCTCCACTGGCTTCCGGCCGTCGGCAAGCCGGAAGCTAGCGACCAGCACGGCGCCCGGAACTGCCGCCTCCGGCTTCAACGACGCGCCTTGGGCATTGGCGCGACAGACGCAGGGAGGCGCCAGCAGGCACAGCAGGGCGAGTGGGCGGAGTGAAGTCATGGTTCTTCTGGTCTTTCGTGTCTGCGCGGGCACCGGGCTACCGTGCCTTCGGGAGCACCTCGTATATGGTGACACTCGGGAGGTAGTTGAACGTGGCCTTCGCCCCTTCCCCCCAGACGAGGTAGTCGTTCTCGAAGTGCCAGCGCTCGTGCAGCGTTAGCAGGGGGCTATTCCAGAGCCTGAAGTAACCCACGAAATCGTACGGCGGTTCTGTTTCGGTGCTGTGTTTGCCCGGAATGACGAGGTACGACACGCGATGCGACAGCAGGTACTCGTCCACGGCGTTGCGCTTCTTGTAGTCTGCGAAGCTGGCATCGATCAACCCGCCGAGATCCACCAAGTGTCGGTTGCAGTAGTAGCGAAGGGCACCGATGTCGTGGGCGGCGATCTCGACGTCCTTGGGGAGTGTCCGGTCCAAGCACTTCGAGGAGGCGATGCGGACGTTGTGCATGTGGTCCATGTTGGCTGCGTAGATGCCGCGCCAGTAGACCACGTTGAGCAGCGCCACCGCGACGACGACGGAGAGCGCGGCGACGAACAGCCGCTTGCGTTCCCGCAGTGAGAAGACGCCCAGCGCGAGGAGCAGCCAGACGATCAGGTGGTTGACAGCCTGGTACCGCGTCGTCGTGCCCATGCTGGGGAACAGCATCATGTAGGCGAGGTTGTGCAGGATCACCCACGCAAACAGGGCTAGCCCGGCCCGGTCGGCGGCGGTCGAGCGGACGGCTGACAACCACCAGCGGTTGACCACGGAAAGCCCTCGCACAAAGAGCGGCGCCATCACGCCAAACACGACTGCCAGCGCGATCAGTGACAGCCGAATCCCCTCAGGCAGGCCCGTGAGGCGACCGATGGGCAGACTCGGGCCGGGGATGGCCGAGCCGCCGAACACGTGCATGGCAAGGTAGCCGCACCACATGCCCACAAAGACCAGCGGCTTCACGTGGACCAGCGGCGCCAGATACGAGCGAGAGGTGAGGAAGTGATCGATGCTGGCCATCTGCGAGAGCCGTTTCCCGGAGAAGCTGGTCGGGAGCGGGTGTCCCGTCGCGTGGTACACGAACACGAACCAGGGCGCGATGAGGATGAAGAACAGCACGCACGTGGCCAACACACGCCACAGCGACGCGAAGGCTACCGCCCGAGCGCGCTGGCGGGAGGTCTGCGCGCCGTTTGCAGCGGCGCCAAACCAGGCGCGCGTGTGCTCGGGGTAGCGTCGCCGGAGCGCCTGCCGGATCGGCGTCAGCAGACTGCCCTTGCCCACCCGCTGCGTGCGGAGCAACTGAATGGTGAGGAGGACAGCCGCCAACACGACCCCTTCCGTTCGCGTCAACGTCATGAGCGCCAGGCAGACCACCATCGAGCCGAACTGCTCGAACTGGTAGAACATCAGCGCCAGCAGGCCCAGCGCCAGGAACAGCGTCGTCTCCATGCCCGACAGCGCGAACCAGATCATGTTGCCGGAGAGCACAAACAGGCAGGCGCCCACGAGTGCTGCGAAGTCGCCTCGCTCCCCTAACAGCCGGCCGAAGACCGACCGCCCCAGCTCGAACACGCACCACGCGGCCACGACGAACGACGCCATGCCCAGCGCCTTCGCCGCGACGAGCGTCGGCGCGCCGAGCAGCTTGAACCCGGCCAGCAGCAACACCCAGAGAATGCTGGTCGAGCCGATACCGGTGAACTCGCCCGGATTGAAGACGAGTTGGTGCTCCTTGACCAGGTTGTCGGCGTACTGCAGGTGGATGTACGAGTCGTCCATCGGCAGGTCGCCCGGCTGCCCGAGCAAAAACGACGCGCACACCGCGACAGCCAGCGCGCCCAGTAATCCGTATTGCCAGGAGCGTGTCACTAACTACCTCACCGTCTCCGCCCACAGGCGTTTGCCTGCTTCGCCCGACAGCGCTTCATGAGTGTCTTTCAGCAGCGCGGGGATATCCAGGTCGAGGGGGCATCGCGGCACGCAGTCGCCGCACTCGGTGCACTTGTCGGCTGGCTTTCCTGGGAACCACTCGCCGGCGGTGCCGAACATCTTGTAGCGATAGCGACCGAACTCCATCATGTCCAGACCCAACGCCAGGTTGCGTAGCCGAAGCGCCTCCGGGATGTAGACGTCCTCCGGGCAGGGCAGGCATTCGTGGCAGACGGAGCAGTACGTGTCACCCAACACGTCCAGCAGCGCCCGGCGCACGCTGTCGAGCAGGTGCTCCTCCTCGTCCGTCAACGGGCCGCCGCGATCTGCCACGTCGAGGTGCAGGTCAAACTCCTCCGGGTTGGCTGCGCCAAGGCTGAGGGTATGCACGCGCTCGTCCGCCAGGAGAAACCGGTGGAACAAGGCGGCGGGTGAGTACGGGGCGGCCAGCTCCGTCAGTTTCTTCGAGGGCTTGTGCAGCAGCCCGCCCTTATCGGTCGGCGAGAGGATGAACACGCCCATATCCAGCTCGGCCGCGCGCTCGACCGCCGGTTCGTTGTGCTGCCAGAAGTAGTAGTAGTGCAGGTTGACCGACTCGAACTCCCGTGTGTTGATCGTCTCCAGGATCACGTCCAACGGCCCGTGGGTGGAAAACCCGAGATGGCGGATGAGCCCTTCATCCATCGCCTTGCGGACCGCCTTCATGCACCCCTTGGCATCGACGGACTTCGCCAGCTTCTCCAGCGTGTTGATGCCGTGGAGGTCGAAGTTGTCCAGGTAGTCGAGCTTCATCCGCGTCAACGAGTCGTCGAGGGCGCGCCGCATGTCGTCGTACGTGTCGGTGGGGCCGATCTTCGTGGTGAAGAGCAGTTCGTCGCGCTTCAGGTGCGACAGGGCCTTGCCGAACAGCTCCTCGGAGTTGCCGTAGCCCCGCGCCGTTTCCAGATGGTCGATCCCAAGCTCCACGGCGCGACAGAGCGTGCGGACCGCGTTCTCCTCCCGCGCGCCGACGTTCGGGTCGTCCGCCCCGAAGGGAATCCGCATCCCGCCGAAGGTGAAGACGGGCACTTGTAGCTCGGTCATTCCGAATCGCTTGTGTTGCATAGTTGGCTCCATTTGGGGAGGTAGCTCGCCACGGCGGCCGCCCGGCAAAGTGCCCTTCTCCGTGTTCCCCGTGACTCCGTGGTGAATCTCAGAACGAAGTCCCGCTGGTGAACCGGAAGTCGCGCACGATCAACGGCGGCACGAGATCGTCCAGCCCGACGCGCTGAGGAGCGCCCAGCCGTTCGACGTTCTTCAGCATCTCAAGCGGGCTGAAGTTGAAGCGGACGTTCTTCACCCCGTGCCGAACGCGGCCACCCTCGATCCAAAACGTGCCGTCGCGGGTCATCCCGGTCAGCAACAGCTTCCTGGCGTCGACGTGGCGAATGTACCAGAAGCGAGTGATGAGCAGACCGCGGTCGACCCTGGCGACCAAGTCGTCCGTCGAGCCGCTGCCGCCCTCCAGGAGCACGTTCGCCGGCCAACCGGTCGGTTCGCGGCCGGTCTTCTGCGCCCAGAAGCGGCTGTAGATCAGATTGGCCACGCGGCCGCGGTCGATCCACGACAGTTTGCGGGAGGGTAGCCCCTCGCCACCGAATGGGTCGCCGGGGCACTCCGGATGGGTCGGGTCGCTCCGCAGGGTGATGCTCTCGGCTGCAAGGTTGGTGCCTTCCAGACCGGCGAACGCGCTTCGGCCTTCGTGCGCAGCCTTGGCGTCCATGCTCCAGACCAAGAACGTCAGCAGTTCCGCCACGGCCGCCGGTTCCAACACGACGGTGTAGGCAGCCGGCTCGAGGTCGCGCGGGTCGCGGCTCGCGTCGGCTTTGTCGACGGCGCGCTGCGCCATCGACTCTGCATCCAGTTCGCCCACGTCCCAATGGGTGCCCGCCGCCCAGCCAGAACTGGAGTCGGTCATGGCAGTGGCGACGAGGCGCGCCCCGGTGGTTCGGTGCTGGGCGCGCAGACCACTGCTGTTAGCCAGGAACTGAGCGCTCTCCCACGTAGTGGCACTCCCGGCAGAACGAACGCCGCGGGCCGACGCCAGCGCCACCACGCGTTGGACCCAGTCGGCCCTGCCCTCCGGCCCGAACTGCGCCGTGGCGTCGGCATCGGCGTGGACCGATTCGTACTCCTGCGGCGGCAGTGGCGGCAGGTACTCTGTGTCCGGCTCGGATGCCTGGGCAATCTCCTCAGCGCGCCGGACAGCCGAGGTCAGCGACTCCGCCGACAGCTCGTTTGTTCGGGCACTGCCAACGCGGTTGCCGAAGGCGCACCGGACCGAGAGCGTGGCGTTCTCGCTGACGAGGTTCTGCGTGATGGCGTCATTGGCGAACCGCGTGGCGCCCTTCCGCGAAGAACCAAGCCACAGCTCGGTGTGCTCGGCGCGACTCGCGTCGAGCGCGCGTCCGACGAGGTCGCCGGCAGTTTGTTCGTTCATCGGTACAGCCTTCTTGGGTCGCTCCAAGGGTCGCAGACGGCGGCGGGCGCTACCCTCTTGGACATGGGGAAGGGCAGCTCCTTCAGTGGGAGCGCTTCGGTGCACTTGGCGGCGGCGGGCCCGGCCGTAGGGAGGACGTTGAGCGGCTTGTCCCGCGCAGGCACCCGCGGCGCCAAATTGCGGACCCGGACGGAGCGTGTTACTCGTGGTTACCGGTGCGCGTCGGTTGGAAGCGGCAACGAGCGGGCCCGTGTCTGCGATCAGTGGACTGCTCGTCGGCCGTACCCAGTTAGGTGTGCGGGGTTGGTCGAGAGGTCGCTGGGGCCCTCAACGCTGCCGATGTGCTTGCGCATGAGTTCAAATGCCGTCGCCGCACCAGGCTCTGTGTTCGGCTCGTCGAGGTCGGCTTCGAGCGCCGCCCGGGCCACGTCCGACTTCGTTCGTCCTCTCACTTCGGCATACCGTCGCAGCCGGCTCTCGAGCGAGTTGGGCAGCCTTAGGGTGAGCGCAGCCATGGTGGT
>PEVN01000444.1:0-35532 GCA_002779825.1 Armatimonadetes bacterium CG06_land_8_20_14_3_00_66_21 | reverse complement strand
GGGCTGCGAATCCACGGGATTCGAGGAGACCTGTCGGTCCGGGGAGCGGCGGGGTCAGGAGACCCTCGCCGAGCACATTCGCGCTAAGTACGGTTCTAGTATTAGGGTGAGCGCAGCCATGGTGGTTCTCCGGTCCCGTCGCGCCTTCCGCTGCGGGTGTTTCCAGTCGCGGCCATGGGGATGCACACGGAGGCACGCGTCAAGCTCCAGCGGGCACAAAGCAGCCAATCGTCACCGCTTGCTCAGGCCGACCAGCTTCCCGAGAGCGTCCCGATTCCCTGCCTCCGAGAGTCGCACGCAGCCCTCGACGCGAACCGCCGCTCCCGCCTCACGGAACTGGTTGTCCACCAGCCGCACGTCGTCAACTCCCGCCAGCGAGAAGTCACCCCAGATCCGGTTTCGCTCCAAGCGAACGCTATGGATCGCAGAAGGTCCGGTTGCGTCCGGGGAACGCCCGGCGAATGAGACTGCCAGGCGCGGGTTGCCGCGGCCGCGGCGGAGGGTGCAGTCGCGAACGACGACGTTGCTGGGGAAGGGGCCCTCCACCTGCTCACCGTAGAACCAGAGCAACGCAGTGACATTGCACGCCTCCAACGTGACCGGCGACTGCAACCGGCAGCTCATCTCGATCCGGCAGCGTCGCAGCGTGGTGTCGGGGTTAGCAGTCTCCGGCTGCCAGATCATGCTGCCGGGGTGGAGCCCCTCAATCGGCCGGTCGATCTCCACGGTGACGGGTGAGGCGGCCGGCTTGCCGTCGATCCGCCGCTCGGTCGGCCAGCCTTGCACGCCGACGATGTGGGCGCTGCCCAGCAGCGTGCGCGAATCGAAGTCGGCTGCCGCGAAGGTGTTGCCCACGGACCACGGCATCGGGCTAAGCGGGAAGGTCTGAAGCACCTCGACTTCCGTTGGCGACAGCAGCTTCTGCACACGACTGCAGTGGGTCGAGAGGTTGAGCGCGTCGTCGTTCATACCCGATAGCAGGCAGTCTTCCCAGAGCAGCTTCCCGCTGTTGCCCTTCACGTGGAAGCCGTCGCGCCACGTCGAGGTAAGCCGGCCGCTGCCCGGCTTGGGCCGGATGTTGACACGCCGGAAGGTAACTTCGCCTCGGTTTCGCATGACGCTGAAGCCAAACCACGGTGCAGACCACAGCTCCACGTCCACCAGCGTCACCGTGTCGTTGTCCTCGATCTCCAGACAGGCGCCAGGCCCGTACCGATGAGCGATGCCCGGTACGGGCAGGCTGAGCCGCCACTTACCCGGCTCGAGATCGCCGAACTCCGTGAAGTTGTCAGCGGCGAAGGCACGCACAGTGTTCGGCTCGGGCCCCGGCTCCATCCGCGCGGTCCAGTAGTGCCGACTGATCAGCCCATAGGTACCCGATTGCCACAGCATCCCGAAGAACGCCTGCTCGCCGTCCTCCTTGGTCGGGCCGCCTTCGGGAGGCTGCCTTACCCACGGCGCCAGCCGGACGTCGAGGCAGTGTTCCTGGGCATTGACGGCTGTCAAGGTGCCATCGGCGAAGGGCAGCGGGTCGAAGTCGATGTTCAGGTTGCAGACCACCATTCGACGCGAATGGGTCAGCCGAAGGAACCGAACCTGCGGCCCCAACAGGAACGTGCTGCCGCCGCCATCCACCGTCACGTCGGCTGCTTCGTGGGAGCGGAAGACATAGCGCTCCGGCGCGCTCGTGACACGGATCGTCCGCTTGGCGGGAAACTCCAGCCGCACCGGTGCCTTCGCAGTGGTGGCAGCCTCCAGCAGCCGCTGGATCGCGGGGCCGTCGTCGGCTTCCCCGTCGGCTCTCAAGTCGAAATCAACGGCGCGCAACACCGATTGCTGGGCGTCCGCGCGGCGGAGCGTGGAGTAACAGAGGCAGAGGGCGCAGAGAGGGATCAGCAGAGGAAGCTGCATGCTTGTCGGCCTTGAAGGAGGATCACCCAAGGAGCGAGACAATAGTACCGGGGTCCGCCCCACCCGTCAACCCGGGAGCGAGGAGTGCGCCCTCGGCGTCAGTGACGCCAAGCCGAAGCCGGGCGGAAGCCGGTGCCGGTGCGCTGGGCGTTCGCGCCAACGCTCCCGAGGAGCGCACGGAACAGGAGAACGGAACCATGGCTTGCTGGCACACGCTCTCTGCGTTGCTCGTGACTTGCGGGCTTGCCGCACGAGTTGCTTCGTCGGCAAACCAGAAAGACCTCGGCCTCCAGGTGGCGGAGAATCCGCCGATGCAGGTCATCGCGAAACCACCTCCCCGGCCGGAGCCGGTTTCGGACACGTTCGAGACTCGCGACGGGTTCGCCGTCATCGACACGTTGGACGCCTTCCGAGAGGCGATCAAGCACGACGGGCAGAAGATCCGCCTGAAGCCGGGCCTCTACCGCGCCGACACGGTCGATCCGCCAATGACGGTCCCGGTCCTGCGCGCGCAGCCGGACCAGGACGGAGACCTGCCACAGAACGAGCAGCAGCACGTCTTCGCCGTCAACGGCTCGAACAACTACTTTGATCTGCGCGGCGCCGTGATCGAGACGCCGGTCTCTCTCCAGAGCAAGCTCTCCGGGAAGGCGCACGTCGCCGACACCTGGCATGTCAACGGCGCCAACAACACCTTCGAAGGCGGTTACTTCCGGAATGTCACCGACCTCCCCTACCCCGACTACCGCGTGACCGAGAACGAGTTCGAAGTCTGCAACGACGGCAACACCTTCCTGAACTGCACCTTCGTGATCAAGGGGTCAGTGCCATACGGGTACTCGGACTTCTACGGCAAGGGCGGGCCCAACTTCGGTCGCCTCAACAAGCACTCGTTCCTGGGCGTCGACCACGCCAACAACACCAAGCTCCTGGGCTGCCAGGTCTTCATGCAGTCCTTCGGGCATTGCGTCCACTTCCATACGGTAGACGGCGTGCTCATCAAGGACTGCCTGCTCTCAGGCGCCCTGCGCCCGACCAACGACATCTTCAGGGAGACCGCGGGCCGGGCGAAGGAGTACGACTTCAACATCATGTACCGCGGCACCCGCCCCATCCCCCGCAACGAGATGATCCCGCTCACCGAAGAGGGCGTCCGCGCCTACGAGAACGTCAGGAACATCACCGTGATCGACACCACCGTTGAGCGGCTGCGCGGCTGCTTCCAACTGCTCTGCGTGGGCGACGTGACCTTGGAGAACGTCACCGTGCTGGAGGCGGGCGACTTCAGCTACGACCTCAGCTCCGGCGACCTGGGCAAAGTCACCATGAGGAACTGCCGCAGCGACCTCGCCTATAACCCCGTCTTCAACTGCACCCGCGGCGCGATCCCGAGGAACGCCTCCTACGAACTCACCGTCCTCAACCCCGCCGAAGGCGTCCAACCGACCCCGCGCACCAGCCTCGGCACGATCTGCGGCGACCAGTGCACGTTCATTCTCCACGACGGCACCACTCGTCCATTGCCTGCCGAGTTCAACCGCCTCGACTGCGGCGGCAAGCAAGGGCTGACCAACTGCACCGTGACAAACTACACAACAGCCATGCTGATCCTCAACGAGCGCGTCCGCGACTGCGTGATCAAGTCCGTCGGGCCGGTGGAGGACCATGGGGAGGGGAATACGGTGACGGAGGTCGAGCCGGAGGAGAGCACCCGGCCGTGACCGGATCTGAGGAACTCACGGGGGAAGTCTGAAATGCCCGACGAACTCATCCAGGAGCTCTGGACAATAAGAGACCAGTCCGCGAGAGACGTCGCGTTCAACCTCGACGGGCGTTGCCGCCGCCTCCAGGAGCGCGACCGCAGAACCGCGGCGCCCGTGGTCGATCTGTCGCAGCAGCGACGCGGGGCGGATGATCTCGAGCACCCGCGCCGCGGGAATCAGGACCAGCTCCAGCCTACGGCGCCGTCGCCCGAAGCGCGCATCGCGCAGGGGACTGGCCTTCCGCCTTTGCCGTAACGACAACCTCTCCCGAACTGCGACCGGCTCGCACCAGGAGAATGCACCGCCCGTTCCAAGTCGAGCGCGTGTCGCCTTGCCACAACTCGTCGCTCACCACGTCGCCGCTGGCGACGCCGGCGTTGACGGCGGGGCCCTCGACCTCGAACGTGACCTTCTTCCCGCACCCCGGCACAAGGATCCCCTCGGCATCGAGGCGCGCGGCTTCGACGCACAGAACGTCCAGACCGTCGGCGATGAGCTCCGGTGTGCTCGGCGTCAGCCGCAGCTCCACCGGCTCACCGGGCGTGGTCAGTGTGTGCTCGGCGACCAGTTGACCGTTGTTGCGGGCGAGGGCGGTCAGCGTTCCGGGCTCGTAGGGGAGTTCCCAGTTCATGATCCGGCCGCGGCAGTCGGCTAACCGCTGCCTGCCCACTGACTTGCCGTTCAGCACCAACTCGACTTCCTCGGCGTTGGTGAACGTGGTCACCTTCGCTTCCTTGCGGTCGCCCCAGTTCCAGTGGTCGACCAGGGGGTACCAATCCCAGCGGCTGCCGCCACGATTGTTGAAGCGGGCCCCCTGGGCTTCGTCGGTCTCGGTCACCATGAGGTGCACCAGGGGCGCGTCGCTGTAGCAGCTCTGGTAGTACCTACCCAACGGCGTCACCCAGCCGGACAGGTCGATGAGCGCGCGCCCCCCCCCCTTCTTCGGCTTGGCCGATTCGCCCAAGTAGTCGTATGCCGACCCGTGGTAGTGGCCGATGACGTAGTCCGTGTCGATCTCGGTCCAGGACGGCGGCCGGTCGCCCAAGCCGATGTTGCAGGCGCTCTCGGAGGCGATGAACATGAGCTGCGGGCAGCGGGCGTGGTCGGGCGCGAACATGTTCTCGGTGTAGTTCCAGCTCACCACGTCGCAGTGGAACGCCATCTCGGCAGGCTCCGCGTTCAGGAACGTGTCGTGGTCGTCCCAGTGCTCCCACTCCTTGACAAACCGTTCGCGAGCGGGAAACAAGCCCACCGTCACTTTGCGGGAGGGATCCAGTTGCCGGGTCAGCGCCACCATTCGCTTCAGGAGACCGACGCCGTAGTCGGCCGCGGCTTCCCGTGTCTCGAACGCCGGGTCGCGCTGCCCAGGCAGCCCAGGTCGTGATGCAGGTTGCCGCCCTTCGCCACCACTTTGCGGCCGTTCAGAAGCAGCCCGCGCTCCGGTGTCAGGCGGATCTCGCGGATGCCGAAGCGGGTGGCGTAGCTGTCAACAGCAGCGTCGGCGACCGAGAGCGTCGAGACGGCCGGGTAGAGGTCGGGCGTCGCCAAATCCCACAGGCAAGGCGTCGGCACGGCGCTCTCCTGCCGGAACGCGTAGCGCTCGCCGGCTGCAATCGGCGCCACGGCTTCCGCCCCAGCCACGCACTCGCCGTCAGGTCCGAGGAGGCTCGTGACCAAGCGACACAGCCGCCGCCGCCGATGCAGGTTCAGCACCTCCGTCTCGATCTTGACGAGCGCCGACTCGGCGGTGATCGACGGCGTGGTGACGCACGTCCCGTAGAGAGGCACATGCAGCGGATCGACGATCTTCAGCCACACGTCGCGGTAGAGCCCCTCGCCGGTGTACCAGCGCGAAGTCCCCGGCTTGCGGTTGTCGTACGACACCGAGAGCACGTTCTCTCCGCCAAACGCGGCATGCTCCGTCAGGTCCCACTCAAACCCGAGGTAGCCGTTGAGCCGCCGCCCCAGGTAGTGCCCATTGATCCACACCTCGGCGTCGCGATAGACGCCCTCGAACTCGACTAACACCCGCTTCCCTTCGGCTTCGGCGGGCAGGCTGAAGTGCTTCCGATATGCCCCCGCGCCGAAGGGCAGCCACCCGTTGGACTCGTTCGAGTTCTCCCAGTCGAACGCCTGGTCGATGGCGGCATCGTGGGGGAGTTGGACCGGCTCCCACTCTCGGTCGTCCAAGAATCGCTCGTAGCTGTTGCCAACCGGGCCGCGGCGAAAGAGCCAGTCGGCATTCAAGCGGCACACGGTTCGCGGGCTGAGGGTGTCAAGTCTCACGTTAGTCATGGGGGTGCTCTCCGATCGGGCCTCCGTGTCTGTGAGGCGCGGGTCCTGCCCTTTGGAGGGGCGAGTCGGTTTTCGAAAGACGCGTGCTGCAACCTTGTGGCTTGTTCCGGAGCCGTCGGCCTGATGCCCTTCACAGAACCCGGCTGCGCACGCTACAATCCTGCCGGCCCGCGTTACGGACCCGTCCCAAGCGGGCCTGGACGAGACAGGTATGGAGGTGCTGGCCGTGTCCCCCTGGAAGGTGATGCTCGTCCTCGGAGGTGTGCCCATGGTTCAGCAGGTAACGTGTGCGGCGGCGGCGCCTGGCCGAGCGTTCTTCGTAGACTCGGCCGCTGGAGACGATGCGAACCCAGGCGACACCCCGGCCCTGGCCTGGAGGTCGCTGGAACGCGTGAACCGCGCGACGCTGCAACCGGGAGACTCGGTGCAGTTCAAGCGTCGCGGGGTTTGGCGCGGGACGCTGGTTCCGCAGAGCGGCGCGGAAGGAGTGCCCCTCACCTACACCGCCTACGGTGAAGGCGAGAAGCCACTGCTGTTGGGGTCGATGGCGAAAGACGATCCCTCGGACTGGGAGAAGACGGGCGAGAACGTCTGGGCGACGGTGGCGCCGACGTGGACGCCGAAGCAAGTCGTCGCAGATCTGCGCCAGTCGGAGTGGCACTACCACCAGGAGCAAGGCGCGAAGGTCGCGACCCGCGTTGTGGAAGCAGCCTCGGGGAAGACGCAGGTCGTCGAATGCGGGCAGCCGGGCAGTCGCGGGAACCACATTCAGGCCTGGGGCCCGGAGGTCGACTGGAACATAGCTGCCGACGCGGAGTTCTTGCAGATGCGCTTCCGCGCCCGTTGTACAGAACCCTTCCGGCTGGCGCCGGTGCGGGTGATGCGCAGCAGCAGTCCGTGGACCACGTACGCCTCGACCGACTCCGTTGGCCTGGACATCGCCGCCGACTGGCAGGAGTACGCGGTGCCGCTTCCCGTGTGGTCCAGAGGCGACTTGCCGCGGTTACACCTCGAATTGGGAGGGGCGCTCCCGGCGGGCGCGACCTTCGAGTTCCAGCCCCTCGAGTTGGTCGTGGCGGAATGCTCGCAGGCGCGCCTGCTGGACGTCGATGTGGGCAACGTGATCTTCGACTGCGGCCGCGTGTGCGGGTGGAAGCGGTGGACGCTGGCTGACGTGAAACGGCCGGACGACTACTGGTACGACGGGAAGAACATGCGGGTGTACGTCTGCTGTGCCCGCAACCCGGCCGAAGCCCACGACAGCGTCGAGTTAGCGCTCCGCCGGCATATCGTGGACCAGGGCGGCAAGCACGACGTTGTGTACGACGGCTTCGCGCTCCGCTACGGCGCTGCCCATGGATTGGGCGGCGGGAACACGGCCCGGCTGACCATCCGCAACTGCGACCTGTCGTACATCGGTGGCGGGCACCAGTTCACCGCGGAAGGCGGCCGACCTGTCCGCTTCGGCAACGCCATCGAGTTCTGGGGTGCCGCGCGCGACCACCTGGTGGAAGGCTGCCGAATCTGGGAAGTGTACGACGCCGCGTTGACCAACCAGGGCAGCGGGCCCGACTCGATCCAGGAGAACATCACGTACCGGAACAACGTGATCTCCAACGCGGAGTACTCCTTCGAGTACTGGAACCGGCCGGAGACGGCGCGCACCCGCAACATCCGCTTCCTCAACAACACGTGCATTGATGCCGGCATCGTCTGGTCGCACGCCCAACGCCCCGACAAGAACGGCAGTCACCTCATGTTCTACGCCAACACCGCCGACTCCGCAGGCATCGAGATCAAGTACAACGTCTTCTACAACTGCACCGACTGGGGCAGCCGCTATAGCGCTGGCTGGAACCCGCTGCCCGACATGGACTACAACGCCTGGTTCGTGTCCCCGGGCGCGCTGTGCTACTTCTTCAAGGAGCACATTGCCGGCACCGACGTGGCCGGGTACCGCGAGAAGACCGGGCTGGACCGGCACTCCTTCTTCGGCGACCCCAAGCTGGTCGACCCGCAGAACGGCGACTACCGGTTGGCGCCGGACAGCCCGGTGAGGAGGCTGCGGGCGGACGGCGGGTCAATGGGGGCGGAGGCGGCAGCGGGCGGCCGGTGACCAAGTGGCCGAACCACACCCGTTGATAGCGGAGACGACGAGGGCAGCAGAGAAACCCAGAGTCCCCCGAAGCACCAGCCCCGGATCGAGGCGCGCAAACGGCTCCACCTCTCCGACCTGCACGTCCAGAGGGCGAGCAGGCTGGCTGCGCGGGCACCCGTCAGCCAACGAGTGCTCGCAGCCGATCCGCGTAGCGGCTCAGGGAGTCGACCCTGGCGCCCTCTGAGAGGAACGACCGTTGGACGAGCAACGCGACGGCGGGCCGCGCTTCGGCTATGCGGTCCACGTAGGTGACGGCGCGCTGTGAACGCATGCCGTATAGCTCCGCGAGCTTCAGGAAGTCGTCCCGCCCGTAGAACCCATTCCCGCGGAAGAACTCGCTCTCGAAGTCGTCGAACAGCTCCAGTGCGGTACGGCTCTCCGCGGGGAAGTGCAGCGAGGTGCAGCGCAGGTCGTAGGCTGGCGTCAGGACATAGTCGTCGTATTCCGTCTGGAGCAGTGAGAAGTTCTTTAGGTGAGCGTCGCCGTTTGAGAAGCCGTAGCAGAAGAGGATCCGGGTGAACAGCTTCTCCACCTCGACTGCATAGGCTGCGCAGAACCGACGCAAGATCCGGCCGCACTGTTCGTAGGTCGCATCATACTTGTCGTTCTGACCATGGATCTCTTCAGACCGGTTCGACAACTGGCAGAGATCCTTTTGGGCTACTTTCTCGCCGTCACGGCGGTCGAACCTCCGGACCAAGTACGCCAGCTCTCCATCGGCGAAGGACACGCAGGCGTTGACTGCGACTTCGATGCCGAACACCTGCGCTGCCAGTTGCATGGTGAGATGCTCGTTAGCGGGGATGTCCTCTCGAAGACGCGGAACGTCGGCGCTCGGAACTGGCTTGAGGATACACTCGCCATCGTGATCGGTGTGTACAAGCTCGCCTCTCTCCAGTCTCAGCGAGATTTTATCTTGGACCCCGGAGATCGACATGCGCCTCGCCGTCTCGAGGCGGAACCTGGTGACGTCTGACCGGTTGAACGTGAACCGGTGCGCGAAGCGGCGGCTTCCCCCGGTCAGTCGCCTCCGCGCGGCTGCCGAATAGCCCTCCTGCCTAATGTCCTGCAGTGTGCTCATGCAGACCGGCACGGCGTCAACTCACCTCCTCCACGGTCACTGTGCCGATCACGTCGCTGTGCGCGGTCTTGATTAGTCGCCCGAAGTGGTCGTTCTCATCCAGCCTGAACTCCCGGCATTGCAGCGCCTTCGTGCTCCCCTCGGCCAGCAACCCAAAGAAGAACGGGAAGAGCACCGGGGATACGTGAGGGGTTGGTCGCTTCGGCAGCGTAACGCTCACCGCGGACGTCGTTGGGTCGACTCTGAGCGACACATTCAACGAAATTAAAGTCCACTGCCCTAGTCGCCAAACAGCAACTCTCCCATCCTGTCATTCTCGCTATAGTGAAGGTCAGGGCGTCATAGTGAGCGGTGGCATTGGAGCTAATGACCGCCAGTCACTCCGCCTCCACAAACTCCACCGCATCCACGATCACATACCCGTCCGTCTCGGCGTTCGACACTTCCACAACGGCCTGCGCGCCGAAGTCGAACACGCCGAGGGACTCGAAGGCGTTGTCGATTGCCGGGGCTTGGCGCTGGTTCACGCTGACTGTCGTCTCTCCGCCGGCGTGGCGGATGGTCACTGGCACATTGGTGGCGCGGTTGTCGTTGCGGGGCCAGGAGAGGCGGACTTCGTACTTGCCCGGTTTCAGCTCCACCTCGAACCGGGCGAGGGTTTTGCCCTTGTTCTGGTTGTCGTCATGCAGGTAGTCCGCGCCGACCCGGGGCGAGTTGACGCTTGACGTCTTCCAGTCGCCGGTGAGCTTGGCGGCGGCGTTGTCGGCGACGATGCCAGGCAGCATGGTCGGGTCGAGGAGGACGACCGCTTGCCGGCTGGGGCCCGTGTACTCCAGAACCTGTCCGTCGGCCAACAGACGCTCGCGAAGCTCGTCGTAGCTCAAGTCCTGCACGGCGACGCCGTCGTCGAGCGCAAGACACGCCGCCGTCGCCGCGCTCTGACCGAGAATCATGAAAACGGGCTCCATGCGGATGGAGCCGTACGCGATGTGTGAGCAGGAGACGCACACGGGCACCAGCAGATTGTCGCACTGTGCCTTCCTGGGGGTAAGTGCGCCGTAGGCGATCTGGTACGGCTGCGGCGTACCGACGCCGATGTCGCCTTCGTTCTGGACGGCGCCTTCGGGGGTGACGTAGCGCTGGACGTTGTGCGAATCGAGGGTGTACGAGCCCATGCCGACGGAGTTGGGCGGGTCCCGGTGGGCGAGGCAGTCGTGTTCGGTCATCACGTACTCGCCGACCATCCGGCGCGCCTCGCGAACGTAGAGCTGGTGCGGCCAGTTGCCGTTGTCGGTGAACTCGTCCTTGGCCAGTCCCCAACGGCTCATCCTCGTGCGCACGTCACCCGGCACCCGGGGGTCGTTGGCGAGGAAGTAGAGCAAGCCCTGCTGGTACTGCGCGTGCTCTTCGATGAGCTCGCGCCGACGTTCGTAGGTCGCCTCCGGGTAGTCGTAGTTCATGCCAGTGTTGTCGAAGCTGAACGGACCATGGTTGTTGGTGTCAGTCTTTCGGTTCGGGGCGGGATCGAACTTGTTGAAGACCTCTCGCCAACCGGTGGCGAACACGCGCAGGATTAGCTCATACTGCTTCGGGTCGTAGCCTGCCGGCTTCGGGAAGGGGACCCGGTTCGCTTCCACCGTTGTCAGGCACGTGCGGAAGCAGTATGCCTGCACGCGGCCGTCGCCCGCGCCCTTCTCGCCCGGCGGATCGGGGCTGATCCGCGGCAGCAAGCCGCTGGTCGGCTCGCCCGGCACGACGTAGGGATCGACGGGCAGCTTGAAGTAGTGTGCGTGATGCAGCGTCCCAACCTGAATGCCGTTCCACGTCTCACCGTAGACGCCGTTGGCTTCGCGGCCGACGTGGTAGTCGACGCCGGCCGCCGCCAGCAGGTCGCCTTCGTAGGTGGCATCCACGAACATCCGCCCGCGATAGGTCTCCCCGTCGGTCATGGTGATCGCGACGATCCGCCCCCCAGCCTTCGTCACGCCCTTGCCCGACCGATCGAGCCACCGGTCGCGCTTTACCGGCACCCCCGCCTCGGCAATCAACTGCTCGAACGCTTGCTCGGCCACGTGCGGCTCGAAGACCCACATGGCGTCCTCGTCGGGTCGGTAGTGGCTGTACTCCTCAGGCTTCTGGTACGCCCACGCCTCCGGCCGGTCGTAGTGCTGTTTGAGGCGTCGGTAGAACTCTCGCGCGAAGCCGCCGATGACCGACTTGTCGCCCGAGTCGGTCCAGCCCAAGCCGCCGGCAGTCAGCCCGCCGAGGTGCTTCTCCGGGCACACGATAGCGACCGACTTCCCCATCCGCGTTGCCTGCACGGCGGCGGCGACACCGGCGGATGTGCCGCCGTAGACCACGAGGTCATGGGCCGGTTCCTCGGCGGCGTGGGCAGGGGCAACCGACAGGACGGCAACCGCCGTCATCGCGAGGAAACACAAGCCGAGGTTCATTCGGTCTCCGCTCGAGGGCGCAGCGCCCCCTCGGTCAAGTCTCGGCGCCCCACGGCTGACCCGACGCGGTCTCTGCCTGCAGGAAGGCCGCGCGGATCTTGTCCAGCGCGGCCTGCGGGAGTGGTCCTTTGGCCGCTGCCTGGAGGTTTGCCTTTGCGTGAGCCGCGTTGGTTGTCCCAATGATGGCGGTGTGCACGCCGGGCAGCGACAGTGTGTACCGCAGGGCAATCTCGGGCCAGATCTCGCGGGGGGCGCCCTCGAAGCCCAAGTCGGCGGGCGTCAGGCCCATGGCGGCGAAGCGGTCGGTGTAGGGCTTGGCGTAGTCGGTGTACATGCCTTGCTGCTCGGAGAGGTCCTTCCAGGCGGCGTTGGCCAGGGGGCGCTTGGCGATGACGCCCAACTCGCGTTCTTTCGCCTTGGGCAGCCCCGACGCGAGGTTTGCCTGGTCGCATATGTTGAGCGAGGTCTCGATGACCGCCACGTCGGGAAGCGCCGCCGCGTAGGCGAGCGTCTCGTTGTCGCCTGAGTAGCCCGCAAACCGGATCTTCCCCGCTTGGCGTGCTCGCACGAGCGCTCCCAGGGCGTCGCCCTGCTCGAGCGTGTCGAGACCGCAGGAGTGGAGCAGCATCACGTCGAGGTGGTCGGTCCGCAGTCGCACAAGCGCCTGATCGACGGCCTGCGCAACCGCATCGGCGCTCCACGCTGCGGGACTGGGGTCCATCGGGTTGACGCACTTGGTGACCAGCACGAACTCGTCCCGCCGGTGGGACACGGCCTTGCCGATCAGTTCTTCCGAGCCCATGTAGAGCATCGCCGTGTCGAGAAGGTTCACGCCTTCGTCCAACAGCGTGTTGAGGAGGGCGGTGACCTGTCGCTGCTCGGCTTCCAGGAAGCCGATGGGCGCGCCGCCGAAGCCGAGAACCGAGACCTCAAGTCCGGTACTGCCGAATGTGCGCGTTTCCATAGGGTGTTCTCCTTCTGAGGGGGGGGCTGTGTCTGCGAGAGTGCAGGAGTCCGAGCCGCTGCTTACGGCCCGCCTTTGGTTAGGATGACGCCGGCCCGCGTGGCTGCCGCGTCACCGTCTGCGCCTTGCGCGTGGACCTAAACGTGCACTTGCCCTTTCAGGTCGCGTCCCGCCCGTTCGGCGGCGACGGGGTCGAGAGCGAGCAGCTTGATCCCTTTGTCGACCGTGTTGGCGAAGATCCTGTCCATGTCGTTGAGGTGCGGCTGCGAGAGATTGACAGCCGTCAGTCCCTCAACCTCCGACAGCGCCTCGATGAAATGATCGCCGCGGCCGCAGTAGTGCACCGCGCCCATGCCGCCGAACTCGCGGATCACCCGCTGGTCGTGGTCGCGGATGAACTCGACGTACATTTCGGGTGAGAGGTTCATCAGCGAGTCGTTGCGGAGCATCGGCTGCCCGTTGAACCGCATGCCCCAGTGCGCCGCGTACTCCGACGGCTGCGGGACCACCTCGAACCAGGCGCGCAGGAAGGCAATGTAATGCTCCGTCATCACTGCCAGGAAGTCCTTCATCAACTGGGGCTCTTCGTAGAACCCCAAGAACATGTCGCTGCCCCATACCAGCTCGATGTTGTCGATAGGACCTTGCAGGTCGGGGTGATACACGTCGACCCACTTGCCGATCTTCGGGTACTGCGACTTGAGGGCCATGAACCGCCGGCCCACCTCGAACACCTTCGCTCCCTCGCCGCCCTGCAGGTCAGGCACGCCGGCGTCAACTGCCCGCCTCACCGCCTCCCGCGACCCCAGCGGCCACACGGTGGGGAGCGTGTTCAGCTCCGGCGCCATTCGCGCAATCTGGCAACCGTATTGGGAGGCAATGATCACCACTCCGTAGTTGGCCCGCACAGTGAGCGTCGCCGAGCTGCCGCCGGCCAGTACGTCCGACACGCCCTTCAGCTCTCGCAGCAGCATCCGGTCCATGTCGTCGAGGGCTTGGTCGATCGAGAGCAAGGGCCACTCCACCGCTGCCGGTGCCGGCTTCCGCGCCGGCGGGCTGAAGGTGCCGTGGTCCAGCTCTCCGTCCAGAAACTGCTTCCAGGCATCGAAGTGTCGTTGTTCCTGTTCGGGGTCGAGGCGGGATTCGAGGTCTTCGAGGTAGGGCTGTAGATCCAGTTGGCGGCTCATTGGGTGCTCTCTCGCAAGCTTGTTCGTGTCGCCAGGCCATGCGATAATGAGGCGGGCGAGGTACCAAGGGTAGCACATCCTCGCACAAGACGCCGGAGACTGTAGCCATGAGCATTGCCTTGGCCAAAGCCCTGGAAGCGGTCGACCTCCAGGCCGACCAGACCTACCACTGCACGGTGAAGCACCTCTGGGTGGAACTGCGCGTGCGGACCGCCCCTCCGGTCATCCAGCCCGATCCGCTGCGCGAGGCCGACGTGATGATTGACCCGCCTCGCGACCTGCCTCTTCCTCGTCCGAGGGCCGAGGTTCACGTGCGGCGTGGGGCGATGCCCCTCCCAGACCCCCCGATGCCAATTGCGGCGGCCGCGCCAGGATCTACTCCTCGCGAAGCACTTCGCAGACACGTTCAGCAGGATCGGCCTTCCCGAGCCGTACCTGACGGATTCGCAGACCCAACGCTCGGTCCGACGAGGTCCCCAACACATGCATGACAGGCAGTTCCCGCACGAGCAGTTCGCCAAGCTGATCGGCCCTGAGCGCTGGGAGAAATGGAACCCGCCGCAGTTCTTGGCGCGCCTCGAGACCGCGGTCGGGAGTGTCGTCCTGGACCTGGGCTGCGGCCCCGGCTTCTGGACGCTACCACTGGCTGAGATCGTCGGCGAAACGGGCGCCGTTCACGCGCTGGACACCAGCCCGGAGATGTTGGCGGCACTGGCTCAGCGCCAGCCGCCGCCGCAGGTGAAGCCGCTGCCCGGGGAAGCGACGGAGATTCCGTTGGCGGACGAGTCTGTGGACCTCGTGTGGGCTGCTTTCGTGCTCCACGAGGCGGAACCGCCGGTGCGCTGCCTGGCAGAAGTGTGGCGGATCCTGCGTCCTGGTGGCCGGGTAGCCGTTCTCGATTGGCGGCCCGACGCGGAAGGCGACGAGGGTCCCCCGCGGCACCACCGGGTGTCGGTCTCGCAGGTCGAAGGCTGGTCAAGCGAGGTCGGCTTCTCGGTGGTCCAACGCACCTGGCAGGACGAGCACTCGTACCTCGTGGAGGCGCAGAGGTAGTGGCACGAGGTGTCTGTCGAGCCATTCCGTGTACCGAAGGTGATTCCGCCATGCATCCCTCATCGGTAAGCCCACTCATTTACCGGCGCCTCTCAGGCGCTGCGCCATTCGTGCTGCTGCTTGCCGCCGCTTCGGTGGGCCTCGCCCAACCGCCGGCGGGGCCTCCGCCGGGGAAGACGCTGGACCAGATCCAGGAGGACATCTGGGCGCTGGAGTTCCTCAACCGCCTTTCCTTCACCCAGGAGCAACTCAAGCAGCTCGTCCCCGCCGTCGCCGCGTTCCGCAAGCAGCGCGAAGGGCTGCAGACCTCAGCGCAGGCCACTCGGCTGCGGGCCGCGCTGTGGGAGGTCCGCCTGTTGCTTCTGCAGGGCGAGGACACGCCAGCCGTTTGGGAGAAGGTCGAAGCGCTCTCGTCCCAGATGGAGGCGACGGAGAAGGCGCAGGAAGACCTCACACAGCGCACCGCCAAACAGGTCGTGGGGATGCTCTCTGCCAAGCAGCGAGACGTCATCGCCCTGGCCGAGACGCCGGAGGAACGGGTCCGGCAAGTGGTGGCAGACCTCCAAGAGAAGGTGACGGCGGCAGCAGAGGAATGGCGGGACTGGCGAACGGACACGGCGGCCGAGCTGGCGGGGCTCGCAGGGGAGATCGTCGACATGGACGAGAAGTCGGCGAAGTTCGTCGAGACCCGGATCGGCGCGCTGTTGCAGGAAGCCAAGGCGAAGGGGGCCACCTATGTCCGCGACAGCGCCCCGAAGATCGTGGGGCAGATGCTCGACCTCGTAGTGCCCAAGGAACACCGGACCTCCCCGGAGGAGCGGGACGAGCGCCTGCAGGAGTGGACCCGGAACCTGCTGCAGGAAGAGACGGTGTTCGGGCTGCTGAAGGAGAGGTTGGCGCTCGGAGCCAAGTAGCTGCGGGCCAGCCGGGTTACCGGCCTGACCGCCAGTTGCCGATTGCCTCCGAGGTTCGCAAGGGCCGGCTGTAGACCTGCACGCACCGAAGTGAACCGGTGAGCGTCGGCGCAACCCGCAGCCGCCCTGTGCCGGTCACGTCGCCGAGGTCGTCCGCGTAGCGCCCCCACCCGTACTCCCGGGCGCTGCCGCCATCGCAGAGGACACCGTCGACTACGAAGGTGAGGACCCTCGGGCCGGCGTCGACGGTGGCAACAAGGTGGTGCAGTTTGCCCGGGGTCAGCAGGCCCGGATCGCACTCCCAAGTGGCCTTCGCCTTGCCGTCTGAAAGCACCAAGCGGACGGTGCCGCCCTCGGTCGTGAGGAGAGCCATTCCGGCGCCGTGTTCGTTCCGCGAATCGAGCACGACCTGTCCGGCCGCCAGGTCGCGGAAGGTGACCCACACCTCGACGGACAAGCCACCGGTCTCCCTCAGGTCCAGCCGCCCGGGTACCGAGGCTTCGTGGGGCCCCAAGCGGGCTTCGTCCAGGTTGAGGACCAGCCCCGCAGTCGCGGCCGAGCGCGTCTCCTGCTGGTTCCAGACCCCTTGCAGCAGCGCCGGCTCGACCTCGTGTACGCGTGCCACGGTCTTCTGCGTCTCGGTCACCCAGAATCGATCGTCCTGCTCGATGAGGTCGGGGTAGCTCATGCGCACGTTTGCGTCCGGGTCGTACAGCAGAATCTCCGGCTGCGACCAAAGAAGGAAGCCGTCCTTCTCGAGGCCGCCGGCGATCCACGCAGGGTTGCGGCCCTCGAACGACTTGCCGTCGTGGTTGTGGAACCAGAAGAGGTAGCGGCCATTGCTGGTCCTCCATACTTTGGGGCAGGCGCGCGGCGTCTTGATTGGTCGGCCGCCCGGCGCGTAGGTCATCCGTTCCGGCTTGGTCCACGTGCGGCCGCCGTCCCGGCTGTAGCTGTGGCACGGGTACCCGGTGGTCGTCCGGTAGACGCAGTAGAAAGAGCCATCGCTCAGCGGCACAACGTTGTGCTCTTCCTGCACCGACCCGAACTCCGGCGCGCGAATGCCGTGCTCGCCTTCTGGGAGTAGCTCCCAGCGCACCTTCGCGAAGTCCGGCTCCGTCAGCAGGTTGTCGGAGTGGAAGACCCAGCCTTCGCCCATGTCCAGCATGTAGCGCCCCAGCTTGGTCAGCGCGAAGTAGGCGTGCCCGCCATGGGTGACCGGCTTGTCGATGGTCCACCAGATCTGGTGCTTGCCCTGCCAGTCGTTTGACCGGTCGCATGCCGTAGCGCGCATGGGCAGCCGGTGCCGCTCCGACCACGTGCGGCCGCTGTCGTCGGAGTAGCGCGTGACGCACCAGCCCAACATGTCGCCGCGGAACTTGCCCTTCCAGCCGTCGAGGCTGGTGAGGTTGTCCCCGTTGTATCCGTAGAAGGCATAGACGCGTCCCGAGGGCGTGAGGAGCGGCGCCGAGTAAGCGGACTCGGGCCCGTCGGCTGGTTCCAGCGGCACCGGTTCCGACCAGGTCCGACCTTTGTCGGCGCTGATCGTCGAGATCACGTGCTGCCCGCGGTCGCCCTCGGGACCGCGCCCGGTGGTCAGCAGGCAGAGCCAGTTGCCGTCTTTGGTGACGACGACGTACGGCTGATCGCAATAGCCTTCGTCTGGGATGCGGTTGCCGGTGCGGAGGTTGCGCAGGTCGCGTCGGAGCGGCGTAGCGTCGGGGCACAGCGTCCGGACGTCCCTGTCGGTCAACGCTTGGCCGTAGATCTGCACGTCGTCCAAAGCACCCCGGAAGTAGCGCCCACCGTTCTCCCGCCCGAAAACCTGGGCCTTCAGCTTGAAGTTGGTCGCCAACCCCGCGAGGTCTGTCGAGTCGACCACTTCGCCGTTGACATAGAGCCGCATGTTGTTGGCCGGTCGATCGGCGGCAACGGCGACGTGGTACCACACGCCGTTCCGCAGCCGCGGGCTGCTCAGGCGGGCGCGCCGCGTCTCGCCCAGATGGAGGTAGAGGTCGATGGTGCCGTTGCGCACCGGCAGGTGGAAGACCCCTTCTTCCCAGGCGTCGCTGGAGACAAGCCCTTGCCAGTCGTCCGTCCGCTCTACTTGCCCCGGCTTCATCCAGAAGGCAAGCGTGACGGCGCCGAATGTGCCGAGGTCGCCAACCTCAGCGAAGTCGTCTTTACCGTCAAACCGGAGGCACCCGCCGACTGTACCTTCCGCCGCCGAAGCGCCCACAATCCGCGCGGGGCGGCGCGAGGTTGCGTCGAGCGTCCTGTCGTTGGCGACTCCGTCAAGCGTCCAGTGGGCGACCAGCCCGGTCTCTACGGGAGCAGCCACCGCAAGCCGAACGGAGAGGACGCACAGCATGGCGAGGCGAAGGCAGTTTTGGGCACCCATCAGGCTCAGTTGCTCGCAACTTGGTCGTCGCCGGTCTCTCCCGGGGGCGTTTGCTTTGTCGGGAACTGAACCTTGTCGTACAGATCCGCCAACGGCACTTCACACCGAATGGACGCCAGCTTCAGCGTCGCCTCCAGGTCTTCCCCAATCCAGAGCAACCACATGTCGTTCTCCTGACGAATGTAGTGCTCGACGCGAACTTGGTCCTGGGCAACCAGCACGTACTCTCGAAGGGACGGCAGCTTCTGGTAGTGCTGCCACTTCCAGCCGCGGTCGTGGGCCTCGGTGCTGTCGGAGAGGACCTCGATGATGACCGTGGGGTTGAGGAGCGTGTCGAGTTCCTCATCCTCGAACACGCGCTCTCCGCAGACCGCCACCACATCGGGGTAGACGTACGGTCCGGACGCGTTGACCTTGACTCGCAGGTCGGAGGAGTAGACTTTGCAGTCGCGTCCCTTGAACTGCGTGTGAATGCTCGCGACGCAGTTGCACACGACGTCCACGTGCGCCTCGCTGGTGCCCGCGAACGCATACACCTCGCCGTTGAGATACTCGCGCTTGAACTCGGCCAGGCGCTCGCCTTCGAGGTATTCCTGCGGGGTCAGTCGGGGGACGGGTTCGGGCAGGGCGCTCATGACAGCTCTCCTCGTTCCCCAATGGTAGCATCGCTCGGGCGTTCAGGCAACGAGTCAGCAGGCGTCCGGCCCGTGCCGCAACGACTGCACGGGAACCCCTCTCGGTCGCGGCCCGTCTCCGTATGTCACAATCTCGGTAGAGCCGCGGTCTTGGGCCGCGGCCGGTCCGTCAGGAAAGGAAGGTGAAGTCGACCATGGACGTACGACGAGCTATGAAGACGGCGGGTGGACTTGCTGTGCTTGGGCTGGTGTCGTGGACGCTCGGCTACGCGGTTCGCCGCGTTGGGACGCCGGTTGCGCTTGCGGAGGCCACGCCGCCGCAAGTAGAAGCCAAAGCGCTTAAGGTGGACGGTCAGGAGGTGGGCGCCCTGGTCATCGGCGGTCAAGAGGTTCTCCGCTTGACGCAGAGCACCGGCGGTTTCACGCCCTCGGAGCGCACGACCATCGTTGCAGGCCGGCTGAGGAATGCACTGGCGGCCGGGGCGACCGCGCAGGACGTGAAGGCTGCGCAGATGAACGGCCAGTGGGCCGTGCAGATCAAGGGCGACATCCTGGTGACGACCGACGAAGTCGAGGCCAAGGCTGTGCGCACCACGCCCGCCGGGCTGGCGTTCAGTTGGGCGAGTTCTCTCTCGAATGCCCTGGCGCTTGAGCCGGGACAGGCCGCCCCCACGCAGCCGGCGCAGCCCGGGCAGCAGCAACCGAAGGCAGTGCAGCCGGCACCGGCTCCCAGCGAAGTCGCCGCCGTCTCGAAGCAAGCCGAACCAGCCGAATGGCAACCGGAAGAGCCCTACGGCGACAAGTGGGTCCCGATCATCAGCGTGCTTCGCGGCGTCAAACTCGGCGTTGCCCGCGTGAACGGCCCCGAGTCGGCGCTGGGTCAGGTGAAGGCCGTCGCCCAACTGGAGACGAAGTTCAGGAGCCTCGTCGATCTTGAGGTCTACATCCCCATCGACGCCGACGTGCCGCAAAGCAAGCTGTCCCGCGTCAAAGGTTGCTCCGTGACCGGTCTTGGGGACTTCGCGCTTTAGAGGAGGCAACGAACATGAAACGACAAAGAACCCGCTTCGCCCTGATCGCGTTCTTCAGCCTGACCTGCTTCACGGCCGGGCTGACACTTTCGCCCCGTAAGTCCGCCGCCTTCGACCTGAAGGACGTCCTCAAAGTCGTCGGCATCGGCATGATCGTCAAGCAGTTCGGCGGCGAAATCAACAAGGCCCTCAACAAGCTCATGAGCCAGAAGGGCGTGAGCACCGACGCCGCCACGAAGGTCGTGCCCGTGTTAGAGGTCGGGAATGACACGGCCATCGGCGCCGTTCAGGTCGTCGGCCCCAAGTCACAAGTCGACAAAGTCCGGGCAGTTGCTGAGGTAGAGCTCTCTCTCGGCAACCGCATTCGTGCTCGCGCGCTTATGCCCATCGCGACCAAGAGCGCCGACACTGAGACGGTCCGCGGCATCAGCGGCGTCGGCGTGTCGGCGAATGTCAAGCACGTGCTGTAGCGATCCCGGAGTGGTGGAGTGCGGAGCCGCGGGCGGCGCGCACTCCGCTACTCCAGTGCCCCGTACGTTTCGTTGCGGCGCCAGCGGTCGTGGGTCACGTAGCGGGCCTGGGCCCGGCGACAGAAAGTCGGTCGCGGCCGTCCAACACTACGGCCACCGGTCGCACGGCCTTCGCTGCCGACCGGCTTCTTGCGCGAGAGGAGCGAACTGCAGATGACCGGACGCCGCATAGCCCTTTACGGACAGCAGAGCGCAGTTGTGGAGGGGTTCGAGGTACCGTCCTCCCTCGCTGCTGACGAGCTGCTGCTGGAGATCCACTGCTCGCTGATCAGCCCGGGCACCGAGTTGGGTGGCTACAACGCGCCCAAGCGCGACCAACCTTCGCACCCCGGGTACACCGCTGTCGGTTGCGTGTTGGCGGTCGGCGCGGAGCGGGACGCGACGCTCGCGGACCAGCTCGTGTATGTCTTCCCCGCGCGGGATGACTGCAGCCACTGTCACGCGTCGCACAAGGTTGTGCGGCCCGGCGGGCTGGTCCTTCCGGTTCCCGACACGCTCGACCCGCGCGCCGCCTGCTTCGCCCGGATGGTCAACATCGCACTGACGCCGTTCCGCAACGCCGACCCGAAGATAGCCGGAACGGTGTTCGTCATCGGCCTCGGGCTGGGGGGCAACATGGTCGGGCAGGTCGGCCGAATCCTGGGCTTCCAGACGGTTGGCGCCGACCTCAATGCAGCGCGCAGACAACGCGCCACGGCAGCCGGCTTCGACGCTGTGCTCGACCCCACCGACGGCGACCCAGCCAAAGCCATCAAGCAGCTCACCGACGGCCGCGGCGCCGAACTGACCGTCAACGCCACCGGCCGCACCGAGGCGTTCCTGTTGGCGGTGGACGTCGCCGCCACGGGCGGCGAGATCTCGACCCTCGGCGGCGCCAAGACGAGCGCGACGGCCGACCTGCAGGACGTGTTCGGCCAGATTCACAGCCGCCACCTCACCCTCCGCGGCGGTTGGGAGATGCTGCTGCCAATGAGGTCTGCTCCCGCAGCCAAGGTCGTCTCGACGGAGACGAATCTGCGCGACGCCTTCCGCTGGCTCACGGCCGGCGCCCTCCGGCTCGCACCGGTGTGGACCCACACGATCCCACCGGAGCAGTTCCGGGAAACGTACGACGCGCTGAACCGGTTGGACGACGACTACCTTGGGGTCGTCGTTGACTGGCGGTCGCAGGGAAGAGGACCCGCACAGAGGGTCTGACCAACAGATTCGCGGCAAGTGGCCTTCGGTTTGCCGCAAAGTGCCGGATGGCGCAACCTGCGACGCCTCCGGTGCGTCACTTACCCGCGAGGTAGACCAACCATGAAGATCGGCTGTTTCGCTTTGGTGGAGCCCTTCGTCGGTATGGCTCGGCAGTTTGAGGCCATTCGGGAGATGGGCATTGAGTATGCGGACCTAACGGACAACCATGACGGCGCTTCGCTCGGGGTCGAGTGTGGGTTCGCCGCGTCCGTGAGCCTCGACAGCCACCCCAGCAAGATCCGCGACCTGGTGGAGGCGGCGGGGCTGACCCTCACCAGCTTCTGCGCCCACGCCAACCTGCTGGACCCGGCAAGCCCGGACGTGTATGGCACGTTCCAGATCATCAAGGCGATCCGCTTGGCGCACCTGTTGGGCATCCGGGACGTGATCACCACCGAGGGCGAGCCGAAGACGGCGTTCGGCCACAGCCTGACCCCGGCCGAGCAAGTCTGCTCGATCCGCGAGAAGCTCCAGGCACCGCTCGAGTGGGCGGAGGAGTTGGGCGTTCGCGTGTTGCTGGAGACGCACGGGCCGGTAACCGACTCGGTGGAGCGAATGGGCGACCTACTCGACCTGCTGGGGCCTGAGGACGTTGTTGGCGTCTGCCTCGATACCGGCAACAGTTGGCTTGGCGGCGCGGAGCCGCTGGACTACGTCAAGGCCTTCGGCAAACGAATCCAGCATGTGCACTGGAAGGACATGCCGGCCGAGTGGCTGGATAAGCGGGGCACGCTGACTGGTTGCGGTATGGCCGCGATCGCTCTGGGCGCGGGCGTGGTGGACCTGCCACCGGTCGTCAAAGCTTTGCAGGAGGCCGGCTTCGAGGGCGCGACCACGCTGGAGATCGCCGGCCAGGAAAACGTGACGCGATCCGTGCAACGGCTGCAGGAATGGCTCGCGTGAGAGGAGACAGTATCAAGATGATCCGAACATTCACCCCCCGTAGACGAGGTGTGACCACTCTTGCCGTCGCCGCGGCGGGCGTGTGTGTCCTTTTCCCGATGCTCTGTCAGGCGGCGGACGAGCAGGTTCCGCTCCCGCTGAAGTTGCCCGAGCCGCTCTTCCCTGGCACCCCGGAAGACTTCACCCTCGGCCCCAATGTCGAGCCGCCCTCGCTGAAGCCGCGGCCGATCCCGAAGGTCCCCAAGGGCACCGTCAACCTCGCCCTTAAGAAGAAGGTCACCGCCAGCAGCACCGCGAAGGCGCCCGGCTCGCTCGACAGGGTGACTGATGGCAACAAAGAAGCGCGCGACGACACCCTCGTGGAGCTGAAGAAAGGGCTCCAGTGGGTCCAGATTGACCTCGGGGCAGCGCAGAAGCTGCTGTATGTGGTCGTTTGGCACATACACCAGGAGACCGTCATCTACCACGACGTCATCGTCCAGGTGTCCAACGACCCGGACTTCATTGAGGGCGTGACCACCCTCTACAACAGCGACAGCGACAACAGCGCCGGTCTCGGAATTGGCAAAAACCGCGAGTACATCGAGTCGTACGAAGGCCGCCTCATCGCCGCCAAGGAAGCCAAGGCCCGCTATGTGCGGCTCTACAGCCAAGGCTCCACCTATCGCGATTCGCTCAACCGCTATACCGAGGTCGAGGTGTACGGGCTGCCGGCCAAATGAGCCGTCGCGCTGCATACGGCGTTGTCTTGGTGGGGCTGGCGGCGGGCGCGCTGGCGTTCCGCGCTTCCGGCCTGGGCAACCGGCCGATGCACTGCGACGAAGCGGTCCACGCCTTCAAGTTCCGCAAGCTGTGGGAGACGGGGCAGTACCGGTACGACCCCAACGAGTTCCACGGCCCGACGCTCTACTACGCCACGCTGCCCGTCGTCTGGGCGCGTGGCGTGCGTAGTTTCGCCGAGACGACCGAAGCGGATTACCGCCTCGTGACGGTGGTGTTCGGCGCGGCGATGGTGCTGCTGTTGGCGCTGTTCGCCGACGGGCTGGGTCGCCGGGCGACGGTGTGGGCGGGTCTACTGACCGCGGTCTCGCCGGCGTTCGTTTTCTACAGCCGCTACTACATTCAGGAGACGCTCCTGGCGTTCTTCACTTTGGGCATGTTGGGCGCCGGGTGGCGGTACGCGCGCAGCCGCGGAGCGGGATGGGCGGTGCTGGCGGGCGTCTTCGCCGGGCTGATGATCGCCACCAAGGAGACCGCCGTCCTCGCCTTCGCTGCGGCAGCCATCGCCCTTCTGCCCGCCGTTGTGCGCGTCCGCCGAGCCGACCCGACGGGGGGGGGCAAGCTCCCCTGGCGCGCTCGGCACGCCGCGTTGGCGGTTGTGGCGGCGGTGCTTGTTGCCGCAGTCGTCGTCTCGGGGTTCTTCTCCAACTTGGCAGGGCCGCTCGACTACCTCCGCTCCTACCTCGCCTGGGTGCCCCGAGGCACCGGGACCGACCTCCACAAGCAGCCCTGGCACTACTACCTCAGCCTCCTGACCTACACCCACCGGGCGCAGGGGCCGGTCTGGAGCGAAGGGCTGATCGTTGCCCTGGCAGCGGTGGGGCTAATCGCCGGTCTTCTCGGCTCCCGGCTGCGGCTGCCTGGAATGCACGCGGGACTCGTCCGGTTCCTGAGCCTGTACACGCTCACACTGACCGCGCTCTACGCCCTGATCCCCTACAAAACGCCGTGGTGCCTCCTCTCCTTCCTGCAGGGCATGATCCTCCTGGCCGGAGTTGGTGCCGCCGCCCTTACCGGCGCCCGGTGCCCGACGCCCTCCCCTGCCTCTCCGCGCCTCCGCGTCTCCGCGCTGCGTCGTGTTCTTTGCGGGGCCGTCTGCCTGGCTCTCCTTGCCGCAACCGCCCAACTTGCATGGCAGTCCTACGGCGCCAGCTATACCTACCCCACCGACGGCCGCAACCCCTACGCCTACTCCACGACCGTTCCCGACCTGCTGGAACTGAGCAAACGCGTCAACGAGTTGGGGGCTGTCTCGCCGCAACGCGGCGCGATGGTCATCAAGGTCTTCTCCGTCGATCCCTACTACTGGCCGCTTCCCTGGTACCTGCGGCGGTTCGCCAACGTCGGCTATTGGACCAAAGTGCCCGCCGACGCCGACGCGCCTGTGGTGATCTGCTCGCCGGAGTTCGACGAAGAGCTGATCCGCCGCTTGGACGCCACTCACCTGATGACGGGCCACTTTGGCCTTCGACCGAAGGTGCTGCTGGAGGTGTGGGTGCGAATGGACCTCTGGGAGCCATACATCATGGGGCGGCAGAAAGCGAAGCCGCCGGGACCGCCCGCGGCCCGGTAGGCGACAGCCCTCTCGGCTTCCCCAAAACTGACTCCCGGTCTCCGGGCGCGTGCGCACCGGTGCGGGTCCCGCAGGACAGGTCGCAGCCCTCTTCCGGCGTTGACACGGCAAAAGGGAGTTCGAAGCAGGGCGGAGAACTGGTGGGGCGACGCCCGACAGGCCCCGTAGTCTGACCAGCCGAAGGAGCCGTGACCAGCTATGTCCGAAGTCACCATTGAGATCACCGAGCCGACCCCGCGCGAGGAGACCCGCCAGTGGTTCCGCGACGCCAAGTTCGGGATGTTCATTCACTGGGGAGTCTATGCGCTGCTGGGCAAGGGCGAGTGGATCCGCACCGTCGACCAGATCCCTCAGGATGAGTACGCCAAGCTTCCGCCCCGGTTCAACCCGACGAAGTTCAAGCCGGCAGAGTGGGCGGCCCTGGCCAAGCGCGCTGGGATGAAGTACATGGTTGTCACCACCAAGCACCATGACGGCTTCTGCCTGTTCGATGCCCACAACACCGACTGGAAGGTCACCCGCACGCCGTACGGTAAGGACGTAATTGCCGAGCTGACCAAAGCCTTCGAGAGAAAGCGCGTCCGCGTCGGCTACTACTACTCCATCATGGATTGGCACCACGACGACTACCTGCCGCGGCTGGAGTGGGAGGCGCCGGGGCGCCCCGCCGAGGGGCACGACGTCATGGACTACATCGCCTACATGCGCGAGCATATCGAACAGCTTCTGACGGAGTACGGCTCGGCGCCCTTCGTCCTTTGGTACGACGGCGGCTGGATGAACAAACCGGAAGAGCTGAGCGGCGCCGAGACCAACGCGAGGGCCCGCGAACTGAAGCCCGACATTCTCATCAACGACCGGCACTTCACCAAGGAAGACCTGATCACTCCCGAGCAGCGCATTCCGCCCACCGGCATCCGCGACGAAAACGGCGATCCGGCCCTGTGGGAAGCCTGCCTCACCATGACCTCCCACTGGTGGGGATACGACAAGCACGAGAAGATCTACAAGACCCCGGAGTTCCTGATCCGGATGTTGGTAGACATCGTGTCCAAGGGCGGCAACCTGCTGCTCAACATCGGTCCCAAGCCTGACGGCACCCTTCAGAAGGAGTTCGTCGACCGACTCAACGCCCTCGGCAAGTGGATGGACAAGTACTCCGCCGCCATCTACGGCGCCACGGCCAGCCCCTTCAACCTGTTGCCGTTCTACGGCCGCGTTACCACCAAAGGCAGCAAGCTCTACGTGCACGTGTTCGCGTGGCCCGGCGATCAGCAGGTGCGCCTGCCGAACCTCGCCAACAAGGTAAAGAAGGCTTACCTGCTGGAGAAAGCCAAGTCGCCGCTGGCCTGTGAGCGGGCAGGCGACGACTGGATCGTCCGGTTGCCGAAGAGGGCCCCGGACAAGGCAGCCAGCGTGTTCGTTGTCGAGCTGGACGGTCCGCCGCAGGTAGAGCCGATGGTTCTGCGTCCCGACGCTGCCGGCGCCCTCGACCTACCGGTCCCCTTCGGCTGCCTCGACGGCCCGCACGGTATGCGCATCCGCTACGAGTCCCGCGACGGTGTCATCCATGCCGGCAACTGGATCAACCCGAAAGACAGCATTGAGTGGACCTTCGAGGTCCCCAAGGGCGGCGACTACCAGGTCTGGCTCAACTACGCCGTCGACGCCGGCCAGGGCGGCAGCGAAGTGGAGTTCATCGTCAACGGCAAGGAGACCCCACTGATCGCGCCCAATGGTCTCGTCTTCGGTGCCGGTTTCGGCACCCAGGCAGCCGGCGGCGCCGAGCGGCAGGTCTGCAAGACCAGCTCCACCGGGGGGCAGTTCAGGCAGAAGAAGGCCGTGCTGGTCCGGCTCAAGAAGGGCACCAACGTGCTCAAAGTAATGGTGCCCAAGCTGAGGAAGCAGAAAGGCATGGACCTGCGAGGGGCGACGCTGAGACCGGCGAAGTAGCCAGTGCGTCCGGGGGGGGGCGGATTCGTTGACACCCGCAGGGGCGGGCAGTATAATACCACCCACTCGCACAGACCATGCGGGCCGGACTCTTGGGGAGCGGAGAGGTGCAGGCACCGACTCTCCAGACGCCTTACGCACTGCGGAATTTGCACCGGACCAAGGAGTTGTCGCCATGAAAGGGCCATTCACCTCGTTGCTGGTGGGCATAGCTCTGCTCGCCGCTCCCCTGCTCCCCAACGCTGCCGCGGAAGAGGGGAACGCAGCACCCCTGGCCGCCAAGAAGCTGGAAATCAGCCGGCTACAGCCGACGATCCTCACGTTCAAGGGGATTACGAAGGTCACCATCTATGATTCCGACATCGCCAGCGCGATGATCCTCCCCGATGATCGCATTGCCCTGGAAGGGCGCGGCGCGGGAACCACCACCATCGAAGTGTACCGTTTGGTGGACGGCGAGGAGAAGGCGGAGACGCTCGAAGTGACGGTGACCGGCGCGGCGCCCGCAGAGGCGAAACAGCCGACACCGGCTGAGGGCGGCGTGACCGCAACGGAACCTGACAAGGGCGCGACGCCGGCGCCTGCTGGGGAAGCTCCGACGGAGGCGACGCCCGCCAAAGCCGACGGCGACGGCGCAAAGGCGGAGGAACCGGTTGCAGAGCCGCCGGCGGAAGGCGAGGAGCCCAAGACTGCGCCGCCCGCCGAAGACGTCAAGCCGGCGTTGGGGCAGCCGGCAGTAACGTTCACCGCTGGCGAGGGCGCCACCGAGGAGAAGAAGGAAGAAACGCCTGTCGAGAAATCGAGCCCGGTGCTGCGGCTCGATCTCTCCGTCGACCAGCGTGCCGGCGAGCAGGGCGAGGTCCTCAGCTACTCAATCACCGTTGGCAACCGCGGGCCCGTTGAGGCGACGGACGTGTTCGTGCGCGACGTGCTGCCGACCGAGATAGAGTACGTGGACGGCTCTGCGACGGCGGGCGGTCGGTACAACGCGGCCAGTCGCGAACTGGAATGGAACCTGCCCAAACTGGCCGCGGGTGAGGAACTGTCCGGCAAGCTTACGTTTCAAGCTCGGCTGGCGGACGAGGTCCCGACCTCGGCGACTATCCACAATGTGGCGACGGCTGAGTGCAAGCAGTTGGACACGATGATCGCCTCCAACAGCACCAGTCACAAGATGCAGACTTCCTCGCTGGTTGCTGTTTTCGCCCTACCCGACGTGATCCTGGCCCGGAAGAAGGTCGCCATGCCGATGCTGGACGTCCGCGCCGAGGAGTACCGACGAGCCGTGGACCGCTTGGAGGGGTTGGGGATTGTGCGCGGGTACCCGGACCGCACATTCCTCCCGGACGCCAATGTGAGTCGAGCCGAATCAACCAAGATGGTTGTGCTCGCCTCCAACCTCAAGGAATTTCGCGACCGGACGCAGCTTACCTACGTGCTTTCGCGCGAGGCGAAGGTCACGGTCAAAGTGCTGGACGAGAACGGCGTTCCCGTTCGGGTGCTCGTCGAGAATGACCAGAAGGCGGCGGGAGACCACGCCCTCACGTGGGACGGAGTGAACAAAGACGACGTGCCCGTTCCGGCCGGTACGTACGAGTACCAGGTGACTGCGGTCGACGGGGAAGACCACCAGACCAAGCTTGCCAGCAACCTCACCGTGGTGCCGGTTCAAAATCTGGACATCAAGGGCGCCCCGACGTTCAAGGACGTTGTGCCCACCGACTGGTACGCCGGGTACGTCGCCGAAGCGGAGAACCGGCAGTACGTGCGCGGGTATCCCGATGGCACCTTCGGGCCGGCCCGGAAGCTCACCCGAGCCGAAGCGACCGCCATCGTGGTGCGCGCACTGGGAATGGAGAAACAGGCCCAACAACGGCTGACGGACGCCACGGGGTTTGTGGATTCCGACGACATCCCGGGGTGGGCCAATGGGTACGTCGCCGTGGCGTCCACGCAGGCTCCCAAGGCAGGGGATCAGTTGATCATCGGCTACCCCGGCAACACGTTCCAGGCGCAGAAGCTGATCAAACGCACAGAAGCCGCGGCCATGGTCGAGCGGTTCATCGACCGCGACGTGCCAACCGAAGTGCGTGTCGCCGGTGCCACTGCTCCGGGCGCCTCGATCACCCTCAACGGCCGTGTTATCAAGGGCGGGGCCCACGGGCGCTTCCGCGAGCGGATTTCCATGGTGCCGGGAGAGCTGACGACAATCGCTGTCCTGATGCGGTGACCCGCCTGTACCTACAGGAGAGCTGTTTCGTTGCTCTGGTGGATTCTCGGCAGTGCCGTAGTCGCAACCGCGGGCCTCTTGGCGTGGGGGTCCGGCGAAGGCAGTCGCGTGTGTCTGGTCCACTACACCGTCCACTCCAACCGGTTGCCGCCGGCGTTCGACGGGCTCCGCCTTGCCCACTTGTCCGATGTTCACTACTCGGCGCGCGAGCGCGGAGAGAAACTGGCGCTCAAGCTGATCCTCGACTCGCAGCCGGACTTGGTCCTGTTCACGGGCGACTTGCTCGGCAACACCGAGTCCGCGCCGATGGCCCTCACCTATCTGGGTGAGTTCCGGGGGGCGAGGGGCACGCTGGGTGTTCTGGGCAACCATGACCGGAAGTACTCACTCACGGAGGACTGGCTGCCACGGGAACTGAGCGCGCGCGGCGTTCAGGTGCTGTTCAACGAGAGCGTGTGCCTCTGCCGCGAGCAGGACGCTCTCTGGATCGTCGGAGTGGACGACCCCGACAAAGGGTTCGACCGCGTGGGCCGCGCGCTGGCGGCAGTACCGGAGGACGAGTTCAAGGTGATGCTGGCGCACTCGCCCAAGGTCTACCAGGAGGCAGTTGACGCCGGGGTGGACCTGCTGCTGAGCGGCCACACCCACGGCGGGCAGATCCAGATTCCCGGTGTGCCTCCCGTGTTCACCAACGTGGACGGGCTGCCACACCGACTGGCGGAAGGGCTGAGCCGGCTGTCCGAGCGGACGACGCTCATCGTCAGCCACGGCACCGGGCTCACCTGGCCGCCAATCCGTCTGTTCTGCCCGCCGGAGGTTGGTCTCATTGAGTTGAGGCGCGGCTGACCTGACACTTGGCACCTGACACCCATCGCCACAGGAGTGCTTCCCTTGAGCCAACTGAACGTTCCGCTGCAGCGCCCGCAACCAGATGCCGGCGCCTTTCTGAAAGCCGTCACCACCGACTGGGAGCCCGACCGCCCTCGGCTGGTCGAGTACCTCGTCAACGCCCCGGTGATGCCGACGGTGGTCGAGATGACCGGGCGGCAGTGGGTGAACCCCGGCCCTGACCGCGCGAGCCAGGAAGCCTACTGGGACAACTTCATCGCCTTCTGGCACCACATGGGCTACGACTCCGTCCGCTTGGAGCTGGCGATGGCGTTCCCGCGCCCCGGCCGGCCCGGCGGGGATCACGGGCGCTCCTATGCCGAGACGGCGTTCGGCCCGGTCGGCTCGTGGGAGGACTTCGAGAAGTACCCGTGGCCCAGTCCCGCCGAGGCGAGCTTCTTCCCCTACGAGTACGTCAACGCCCACCTGCCTGATGGCATGGGGCTGATCTCCTGCCACGCCGGCGGCATGTACGAGCACTTGGCATCGCTGATGGGCTACGAGGTGCTTTGCATGGCGCTGTTCGACCAGCCCGACCTGGTCGAGGCGGTTGCCAACCGGATCGGCGAGCTGATGACCGGCTACTACGAGCGCCTGCTCCAGCTCGACCGCCTCATCGCCATCTTCCCCGGCGACGACATGGGCTTCCGCTCCGGCACGCTGATCTCCCCCGAGCACCTCCAGCAGTACACGCTTCCCTGGCATAGGCGCTTCGCCGAGATGACCCACGCCACCGGTCGCCCCTATTTTCTCCACAGTTGCGGCAACGTGGAGGGAATCATGCCGTTCCTTCTCGACGAGGTGAAGATCGACGCCAAGCACAGCTACGAAGACGCCATCGTCCCCGCCGCCGAGTTCAAGCGCCGCTATGGTGACCGCATCGGCATCCTGGGCGGCGTCGACGTGGACAAGCTAACGCGCCTGTCGCCGGCCGACCTCCGCAAGTACGTCCGCCAAGTCGTCGACACGTGCCAGCCCGGCGGCCGGTTCGCGCTTGGGTCGGGGAACAGCATCCCGGACTACATCCCGGTCGAGAACTATCTGACGATGGTGGATGAGGCGCTCAAGTAGGATAGGCTTTCAGCCTGTCGAACTGGTTCTCTACAGAGACTTCTCCGACAAGACATGAACCCGCAAGGAAGTGATTCAGGTGTCATTCTACACCGTCAAGCAACTGATCGAGTCCGGCGACACTCTCGCCGCCGCCGACCGCATCCTCATCAATCCCGAACTGGGCAAGCTCGCCGAGAAGGTCGAGGCACTGCTCGCCGAGATCAAAGAGGCGTGCTGCGACAAATGCGTCTGCCAGACGCTCCTCCGCTTGGGCATGAACTTCGCCGGGCGCGACGCGGAACTGGTTGGGTACAGTGCCTGCGAGGCGGAACAAGCGTTGGGACAGGTGCTCGCGGTCATCGACGGGCTGTGCTGCGACCGAAAGGCGGCGATGGCCGGTGTGGTGGGCGAGTTCCTGACCGACATGAAGTCGGTCAACAAGGCGGACAGCCTGTCCGGATTGCTGGCCGAACGAATTGAGCCCGACCTCTGCCAGGGCAACCCCGGCCGTTGCTTCCTGGAGCGGCTGAAGAAGGAGATGCGCAGCGGCGTCTACTGGCAGATGATCGGCGAGGGCTACGGCAAGTTCGGAAACGACTTCGCCCGCGGGCTGGAGTACCTCCGGCACTACGGTTTCTGCCAGGTGTCCACCAACCCCGTCCTGGCAGCCAAGGCGTTCGACGAGGACCCCAAGCTCCACGACCAGTTCCGCGACGAGATTCGGAAGCACCCCGAGTGGCAGCAGAACCCGGAAGCCCACAAGGACGAGATGGCCCTCGCGGCGACGCTCTACGCGCTCTGGCCCAACCTGTCCATCTTCCGGCCGCTGGGCAACCACACCCAGCTCAAAGACTACATGGTTAGCTTCCAGCTCAACCCGAACCTCGCCGATGACGCCGATGCCAGCATCGTCGACGCGCGCGGCGCCTACAAGTTAGCGGCCGACTACCTGACCGAGTATGACCGGAAGCTGGGCGTCTGCTGCCCCGGCAAGGTCGAGCCGTGCATGGTGTTCAAAGTCGCCGCCGGCCACGACGCCGCCAGGAAGATCACCACGGTCCTCAACACCGACGGCCTCGGCACCAACAACACCGTCGTCTACACCGTCGGTCAGGAAGTCCAGCTCATCCTCGACGCCTTCGAGGGCAAAGCCGCCGCCGCCAAGGCGGGCAAGCAAGTGGTGCGCACCTACGAAACCAACATGGGCGGGCGGTTCGTCAGCCACCTGCGCGAGGTCGAGGCCGAGAAGCTCTTCCTCGCCTGCGGGGAAAGGGCCGGCAAGGACAAGGCGTGCGCGCTGTTGGACGACTTGGCCGCCGCGCTGAAGATCCCGGCGGAGAAGATCCCCGCGTGCGACTGCCTGACAACGAAGGCGCGCGCCCTCACCAACTTTGCGTTCCTCAAGACTCTCGACAACGAAGTCGTCCTCCAAGCTGCCGAAGCCTGCGGCCTGACAGCCGACGCCGTCCACCAGCTCGAAGCTGACCTGAAGAAAGCCGGCACCATGGTCGCGCGTCGCGTCTTCCGCGTCTTCTACAACCCGGCGAACCGCGAGAAGTGGATTACCTGGTTGCAGCGGAAGTACGAAGTGAGCGAGTGCCAGGCCGCTTGGATCCTGGACTCCATGGACGTGCTCCCCGCCTCCAAGCGCGTCCCCGAAGACACGCTCCACACGCTCACTGCGGCCAACATGTGCAACACCGAGTTCCCCAACCACGCGCGCGCCGTGCAGATGTTCGCCGAGCAGGAGGGCTTCGACCTGACCGAACTCCGCGAAGCGGTCATGCAGACCTACTGCCCCAGCGTCGCCGAACGCCTGAGCCCTCTCCCCGACTTCAACCTCGGCCACGACCTCACCCCCGGCCTGAAAGACTTCCTGGTCAACGAAGTCGGCATTGAGGAAGTCAAGGACTGGGGCACCCAAGGCATCGAGCCCTGCGGCTGGCCCGAGTTCGGCTCCGTCAAGAAGACCCTCGCCGAGTTCCGCGGCGCGTACGACGCGTTTGCCGAGTTGTGCATGTCGCTGACGAAGGAAGTGGCGGCGGCCGGGTAGGCGGTCTCCCTGCCGGATCGTCTGCCGACGCGGACAGGTTGTTGACGGCGTGCGAGCGCGAGCTGACGACACAAGGTGCAGCGCCGGCCCCAATCAGGCCGCAACTGGCCGTTCGTACAGGTACCGCTGGAACCCGGTGAACACCTTGCCGATCTCGACCGGCTCGCCCAGGTCGGCTACGGCGTCGGCCATCGAGTCGTGGTACTTCAGCTTCAACAGCGGGGTCAGCTTCTCCTGATCGAGTTCCTCCACGCCGACGTTGACGTAGTGGGAGAGCACGAAGTCGAGAAACACGCGCAGCTTGCTGTTGAAGTGAGTACTGATGATCACCTTGGCTTTGGCGGCCCGCGCTTCACGGGTGAGCGGCGGGAGCGCGTAGGCGACGTGCGCTAACACGTCGAAGAGGTCGCTCTTCTCGGCGGCGATGATTCGCTGCATCTCGGCAAGCTGCGCTCTGCCAAAGCCCTTCTCGTCCAAGCCCTCCAGCAGCTTCCGTCGCGTTTCGGGAAGGCCCCACAGTTTTCGGAGTTCGTCCTCGTCCTTGAAGAACTCCGGCAGCTTGCCAAAGAGCGCCTCCATGAACTGCTGCGCCGACATCGGCGTGCCGTCGGGGCGCCAGAAGCTGGTGGCTGTCATGTGCTGAATGGTGCGCTCTTTGCCGTCGGCGAGTTTGACCTTCGCCTTCTTCACGCACACGCACGGGCGCTGGCCGCAGTTGGGGCAAGGCTCCTTGGGGCATTCGCACGGTTGCTTGTCGCAGACCGGGCAGGGCTGCGGCGGTGGCTGCTCGCACTCGCAGGGGTGGCAGCCGCATTTCGGGCACGTCTCCGGGTCGACGGGCTCGCCGTCCCAGTCGGCGTCGTTGAAGCGCAGGTGCGCCTTCACGAAGTCGTAGATCGTGAAGTAGTCCTTGCCGTCGTAGAGCCGCGTGCCGCGCCCGATGATCTGCTTGAACTCGATCATCGAGTTGATGGGGCGCATCAGCACGATGTTGCGGATGTTGCGGGCGTCGACGCCGGTCGAGAGCTTCTGCGAGGTGGTCAAGATGGTGGGAATGGTCTTCTCGTTGTCCTGGAATTCGCGCAGGTGCAGGTCGCCCACAGCGCCCTCGTCGGCCGTAACTCGGTGGCAGTAGTTCGGGTCGGTGCTGGACTTGGTCTGGTTGACGAGGTCGCGCACGAGCAGGGCGTGGGATTGGTTCACGCAGAAGACCAGCGTCTTCTCGTTCTGGTCGATCTGCTCCATGAAGATTTCGACGCGTTTCTGCTCGCGCTCCCGGATCTCAAGCGTGCGGTTGAAGTCGGGTTCGTCGTAGACCTTGCCCACCTGGATTTCGCCCTCCAGCACCGTGTCGTCGGGCGTGTAGAGGTAGTAATCCAGCGTGGTCTGAATCTGCTTTACACGGAACGGCGTCAGGAAGCCGTCGTTGATGCCGTCCTTGAGCGAGTACACGAACACCGGCTCGCCGAAATAGGCGTAGGTGTCTGCGTTGTCCTCGCGCTTGGGTGTGGCGGTAAGACCGAGTTGCACGGCGGGGGCGAAGTAGTCCAGGATGCCGCGCCACGTGCTCTCGTCGTTTGCGCCGCCGCGGTGACACTCGTCAATGACGATGAAATCGAAGAAGTCGGGCGGGTACTCGCCGAAGTAGGGCGAGGGCTTGCCGTCCACCGGCGGTCCGCACATGAACGTCTGGAAGATGGTGAAGAAGAGGCTGCCGTTCTTGGGCACTCTGCCCTTCCTGCGAATGTCCTGCGGCTCGATCCGCACCAGGGCGTCCTCGGGAAAGGACGAGAACTGGTTGTATGCCTGATCGGCGAGAATGTTCCGGTCGGCCAGGAACAGGACACGCGGCCGGCGGGAGGGTTTGCGGCTCAGGTTCCAGCGGCTGTGGAAGAGCTTCCACGCAACCTGAAAGGCGATGAACGTCTTGCCTGTGCCGGTGGCGAGCGTGAGCAGGATGCGCTGCCGGTTCTCCGAAATGGCCTGCGTCACCCGCTCGACGGCGATGTCCTGATAGTAGCGGCTGGGGTGCGAGCCGCCCTTGTCCTCGAAGGGAACAGCGGCGAAGCGGTCGCGCCAGGCGTTCGGCTGGGCGAAGGTGCGGCTCCAGAGGTCGTCGGGGGTGGGGTAGCGCGGTATTTCGCCTTCGGTGGGCTGGGAGGAATGGGAAGGAGGGGACATATCGATCTGGTAGAGGCCCCTGCCGTTGGTGGAATAGGCGAAGCGGAGGGCGAGCTTCTCGGCGTAGTTCTTCGCTTGGCCCACGCCTTCGGTGAGTTCTTCGTCCCATGCCTTGGCCTCGACGACGGCTAACTTGGTGTTGCGGTACTCCAGCACGTAGTCGGCAGTGAGCGGCTTCCCCCGTTTGCCGTGACCTTCGAGGCGACCGGGCGCAATCCCGTACTCGCGCCGAACGCGGCTGCCCTCGACGACGCCCCAACCTGCCGCCGCCAACGCGGGGTCGATGTGCTCCGCTCGGGTTTC
>PEVN01000557.1 GCA_002779825.1 Armatimonadetes bacterium CG06_land_8_20_14_3_00_66_21 | reverse complement strand
TCCTGAGCCGCTCCCGCTGCACCAGCCTACCGCGCCAGCCGCTCGCGGCTGCTTGCACGACGCTAAACACGTACGATGTCGGAGGCGATCACCAGAGGGATGTGCGCGGGGTCCGCGAGCACCTCGATATTGGTCTGCCCGCCCGGCACCGCGTACGTGGGCGCCGCCATGTACAGGAAGAGGGCCTTCGTGGCGTACGGGTATGCGTCGCCCATCGAAGGCAGGATCTCCTGGTAGACGTCACTCGAGAACGTGTACCAGTTCCGCCGGGCGGGGTAGCCCGAAAACAGCGTGGACTCCTCGTACTTCGCACCGTGGCGGATCACCGAGAGCCCGAACGGCTTGGCCTTGGCCGGATGGAGCTTCGAGAAGTCAAAGGGCTGGCCCTCCTTCTTGCCCAGGATGTCATAGGTTGTGGACTTGATCAGGCCGCCCTTCCAGTCGAAGTTGCCGACGAGAGCGTTGAGCGAGTAGACCGCGAGCACGTTGTAGAAGCCGTTCGTGTGCTGCGACACGCCGCGGTGCGGGTCGGCCACGGCACGCTTGCCGTGGGAGGTGAACTCCCGGGCCAGCGAGACGATCGTTTCGGGCTTGATCCCACAGATTTCTGCCCACTCCTCGATCGTCTTCGAGGGGGCTGATTCATACAAGAGCCGCAGGCTGCTCTTGACCTGGATGCCGCCCACCTCATCGATCGCCATCGGCTCGGCCACCAATGCTGTCTTCTCGTCGTTCGGGTCGAAGGCCACCGGCTTGCCGTCCACCACGGCCACGAAAGGGTCGAACTCCCACTTCTTGCCGTCCGCGGTGGTCCGCGTTTCCTTCTGACCGACGCCGGCCTCGGAGGCACGGAGGAACGAGCCGTCTTCCTTCACGAGCCAGGCGGCATTCGTCCAGGACTGTTCCCCAACGGCCTTGGCGCCGGCCTTGTTTGCGGCCGACAGGAACTTCCGGTCGTACCGCTGCTCGTCGATGATCCACCGGATCATGCCGAGCGCAAGCGCAGCCTCGGTACCGGGTTTGGCGGGCACCCACATCCAGGCCTTCGCCGCGATCTTGGAGAAGCGTGGGTCGACGACGGCGATCTTGACCTTGTCCTCGACCAGGTTCCCCATGAGCTTCCGAGCGTGGTGCGTCGGCCCGTAGCCGCCCTCGATGTAGGACGAGCCGATGGCCAGCAGGAACTCGACGTTGGCCGTGTCGGCCTGCCAGTAAAACTTCTTGCCACCGGTCAGCCTGCCTTCCACGAACTGGTCGCTCATGGCCTCGCCCGTGAAGTAGAGGGACCCCTGGCAGACCGTCGTGTGACCGTGGGCGTTGATCGACCCGAACGACTCGCTGATGAACCGCTTGATGAACTCGGCGCGCCCTCCCTTGAGGCGATCCCACACGAAACTCACCTGGTTGTTTTTCGGCCCCAGGTCCGGGTGCTCCGGATCGATGAGCAAGTGGAGATGGTCCTTGAACCGGGCCTTGAACGCCTCGACGGCCTCTTGCTTCTCTCTCGCCGACTTCTGGGTGCGGATCTCCTCCACCGCCGTCGACATCTCAGCGGCGAGCTTGGCGTCCTTGAGTGCCCACAGCTCGCGCAGGCCGGTGACCCGGCGGGTCTCCTTGCCCTTGACATTCCTGAATAGGGTCCCGCCGTCGACGATCTCCCGAACAGCTTGCTCGAAGGGAATTGCGGTCCACTCGTTTGCACCCCGAGGGCCGGCACGCTTGAGCACCTTGACGATCCGGTAGGGATCGTAGGCCGTTTGCACCCCGGCCTGACCCTTGGGGCAGAGGGCGCCCTCGACGAGCGCGGCGTCGGCCAGCGGCGTCCTGTAGTCGATCGGAGGGACGAGTGTCCAGGGGCTGTAGGGACTCCCCTCGATCTTTACCGCAACGCCATCTTGCAGCTTGACCCGGATCCCGCAGCCTGTGTTGCACTGCAAGCAGACGGTGTGGAGCATGTTCGTCGAGTCCGCCAGCTGGTAGGCGTTGGGGGCGCACTCGGCCGGCAAGTCGCTGGCGCGGCCGCTGACTAGGCCAGCTGCTGTGCCGCCGAAAAGCGCGGCGCTCCCCAAGAACTGGCGGCGTGTGATGTCGGTTGTTTCTGTTCTGGTGTCGGTCATGGCGCCTTCCTCCTAGCGGCCGAACGAATGGCAGGTCGAGCAGTTCACGTGCCGCCGGTTCGTCGAGGCGGGAGCCGGGGCGGCCTGGATCTCGTCCACCCAGTCGTTCACGTAATAGACGCGGGGCTCTGTGCCAAGCTCAGGCTCGCGCCGGCGAGCGCGACCCGCGGCCAGGATCTCTGTCACCAGGCTCTTCGGGGCCGCGGCGTCGCCGAAGTGCATGGCCAAACCCGGGCATGTGCTCACGCAAGCCGGGAGCAGGCCCGCGTCAAGGCGCTGCGCACAGAAGTGGCACTTGCGCGTAGCCCCGGCCGGCTCCTCGCGCGTCCAGCTCCGGCCGTACTCGCAGGCGGCGCGCTTCTCATAGGGCTGCAAGGCGGGTGTCCCGTCCGTGTGGTTCTTCCCGTCGTCGTAGTACAGCGCCGCGCCGTAGGGACATGCCCTCGTCGCCGCTTCGAAGACCTTGCGTCCCCTCATCTTCGCGTAGTCGATCTCGACGATGCCGTCGGGACGCTTCTTCATCGCCCCTGGGATCACGGCGTTCGCGGCCTCCACGCACGGAGCCTTGTCGCACTGCATGCAATTCGTGGGCATGAAGACGCGCGCCACTTTCGGGTACTCGCCCAACTCCACCTCGCGAACGGTGCGGTACGTAACGCCGGGCGGCAGGTTGTTTTCGGCGACGCAGGCCACGTTGCAAGCGCTACATCCGATGCAGCGGCGCGTGTCGATGACCATCACCCAGCGCCGGTTGCCGGACGGACGCCCCAGCGCGCGCTGGAGGTCGGCGACCATCCGGACCGTCGTGCCAGCTCCGGCCGGGACCGAGCCGACCTTGGCTTGGGCACCCGCCGGCGCCAAGCGCAGCGCCAAGATGCTGGTGGCTCACACGGCCGTGCGACCCGCCGCCTTCAAGCAGGTGCGACGCGAGACTCCCCGATGTTCTCGTTGATGTTCCATGATTCCCTCCCAAGCTGCCGAACGATAAGGCTCACCGACGCGGGCGGCCCAACGCAACCGAATCACCAACTGACGTGGCCCGCCCGCGTTCGGTGCAGCGCCCTTGTTCGGCGGCCTTGCTGGTGTCGCGTCGGGTCTGCTCCCACCATCGCAATACCCTGAGCGCCCGTAAAGTGTTCCAGCGGCTCGGCGTGCCGACCCGTTCCAATGTAAAGTAGGTCTTGCCCCTATAGCTGTTCTCCAACGGCCAGCGACCGTCCTCGCGCTGGCGGCTCCGTACAATCTCGATGGCCTCGACCAGGCGCTCGTCGCCTTGCGCGTTGACCGCTCGAAGGTAGTCAAGTGCGCGGAGGATGTCGTAGTGCCAGCGCGGCGGGAACGAGAATCGAAGGAAAATCGGCTTGATGATTTCGCCCGTGCGGTCGGAGCGAAAGAGCCGGTGTATCAGGAGGAATTCGCGGCCCCGCTGTTGCGCGGCTGGTACCGCGCGCGTTTTCCGGCCACGATGCAGTTCGTAAAGCAGCAGTCCCTCCAGAACGCTGATGGTCGTATTCACGGAAGAATGCGTCGCGCCGTAAGGTCGCCGGCAGTTCCATCCCCCGTCGGGCATCTGCTCTCCGAGCAGGTAGTCGGCAAGAGTGTCGAGCCGCTCGTCATCATGCTCGAAGTGGGAGAGGACGGAAAGCACCATGCCCGTGATGCACGTTTCACTGCGTCCGCTCCCTCCGTAGTTGATGCCGCCGTCGCGCTGAAAACCTCGATCCAGCAGCAGCGCGCACGCACGCCGCGCCTGCCGGTTCGTTGCGGGCAGGCCGAAGTCTCTGAGCAGGAGCATCGTGTAGGTCGTCGAGGTCCATTTGGGGTGATACAACCCGCCGTCCGAAGAGTGTCCGCCCGCCCATGCGCCCTCGCGATCCTGCCTGGCGAGGAGACGGGCGCCCCAGCCCTCGCGCGCAACTTTGCTCCGCTCCAGCTCGACCCTGCGATCTCTGGCGCCGACCAAATCACTCAAAGTCTGCCAGCGAATTGCGGGGTCACCTTCGAGCAGCCAACGAATCGCCTCATCGGCTTGTCGTGCCGGATTCGCTTTCATGCTGTTTGCTCACGCGCTGCAGCCGAACGTGAAGCTCAGCGACGCGGGCGGCCCAGCCCGTCCGCATTGGCAACTGACGTGGCCCGCCCGCGTTCGCTCCAGTGATTTTGTTCGGCGTCAAATTCATACTTTTTAGAGAACCGTCGCTGACACGCTGCCGCTCGGCGGCTCGGCCCGCAATGGCCGATCTAGCTCAAAGGCAAGCACTGCGCTGCTTGGTGGTCTGAAGTCGGGTGCACTGAACAAAAATCCTCCGCGATAGCCATTCACAAACCATGCCCAAGTGAAAACACTTCCGCCGTTGTCAAAAACCAAGCCGTCCTCAGCTCGACTTTATCCACCGGCGGTGAACTGGTCGGGGAGGGTAA
>PEVN01000186.1 GCA_002779825.1 Armatimonadetes bacterium CG06_land_8_20_14_3_00_66_21 | reverse complement strand
CGACCTGCGCCCTGCGACGAGAAGCCCGCACCGGAGCAAGCCCAGGCGCCAGGCATCCGGGCGAAGCTGGTGGTGAAATGGGATCTCGGTTGCGCTCCCGATGACGGACCCAAGGTGGCCGGGTGCGCCGACGTGCACCTGTACGTGGTCGCCCCCGTGGGGTCTCAGGTAACGCTGAACCTGGTCGAAGTGGCTGAGTACGCCGGCCATCAGAGCGAGAGCTGGACTGCTTTCCAGACCTATACCTACGAGGACCCCGGAACGGCGCCTCCCTGCGCACCCGTTTTCGGTCAGGGCGAGGTGCTGTTCGACTGTTGCTACGAGCTCTGGGCGACGGACGCGCATCACAATGGCCTCTGGGCCGTTGCCGCCGTCTACTCGGTCGAGGTCGACGCGATGCACGTGTATGAGAACCTGATCGAGGCCATCGACATCGAGCTGGACAACCTGATCCTAATGGTCGCGGAAGATGACCCGCATCCGCCGCTGCTGAAATGGCTGGAGGACGGCAGCCCCGACAACAAGACAGAGATCGCCTTCACGCTGCACAGCGCGAACACCATCCCGGTCACGCCGACCATTCGCCTCTATCCGCTCGTTCGTTCAGGCGCGACGCAGCCGGTGCGCACACACGTCATGAGCCCGGTGACCTCTCCCACCCCGGCTCCCGTCACCTGGGTCTGGGATGGCAAGGATGATGGCGGCCAATTCGTCAATCCGGGCCCCTACGCCTTCGCGATAGAGGCCGCCTGGGAATTCGGCGCGTGCCCGGCTGCTTTCGACTGGAAGACCAGTCGGTACCTGTCGCTCTACCTGCCACAAGACTTGGCAGGCGAACCGGACACAGAGGTCGAATACCTCGGGTACGCCAACGGCAAGCAGCAGTTCAAGGTGAAGTACCTCCTCACAGACCCGCAGAACACCTCGGCCTCCGAAGGACGGATCGAGGTGTACCGTCCCGATCTGACGGGCATCTACAATGGCCAACTGGCAGCCGCCGACAGAACGGCGGATCTCGAGGGGACGCTTCACGAGGTCACCGTCGAGATCGACAACAGCGCCATGACGCAAGCGGGCACGTACTACTTCGCCGTGTTCGCCCGCGACGATCATGGAGACCAGGAGAAAGGGCATCGAACGAAGCCCGCGCTGGAGGTGGGGCAAGAGCTGGACGTTCTGGTGAAATCAGTGACATGGCAGACGCTGGGAGACAACACGCCGTTGGATCAAAACCCCGGCAATGATCCGCAAGGTCAAGACAACGGAACGGCCATCGGCCTTCGCATCTTTCCCGGCAAGCAGACGCCCACCGACCCAGTGCCCGAACTCCGCCGGCAGGTAGGTGTGGTAGCCGAGATTGCGCCGCCGCTGGAGCACTTCCCCCTCAAGTTCTGCTCGTACGACGTGGACGACCCGTCGTCGAACACCGCCCCCGTGGATCTGGAGCAGACTCAGTGGCCGCAGACGGAGAATGACGACAACCGAAGCCAGCCGGGATTCCCGAAGCGCGGGAAGTTCGTGGATAGCGGTGCCCAGACGACGGAAGCCGAGACTGACAACGTGGGAATGGCGACGACTGTCTTCGAGGTCACCCTGCAGCCGGGAGACAACTTCCGCGTGGTGGCCACCGGGAAGGACAACGACCTCGCCGCCGTTGCCCCCAAACCTGACGATCGCGACGCACAGAATGACCCTCAGGCACGCGTGTTCCTGCGGGAGATGGAAGGCGGCCAGGTCGTCGGCGAGGGCGAACCGGTGCTCGATGACGAAACGACGCTCGCAGTGGTCAAGGCTACGCCGGTGCTCACGGTGTGGCGGAAGCTGCATGTGGAGGTGGACTCTATGGGGCAGCCGGTGGGAACCTCAATTTCGGGAACGTTGGCTGTCGGGGACATCACTGACAACCAGAACGGCACCTTCACAGTGACCATCCACCAGCAGCTTGACGACTCCGTCGACAGATTCGTGCCCGGACAGCTTTCCAACGAGGGCACCGTGTTTGACGTTGCCGCCAGCACCGCCGGGAATCCATTCACCTTGACCGTCAACAGCGTCGGCGGAAACGGGCCGGTGCCAGGCGATTTCACTCTGGTTGACGACGATGTGGTACCGGCCGACGTGCCAGACCCGGTAACCACGGTGATGGCTGAGAAGCTCCTGCCGTGCTACACGCAGGCTCTTCTCGCGAACGAGTGGGGAGAGCCGGGTTGCCACGACCCGTCCGCACCGTTTGCGCTGAACTTGGCCTCATATGACCAGACGGGTGATCCGAGTCTGGAGACCCAAGCCCAACTGAGTCGGGACGTTTCCAGCACGCCCGAGTTCTGGACTACGCACTGTCTGGGCTGTTTCCAGGGCATCCAACCGAGGGATCACGATCCGGACTCGGACTCGGAGAATTGCACGCTGGGCATATCGAATGGGAAGACGGCTTTTGTTTTCAGCGAGCACCAGCGTGAGTACGGTTACGGTGACAACCCGTCAGGCAAAGCCCACGCATTGGTCCATGAGGTTGGCCACAACTTCGGACTGGATGACGAATACTCGTGGAACCCTCCACCATATCCAGGTAATCCCAACTACAACGGCATCATGTACTGGGTCTGGAAAGGAGTCTTCACTGATGGCAACGTGTCTGATATTCGCTCGATCTCTTGCCCCAGCGGGAAGTTCTTCAGTCAGTATTAGCGCCTTTCTTGCGCCTGCAGCTCTACTACTCGCCGTGTTCGGTTCTTCACAGCAGATCGTGACATGCGAGGAGGACAAGAGCATCCCTCTGCGCCTCAACCTCCACGTACTGGCGGACGAACTCCTCCCGTGTCAGCCTGTACGGCTGCTCGTCTCGGCGCAAGTTGCGGCAGATCGCCCGTTTCGCGGAGCCTTGACCCTAAGTCCAGAGGCGGGCCGTGGATGGGTGGACATAGCGGGGCAAGGGCGGCAGCGAACCATCTCATTTCGCGAGGTGGCGGATCCGATGTTGGCGCCCGGCGATTGGCTTCCGCCCGCCACCGCGCAAACGTATCCGGCCGGATACCAGTTTGAGACCGAGACCGACCTGCTGCTTCTGTACGACGTACGGGCTGGTGAGTATGTCATTCCTGAAGCGGGCCGATACGAGGTGCGTGTCAGGATACAGGGATTCGAGGGGCAGAACCTGGCCAGCTATCGGCCGTTCGTGCTTAAGTCGAACACGGTTGAGCTCCCCGTGGGACCGGTGCCGGACGACATGCGTTTCGCACTCTCGCGGTGGACATGGCCATGGCAGGCATCCCTGGTGATCGGGAGCAAGGATGGGTTCGCAGCGATACTGAGCGTGGTCCCGGATTCGTCATATGCTCAGTACGCTAGATACGCGTTGTCGCAGTGCCCGAACGTGCCGATCGCGGAGCAGATCACGTATCTCAAGCAATCGGTCGAGCGCATTCTCCCGAGCCAGATCGCCGACCTGGCGCTCCTCCAGCTTGGCGAACTCCTGCGCCAGCAGCAAGACTACGAAGGGTCCCGTTCATATACCCAGAGAGTCCTTGCGCTGTCCAGGGCACCCAAGGGCTCGCATAGACGGGCAGCGGAGCTACTGGCGCGCGTAGCGCGCGAGGACAAGCAGTAGCGGTCCGGCATTCGGGTCGAGTCTTCCATCTTCCAGACTACGTGGGCGTGTACCCAGACTTCATCGTTGGCAGGCCGGCTCCGATGCGGTACCCTCGCCGACGAACGCAGGACCCAGCCCACCGAGGAAGCGCGCCCCGAACATCTCGCCATTGAGCCACAGAGCGCACAGAGAATGGCAGAGAACGACGGAAACGCAGGGACGCGAAGGCGCGCAGAGGGGGGCTCAAGGGGTGCCGGTGGAGATGCTGAAGTGGGTGGTGGCGAAGGCGGAGGAGGTGACTGGGTGAGTCGAGCGACCTCGGAGACGGGCACAGCGCATGAAGAACGGCTGGAACGCCAAGTCACCAAGGGGCAAAGGCGCGAAGAAGCGGTCTGGCGCCTATCAGGCTCTGGAGGGCGCCTTGCAGGCTCAGTCAGGCGTCACTCAGGCCAGGTTGGTCGTCGCGCAGTACCGGTAGAGTGTCGTTTGCAGCCGATCGAACGGCACTCAGAGGCGGGTCTGCGGCTTGCAGGCTCGGTCTGGCGTCACGCAGCGCCGGTCATGCGCCGCAAACATCCGGTGGCGCATCGCGCAGCGTCGGTCGCCAGTCGAGCTGCAGCCGGGGCCCACCAATCACTGCCGGTCGGGCGTCGCGCAGGCAGCGGGGTCTTGCGTTTACGAGCGGTTTGGCGACTTGCAGGGCTGGGAGGGCATCGGGCACGCTCGGTCGAACTCCTGCCTGCGTTGCGCGACGATCAACCTGCCGCGCTGGATGCCTGACTTCAGCCGTTCATCGGCTTCCCGCGGGGGAACACCGCTGAAAGGGTGGTGCAGGATGAACCAGGGAAGGTATTCGATGGAGGACGAGATCTACCGGGCGCTGAACTACGGGGCCGCTGCGGCGGAACTGCCGAGCGCGATCAACGAAATGACGGTGGCGG
>PEVN01000256.1 GCA_002779825.1 Armatimonadetes bacterium CG06_land_8_20_14_3_00_66_21 | reverse complement strand
GGAAAGTAGGGAAACCTGCCCACACTGGTGACCCCCGCCCCCCGGCTACCGATGCTCTTCGGTTCACTGGGCCAGCTTGCGTACCTGAGTAGGTACCACCGTAGAATCTCTGATTGAGGAGAGCGCTGAGACGCCTTGGACCTCAACGTGGTCGGCTCTCGCGCAGGGCGACTCCTATCCCACGATCCCGGTCCTGCTCTGCCATCCGGCGCAGCCTGCTCCCACGTGCGCTGCCGAGGGACTGCACTTCCTTGCTGACCTCGATACGGGCGCGCCTGTGGGCGAACTCGCGCCACGACTGTCCTTGGCTGAGCGCTACCCGCGCAGCCGCACCGTCGCCAGCCCGAAGCCCTTCAGCGGTACCTCCACCGCGCCGCCCGACAACCGCAGCCGTTGCTTGGGTTCCTCGACGAGGCTGCACTCCTCCGCTCGGCGGAACTGCGGCCTGAAGGGCACCGCCGGCAGCGTTAGCCGCGCCGTACATGCCTTGCCGGAGTTCTCGAACAGCCGCACGATCAGGCCGTCGCCGTCTTCCGCCTGCTTCACGGTCAGCACCATCACGTTGTCCGGCTCCACGGTGAGGAAGCTCGCGGCGTCGGCGGTGCCGGTGCCGGCGCCTGACTGGGACGCTGACTCCTGGGCGAGCACTGGGTTGGCTGCCTCCCAGCCGAAGCGCGTTACCTGCGTCCGGCTCAGTTCCTTGGCGCTGGTGAGCGAGAAGCGGAACGTCAGCTCGCCGCCCTGTCCGGCTTTGTAGTTGGTGAACCAGTAGTTGTTGAACGCATACGCGAACACATGCCCATTGGTGAGCGGCAGGTCTTCCTGCCACTTGCCGCGGTTGATATCCTGCAGGCAGACCAGCGGGCTGTCCACCGGTGCCCAGGCTACGGCGCAGTCATCTGCCGTTACGCCCACCCAGTGCTGGACGGTGTACCAGTCTTTGCAGGCGCCCTTGAACTGGTCGGTGTTCGGGCGGACGACGCCGTCGGGGATCTCCAACTCGAACTTGGGCTGGTCGCCGGCGAAGGGGAAGGCGAAGTAGCCAGCTTCCTTGGCGGTGGTGTAGGTCTTGGTCAGCCGGTTCACGAAGTCGAGACGCTTCTCGTCGTCCCAGAGCACGATCTCGCTGACAATCCGGGGCGCCAGCTCGGCGGCAGCCTCCACGCGCACCACCTGCCGGTGCGGCAGGATCTGTCTGGAGATCTTGGCGCCGGCGGTGGTGTAGATCGTCAGGTCCGCGGGCTTGTTGGCGCCGAGGTCAACGACGTTGGTTCCTTCGCCGCCGGAGACGTACAGGTACTGGTTCAGGCCGTACTCGCTGGACGAGTCGACCAGCTCCCGACCGAGTTCCTTGTCGAAGCAGCTCTTCACAGCGCCGGTGTTGGCGTCGAAGGTCAGTCGGTAGAATCGGTTCTCGACACTCCGCGCCGGCTCTGCCGGGCTGGGGGGGGACGCTTCGCGGAGGGACTCCTGCGGGTAGAGGCGGTACCCCAGTGGCGGCACGTCGCGGACCCAGAACTCCTTGCCGCCGAACGTGGCGAGCCCGCTCCGCGGCCAACTGAGCGCATTGTAGACGAGCACCGAGGGCCGCTTTGAGGTGACCTGACTTGCCAGTGCCACCAGGCCTTGGCGGAGAAGCTGCCGTGCCTGAGTGCTGGCATTCAGGGCGAACTTCGCCTTGTAGGCCCATTGCTCTACCGTCTGCTCGCACGTGGGCTGGCTGATGCTGCAGTGTGCACCCCAGGTGTGTTCCTCGTAGAGCAGGGAGTTCTCCCAGGCCCGCGCGACCCCCTCGGCCGGATACACATAGTCGGCGTCGAGCAAGCCGGCGAGCGCGTGCAGTTGCTCGGCGACGGGGAGCGTCTCGTGGACCTGCCGGTCGAGGGCGGTCTCGGCGGCGGTGGATCCGGCGCCGTCTTCCCAGTAGGTTCCGCCGTCGCCGCTGATCGTGGGGATCCGCGAGGCGTAGTGCTCCTCAATATACCGGAAGAACTCCGCGTTGGTGCTCAGGATAATCTCGGGGTACTCGTAGCGTGCATTCCACTGCTCCGCGATCTCGGCGATCCTCCGGTTGAGGGGGACGTTGTCGCTGAACGCGCCGTGCAGAAAGACAGCGTCGTAGGGGTAGCCTTCCCCGCTGTAGCGGCCACCGAGAAAGCTCTTCACTCGCGGCGCGACCGCGTCGACATCGACGTCAAGCCCCAGTGCGCCGGCCTGGGCGTAGCCACCCGTGACCCACGTGAGCACCTTGCTCCCGTCGGGGCCTTGCCACCAGAAGGGCGAACGGTCGAACAGGTAGTGGGCGGTGTTGCCGCGCGTGAGGTTCAGGCCTGCGCTGAAGTACCGGATGCCGCTCTGCGCCAGGACGGTGGGCAGCGACCACACCTGGGTCGGCACGTCGCTGATCATGGCGCTCTCGAAGGGCACGCCGTGGTCGCGCTTGAGGGAGTAGGCGTAGTAGCAGGCGCGGTTCAGGGCTTCGTGCGAGCACAGCCCGGTGAGGAGGTTGCCCAGCAGCGCCTGCACGCCGAGGCGCCGCTGCCGAGCCAATTCGAGAAAGCTGACGCCATGCGGGTGCGAACGGTCAGCGAGGTAGGTCTCCGCCTGGTAGGCGACTTCCATGTTCCACTTGAAGCCGGGGAACTCGCGGCAGAGGTCGATTGCCAAGTCGGTGTTCTGGTTGTGGCGCTCGATGGTCTTCGGCTGGAGGTCGGTGTAGCCGATGTCGGTGTGGGTGCTGGGCGCGACGAAGAGCTTCCACTGTTTCGCCGGGGTCAGCTTTCCCTCGGCGGTCAGCGTCTTCCCGGGGACGGCCACTGTGGCGGTCACCGGCGTCTCCACTGCCACCGGGTCCAGCGCCACTTGCGTGCGCAACTGACCGAAGGCGGCGGCCCGCTCCAGCGGGAACCGGTAGCGATTCGTCGGTGTCCGCAGCTCCAGCGCCGCCCAGTCGAACGCGCCGTTCAGGTCGACGGTAACGTCAACAAGCTGCTTCAGCACCCCCTCGCGTTTCACAAAGAGGAACGTCGACTCCAGGGCGAGCCCGCCAATCTGCGCAGTGCCCGGAGCGCCGGTCGGGTCGTTGCCGAGGGCGATTGCATCGTAGAGCACCCACGAGCCTTGGGCGCACACGAACGTCACCGTGTTCTCGCCGCGGTGGAACAGCGAGGCCGACAGCGGGATTTCGACGACGTGCTCTTTGCCCACCTTCGGGTCGCCGAGTGCGGCATCGCCGCCGCCCTTGGGCATCGCGAACTCGCCGGAGGCGTCGTTGACAGTCACCCGGTACGTCGGCGGCACCATGCCCTGCGTATCGACCAGGACAACGGTGAGGGTGAAGAGCCCTGCGGGCTCTGCCGGGAGGTCGAAGAGGAGCTTGAACGGATGCTCGCGCGAACCCGCCCACGTGTCCGCCGGGCCCGGATGGATGAAGGGCCAGTCCTTCGCCGGATCGCTCTTGCCGACCTGGAAAGTCACGTCGTTGGGGAAGGTGCGTGGGTACTCCGCGTAGCGCCGCGCGAGGGCGAACTCGGCGTAGTTGTGGTCGCGCGCACCGAGGCTCCAGAGTTGGGTCGGAGCGGACCGGGCTGAGGTGGTCAGCCGGGGCAGGGCGATCAGTATGAGGGCGAGGTTGGTGCGCAAGGTGAGACCTCCTTGGCAGCGGCGAAGCGCGCGACAACACGGACTCAGCCGGGCCGAGTACTGGCTGGCCATGGTAACCAGAAGCGGGCAGCAGGGCAAGCCGCGGCCGGGCCGCTGGTCGTGAAGCAGGGAGACCGCGTCGCCGTTGTCGGCGACTCAATCACGGAACAGAAGCTCTATAGCCGTTACATTGAGCTGTACCTCACCGCCTGTCAGCCGCAACTGGACCTGCACGTGATGCAGTTCGGCTGGAGCGGCGAATGGGCGCGCGGGTTCGCCGCCCGGCTCGACAACGACCTGCTGCCCTACAAACCCAACGTCGTCACCCCTTGCTCGGGATGAACGACGGCAGTTACCGCGCCTATGACGAGGGCATCGGGAAGGCGTACGAAGACCCGATGCGCGACATTGCCACTCGCCTGAAGGCAGTGGGCGCGACGGTCGTGGTCGGCTCGCCCGGAGCGGTCGACACCAAGTACTTCCGCAACGACCCGAACCAGGCGACCGTCTACAACGACAACCTCGCCCACCTGCGCGACCTCGCGAAGCAGGTGGCGGCCGACAATGGGATGCCCTTCGCAAACGTCCACGACGTGATGGTCGAGGCGATGACGAAGGGCAAAGCCGCGCTGGGCGACGACTACGACGTGTGCGGCCGCGACGGGGTGCATCCCCGCCCCAACGGGCACATTGTGATGGCGTACGCGTTCCTAGAGGCGATGGGCTTCGACGGCGACCTCGGCACGATCACGGTGGATCTGAAGGGCGACTCAGCCGCCACTGCCGGCCACAAAGTGCTGTCGGCGAAGGACGGCACCGTCGAGCTGGAGAGCAGCCGCTACCGGTCTGCTTCTACGGCGACGGGAAGAGCTCGGGCTCCAGGGCAATCGCATCAAAATGAGAGGCGTTGCTCATGTCTGTAGCACCTTCAGCAGGTAGTCGTTATCCCAGCCGGCTTTCAGTCGCTTGGCTTT
>PEVN01000154.1:732-5250 GCA_002779825.1 Armatimonadetes bacterium CG06_land_8_20_14_3_00_66_21 | reverse complement strand
GTCGGCCGGGTCGTCGGGTGGGCGGAGGTCGCCAAGGTGTGCTTGAGCGTGCTCTGCCTGCAAGGGGGCCTGTTCGCTTTGCTTGGCATGGGGCTGCTCACGCGGAGGGAATTGGCGGCCTTGCAACGTTAGCGCTGGGCGCGTCTTGTCTCGGTTCCCCCTCATTCCACGACTGGAGCCCACCAAATCGTGCGCGAACGTCGAAAACGATTTCTCATGCTCGCTTGCGGGCTGCTGCTTCTGTGGGCGGCGGCCCAGTCCAACCACTCGGCCAACCGGCTGCGCAGCAAGTACCACCTTACGCAGACGGTGTACCTCGACAACGCCCCGCCCGAGGTCGCCTTCACCACGGTCGCGCTGGGGGCATTCAACGGGCTGTTGGCCGACTTCTTGTGGATGCGGGCGATGGGCCTGCAGGAAGGCGGCAAGTACTTCGAGGCCGTCCAGTTGGCGGACTGGATCACCAAGCTGCAACCTCGCTTCACCCTCGTTTGGCTGTTCCAGGCGTGGAACATGGCCTACAACATCTCGGTGGAGTTCCCCTTCGACGCCAACCGGGGCTGGGAGGACCGCTGGCACTGGGTGCAGCGCGGCTCCGAGCTGCTTCGCGAAGATGGGATGAAGTACAACCCCAACGACCCCGAGCTGTACCGCGAGCTGGCGTGGATCTTCTTCGACAAGATGGGCGGGCAGAACGACGACGCCAACATGTACTACAAGCAGCAGTGGGCGAAGCAGATGACCGAGCTCTTCGACGGGCCGAAGCCCGACTACGCCTCGCTCATCGCCGCCCCCAAGACGGTGGAGGCGCTCCGCAAGGACGCCCAGGTGGCCGCCCTCCTGGATTCGCTGGCGGCAGACGGAGTGGACTTCGCGGAAGACTACCTCCGCATCAAAGACGAGCAGCTCGACGTGCCTGCCGCAGCGAAGAAGAAGATCGCCGACCCAGCCAACAAGGCGGCGTGCGACAGGGTCTCCCTGTACGCCCGCGCCGCAACGCTGCGCGGGAAGTACCAGACCGACCCCGCCGAGATGCAGCAACTGGACAAAGACTACGGCGAGCTGGAGTGGCGGCTGCCCGAGGCGCACGGCGTGTACTGGACCATCAAGGGAGCGGCGCTGGATCCCAAAGACACGTCAATCCACTCCCTCAACAACGACCGCGTCCTGCTCCACGCCCTGGAGAGCAACTTCGAGCGCGGGCACGTCCTGTTCATGACGGAAGAAGGCGTTCCGCTTACCGACAACAACCCCAACGTCGTGCCCAAGCTGCATGAATACTGGGACAAGCTGGAGGAGCGCTACCCCGAGGACAAGGACAGCTTGGAGGTCGGGCACCTCAACTACCTGCGTGCCGCGGTCCGCATGCTGACCCTGTTCAACCGCACTTCCGAAGCCCAGAAGTACTTCGACCTCCTCAAGAAGCGTCGCCCCCGAGACTTCGGCGCCATCCCGGACATCCAGGAGTTCACGCTGCGCGAGTTCTCCAAAGACATCGCGGAAGGCTCCGGACAGAAGGACACCTACAACTTCATCATGGGCACGCTGCACCGGCTCTACCTGTACCTGGCCGTCGGTGAAGCGGATCAGGCCGCCGGCTCCGACCAGTTTGCCAAGTGGGTCTACGACCGGTACATGGCCAAGTGGGCGGACAAGCCCAGCCGGCATCTGCCGCCCTTCGCGACGATGAAGAAGACCATGCTGGACCTCTGCCTCAAGGAGTTCCCGCCGGCCCTCCGCGACCGGCTCCAGGAGCAGGCAAACATGGCCCGGGGCGGCGGCCGGTAGCCAGCCGCATAAGGCTCAATAGCAGACGAAGAAAGGGCACGCCCAAGCGGGCGTGCCCTTTTCCATTGCTTCCTGTCGCGCCGAACGGCGGGCTGCTCAGAAGGTCCAGCTAATCTCGCCGCTGAGGAGCTTCTTCACGGAAGTCCCGGCAGCCACGTCCAGGCGGAAACCGCCCAACTGGACGCCGAGGCCGCCGACGAGCCGCAGGGAGTCGTTGAACTGCGCCCGCGGGAGTTGGAACATGCCGACCCGGCCGGTCAGCCAAGGGCGGAGCTGCTTCTCGGCGCCGAAGTGCAGCGTGGCGCTGCCATTCCGCGCGCCGGTGAGGTCGTGCACGTCGGCGGCGAACTTGATCCCGTCAGCGCCTTCGGTGGCAATCCCCACGTCGATCTGGCGGGGAACGACCATCGTGATGCCCTGGTCGGTGAGGTCGGGACGGGTGATGTCTCGCACCACGAGTCCGAAGCTGAGCTTGGACGAGTCCTCGGGTCGGTAGAGGAAGCCGAGGTCCGCTGTAAACGCGCTGTCGTCCACCTCAGGCGTGTCGCCGGCGAGGGGGGTAACGTTGAGCACCGGCCCGGCTGCCAACGCGGCTTGGTAGTTGAACTGCCGGGCTTTCATGGTGATCTGCTTCACCGCGAGCCCGACCCGCCAGCCTTCGCCGGCCGGTCTGGAGCAGGCCAGTCCGACATTGCCGAGGGCCGCTACGCCTGCCAGCGCAGTGACAGAGTCGCCGACGTCAAGAACACGATTCCCGCCGGCATCCACTGCCGCCAGGTTCGCCATACCGCTTGCCTGCACGTTGCCGTACAGGGTGAAGCCGCGGACCGGGCCGAGCGACAGATAGGGCGCTGCCGCTACCTGGATGTTCTGCCAGTCCAGCGCATCGAGCAGCAGCGACTGGGCGGCCGCCACGCTGCCGTCGCGGGCGTCGTCGAGGTCGTTCAACAGGTCCTGGATGTTGTTCGCCTCGAAGTTCTGCGCAACGCCGACTGCGCCGAGAGGCACGGCGAAGCGCCCGTTGGCTTCGCCGGCTGGGTTCCACTGCGGGCCGGTGGTACCGTCCGCCACCGCGACAAAGGCGCCACCCATACCGATGGCGCGCGCGCCCACTCCGCCGAACATGGGCGCCTGAATCTGCTGCGCTACGCCGACGCTTGCCAAGGCTGAGGCCAGCAGGCACGCTAACGCAGCTAAGAGCAACTTGCTTCTGATCACTGGGATTCTCCTTCGAGTTTCTTGCGCCGAGACGCAGTCAGGTCGGAAAGCGCCCCTTAGGTCTGGTCGGTGTTGCTTTCAGAGCTACGACCGGTGCACACCACCTCCCTCTGTCGGGACGCGGACAGCAGCGTCAGTACCCGCCGTGTCCGCGTCTGCCCGTGGTGTTCCGGACCTGGACCAGCCGGTCGATGGAGTAGCCGTTGTTCCCTCGCTTCGTCGGTGGTCGAGGCCGTCCTCCTCGAACGCGCTTCCCTCGCGTCAGTCTCATGCAGCCGTCAGGGCTTGAAGTCCTCGGCACGCCACTCGTTGGCGCCGTTCTTGAGCACGACGCCGAGGGAGTTCTTCTGATAGAGCACTTCGTCGCCCAGGCGGACGACGATCGAGTCTACCTTCCAGGGGCCGGTCACGTCTCGCCCCTTCCGGAGCTCAATGTGCCGAACCTCGTCACGGTTGGCCGGCGCCAGGACGAAGGTGTCTTGCTGCCCGGGCTCGAAGTCGTTGCGGTGGGGGATGTTCAGCCACCATTCCCGCTCGCCGACGCTGAAGAACACCAGGTCGTCGGTGCCCGCGTCCTTGTCGGCGGCGGTGGTGACGGTGACGCTCAGGACCGCGGTGTCGGCGTCCTGGTGGGCGGGGTCAAACCGGGGGATCCGCTTGAGCGCCGAGCAGCGGAGCGCCCATTTGGTCGCCGCGCAGGTGCGCGCCTGCCGCGCGCGCACGAGCCAGCGGTACTCCTCAGCGGCGACGCTCCACGCCTTGGGGCAGGCGTCGGCGTTGTAGTCGGGCGTGTCGGCCAGCGTCCACTGGCGGCTGAGGTCGTAGTATTGCCACGACTCCTCGTAGCCCGGATCCGTGCGGTTGAGGCTGCGCAGGTCGGGGTCCCAACGCCCGTATGCCAACAGCTCGAAGGGGTCGTACTTCGCCTCGGGGTTCCCGGGATCGCTGAAGGGCGCGCAGTGCGCCAGTTTGTGCGCGTAGGCTGGCACGCCCATGTCCTGGATCAGGTGGAGCAGCGCGCCGAGGTAGAGGTAGTACCCCTCGTCATTGCCGACCCGCCAGGCATCCTGCGCAGCCAGCCACCAGTCCTGCGGGCGTTCGCTGCCGAACTCCTGGCCGACGTAGATCGTGCCCAAGTGCATCTCGGCGTTACTGCCCTCGATCAGCGACTTGCGGTGGGCGTACAGATCGGGGAACTCGTGCCGAAGCTCTTCGAGCGCCCACTCGGTAAAGCGGGTGTGCATGGGGCTCTTGGGGTTGCCCCCGTAGGAATCCCACGCCAAGGTCGGTGTTGCGCAACACCAGACGAAAAGCCCCCCGGCCAAATAGACCCCAGACTGCCTGCGCGAATAGTGCTGCATTGAACGGCCTCCGACTGTGCTGCGATGATGAAGTGCATGCTGTACCGGGCGGCCCTATCATAACACACCCGGCGCAAGGGGCGCAATCATCAAGGCCGTCGGCGCGACGTTGCTACGCCACCTCCACTACCTCACTCGCCGCCTCTCCGCC
>PEVN01000154.1:0-678 GCA_002779825.1 Armatimonadetes bacterium CG06_land_8_20_14_3_00_66_21 | reverse complement strand
GACGGCGGCAACGCCGTCGGTATGGTTGACGGTGAACGCCAAGTCAACGCCCGTCTCCGTCGGGATAGTCGTGACGACCTCAATGTGCACGGCCTCCATTGCCGTGGGCGGCTCCGACTCAGCGAAGGGCGTCGAGGCGTCCCACAGGGCGTTGAAGTACCGCGCCGCCCGCTCGCGCATGTTGCGGATCGAGGAGTAGACCGTCAGCTCGTTGTTGAACGACAGCGCGCCGCGGGTCAGGTTGTGGCTGCCGATGAACACGTCGACCAGGTCGATGATAGCCAGCTTGGTGTGCATCGTCCGGTTGCGCGGGGCCAGCTTCACGTAGCAGCCGCCGGCCATCAGCTCCTCCGCCGTGGCGTAGTTGCTCTCGCACACGTCCGTCTCAAACCGCGAGTAGCTGAGCACCACCGTCACCTGCACCCCCCGAGCCGCCGCCGCCTTGAGCGCGTCCGCAATCTGCTGCGCCCGCGTCTCGCTCACATAGTCGGTGCGAAACAGAAAGGTGGCGATCTCCACCATACTCGTCGCCCCTTCGATCTTCGCCAGCAACGCATTGAAGAACAAGCTATCCGCGTAGGTGATCGTCTTCGAGGCCATGGGTTGCTCCTTTCGTTCGGAGGGAAAAGGGGATGGGGGGATAAGGGGACGACATTCCGTCCCGAAGGGACGGAACGA
>PEVN01000114.1 GCA_002779825.1 Armatimonadetes bacterium CG06_land_8_20_14_3_00_66_21 | reverse complement strand
TGAGCCGTGGGATATGTCGTGTTGAGGGCGGTTGCGGCCATCTCGGGGGTAACGACACACCCGGCGCATGACCGAAGGTCTCCGCCTTGACGTCTCGCACGGTTCCTGGAGACCTGCGGTCAGGTAGGGTGACCTCCGCCGTCAACGCCGCCGAGATCACATCGGACTCGCCTGCCTCGGCACCGGAGCCAACCGAAACCCCGCCGCCGCCCGCGGCGACGGGCTGCTGTTTTCCTACCAACTCTACAAGACCGCCCACGTAACGTCGCTGCGGTAGGGAGCGGTCGCCAGTGGGAGCTACAGGGGACGACGGACGAACCGCCGGCCCTCCCAGACCATCACTTGCAGGTCGCCTTCGCGGACGAAGCGGACCCATTCGTTCTGGTTCAGCCCCTCGATGATCCGGTAGGTTTGGGGGCCCCACGGGACCATCCGGATGGCACCTCGCACCTCGAGGGTGAGCACGGCGTCGGGGTTGCGGCGGATCATCACCTTTGTCCCGCCGTTGGGTGGCTCGTAGTCGCCGACCACTGAGTCCTGCTCCCGTCCGTCCGCCTCGCTCGCGATCAGCCGGAGCAGCGGCAGTTCGAGCTTGCCCAAGTCCGCCTCCCCGTTCGCCGCCAGCGCGATTCCCACGCCCACATCGGGTCGAATGACGATCAGCGACCGGTAGTCGTTGACCGAGCCTCCATGCACCCACCGCGGGACGCCGCCGCCCCACTGATAGTGCCAGGCGAGGCCCATCGCCGAGCCCTCGCCAATCGGGAAGTGCGGAGTGAATAGCAGTGCGCGAACGCCGACCGGGACCGCACCACTCGGCGGCTGGCAGAAGTGCGCTTGGCCGAACCTGGCCACGTCCTCCACCGTCGAGATCAACTCCGACGCTGGCGCCTGCGCGCCGAAATCCCACACGAAGTCGGTTCCCCGCGTCAGGTGGTCCTCGGTGCGGTGGTACCCCGTTGCGACGTCCGGGCGCGAACGCAGCTCGGCGAACCCCGTGTCGTCGAGCCCAAGGGGCTTGAGGACGCGTTCACGCAGCAGCGCGCGGTACTCGCCGCCGGCTGCCCGCTCCAGCGCGGCGCCAAGCACGGCGAAGCCGAAGTTCGAGTACCGGTACTGCAGCCCCGGCAGTGCCGTCATCCCCGTATCGCGCTGCCAGGCCAGCAGCTCGGCCAGCGTGTAGGAGTGGAACTTCCCGCTGGCTTTCGTGCCGATCATGTCACGCGTGAAGCCGGCGGAGTGAGTCGCTACGTCGAGCATGGTCACGGCTCTACCGTCCGGCTGCGCGTAGCGGGGCTGGAACTCGGGCAGGTACGTGGATAGCGGCGCGCTCAAGTCGACCTTGCCGTCGGCGACGAGCTGCGCCACGAGCAGCCCGGTGTACACCTTGGTGACGGAGGCGAACTGATAGCGCGTCGCCGCCGTCGCCGGTCGCTGCGACCCCACGTCGGCGAGCCCAAAGCCGCCGGCCCACAGCAGCCCGTCGCGGTTGACCGCGGCAATGGAGACACCCGGAGCAGCTTGCTCCTTCAGCCAGCCGTTCACCAGCTCTGTGACGGGCGGGGGGATCGGTCCGACGGGCGCCGCGAGCCCGCGGGCGCCAGCGATTTGGAGAGCGAGTGTCAGGAGCATCAGCGGGGGCCTTTCCGTGCCGACATGCCGTCGTCGGGAAGGGTCTTGTTCGACAGGCGCGGCACCGGGACCTCTTGCCGACCCTCTCGCCCGCAGGCCGCGCCCGCATGGAGTCCCCGCTGACTCAGCCGACCGTCCGCGCAGTCTCGAGGCCGTTGATTACGCCCACGAGTTTCTCGCCCTTGACGGCGCGGGCGACGTTGTCCAGCGTCCCCTGGAACCGGCCGGGAATCGGCAGCGAGCCGACGGCAATGTGGGGGGAGGCAATGACGTTGGGCAGGCCGAGCAAGGGGGTGTCCTTCGGGGTGGGTTCCCACTTGAACACGTCCAGCGCGGCGCCGGCAAGGCGACCGCCCTTCAGGGCGTCGTAGAGGGCTTCCTCGTCCACCAGCCCGCCACGGGCAGTGTTCACGAGGTATGCCGTCGGCTTCATCAACGCAAGCGTCTCGGCGTTCACCATGTCCTGCGTCTCAGCGGTGTGCGAGGCGTGTAGACTGAGGAAGTCGGATTCCCTGAACACTGTCTCCAGCGGCGCGTAGGTGCACCCGAACTCCCGCTCCTCGTCCGCCGAAGCAGGATGGCGCGTGTAGTAGATCGTCCGCATCCCAAAGCCCTTGGCGCGCTTGGCCAGTTCGGCCCCGGTGTCGCCGAGCCCGATGATGCCCAGCGTCTTGCCATACACGGATCCGATGCCCTCGACGCCGGTGTAGTTGTAGTGGTACTCGGTGGGCGTGGTCTTCACCGGCTCGATGCCGAGCTTCTCGTAGTAGCCGTCTTTCACGCGCCTGTCGGCTTCGAACAGCCGCTTGGACAGCGCCAATAGCATTGCGAAGGCGTGCTCCGCAACGCCGAAGTGGCTGGGCGCCGGCTCCACAATCACCGGCAACCCGAGAGACGTCGCGCCGTCCACGTCAATCTGGTGGTGCCGCGTCCCCAGCTTCTGCAGGAACCGGATCTTCGGGGCGCCCTCGAAGGTCTCTCGATCAATCGGCCGCCGCTGACCCGCGCCGCCGAGGACCAGGAAGTCCGCGTCCTTCAGCAACTCGAGCAACTCCGCCTTGTCCTCCGACTTCGGCTCCGCCAGCTCCACCTCGTGTCCCGGCAGGGTCTGGCCGATGTTCGCGTGGAGGAACTCGTCCATCTCCTCGAAGTAGTGGTCCGGCGTCTTCTCGGCCATCACGACTCTGAGGGTGGGCATGTCCCCGTCTCCTTCCTTCCGTTGGCGCGTTCCGCGCCTTTGCGGTTATCATTCTTGCTGCGATGAACGCAGTCCTGATCGGGATGAAACACAGCGGGAAGAGCACCCTCGGCGCGGCGTTGGCTGCCCGTTGGCAATGCCCGTTCCACGATGTGGACCGGCTGATCGAGTCCACGTATGAGTGTGACGCGCAAGAGCGCCTGACGGTTCGCGAGCTGCTTACCCACCACGGCGACCAGCGGTTCCGCGAAGTTGAGGGACAGGTGGTTTGCGAGCTGTACTTGCGGCTGTGTGGCTCCGAAAGGCGCAACGTCATCTCCCTCGGTGGGCGGACAGCGCTCAACGAGGCGGTCAGCCAGCTCCTGCCCGATATCGGGACGCTCGTGTACCTCGACGTGCCTGCAGAGGAACTCTTCGCCCGCATCGAGCGCCGGGGACTGCCGCCGTTCCTGCAAGGGGAAGACCCCTTCGGGCAGTTTCTCGCGCTTTGCCGGGAACGGCAGCCGCACTTCGAGCGGTTGGCAGAGCTGGTGGTTCGCTTGGCCGGAACAGACGAGCAAGAGGCGACTGCACTGATCTCCGACCGCTTGGAGGAGCACTGGAATGCCCGGGAGTAGCTTCGGACACCTGTTCCGGATTACCACGTTCGGCGAGTCACACGGCGGCGCTGTTGGCGTCGTCGTCGATGGAGCGACACCCGGACTCGAACTGTGCGAGGCCGACATCCAGGAGCAGCTTGACAGGCGCAAGCCCGGGCAGTCCTCGGTCACCACGCCGCGCGCCGAACCGGACACCGTGCAGCTCCTGTCCGGGCTGTTCGAGGGCCGGACGACGGGCACGCCGATCCTGTTGCTCCTCTTCAACAAGGATGCGCGCCCCAGCGCCTACAGCAGTCTCAAGAACGTCTTCCGCCCCGGCCACGCTGACTACACCTACCTCAAGAAGTACGGCCGGCGCGACCACCGTGGAAGCGGGCGCGCCTCCGGCCGCGAGACCGCCGGCCGCGTCGCCGCTGGCGCCATCGCTCGGAAGCTACTCGCCCGCCGAGGCGTCAGCCTCACCGCCTACACCTGGCGCGCTGCCGGCGTCCAGTGCCAGACGGTGCAGTTCGACCAGATCGAGAGCAATCCCATGCGCGCTTGCGACCCGGAGGCTGCCGTCGAGATGGTGCGACGCGTCGAGGCGGCTCGTGATCGCGGCGACAGTGTGGGCGGGATCCTCGAGTGCCGGATCAACGGCGTCCCCGCCGGGTTGGGCGAACCGGTCTTCGACAAACTGGATGCCGAGCTTGCGAAGGCCGTTCTCTCTGTGGGCGCCACCAAGGGCATTGAGTTCGGCAGCGGCTTCGGTGCGGTGGATCTGGCGGGCAGTGAGCACAACGATGCGATGGCTGCCGACGGGTTCGTCACCAACAATGCCGGCGGCGTCTTGGGCGGCATCTCCACCGGCCAGGAGATCGTGTTCCGAGTTGCTGTCAAGCCCCCGTCCTCCATCCGGGCCGAGCAGCGCACAGTGGGCCTGGACGGCGAGGAGACCGCCCTGAGCATCGAGGGGCGGCACGATCCCTGTATCTGCCCTCGCATCGTGCCAGTCATCGAGGCCATGGCAGCGCTCGTCTTAGAGGATCACTTCAAGCGGCAGGAAGCGCTGCACGCGTAACGGGTTGGGTCGCTCTCGCCGGACGCCCGAACTTGTTCGGGGGCTCTGTGCCAGACGTGCTCCCGACGAGCAGCACTACAGAGGTCGGGTCAGGAACAAGGCTACTGGGTCCGCAGTT
>PEVN01000289.1:27916-28036 GCA_002779825.1 Armatimonadetes bacterium CG06_land_8_20_14_3_00_66_21 | reverse complement strand
CCGCTGTCCACGGTTAGCTCGTGGTCCAGTAGCCGGAACTTCCGGACTTTCTCAAAGTCGGCGAAGTCGCCAGACAGCCGCTTGATCTCAGCGCTCAGAGCGCGGTTCAGGTCTGCGTCG
>PEVN01000289.1:0-27875 GCA_002779825.1 Armatimonadetes bacterium CG06_land_8_20_14_3_00_66_21 | reverse complement strand
TGCCGCCAGCGCGCGGAGCGCCTCGAAGTCGGGCACGATCAGCGCTGTGACGGACTTCTGCCCATCGCCAACGGCGATGACCTCAGCGATCAGCGGGCTGTTCTTCAGGCGGTTCTCGATGGCTGCCGGCGCCACGTTCTTGCCGTTGGCGAGAACCAGGAGGTTCTTCTTGCGGTCCGTGATGACTACGTGCCCGTCTTCGTCCAGGTGGCCGATGTCGCCGGTGTAGAACCAGCCCTCACCGTCAATGACCTCCGCTGTGTCCTCGGGTCTATTCCAGTAGCCTTTCATGATGTGCGGGCCGCGGCTGAGAATCTCGCCGTCTTCCGCGATCCTGACCTCCACGCCCGGGACGGGCGGGCCGGCGGTGCCGACCTTTAGGGTCTGGTACCCCGGGTTCACCGAGATCACCGGGGAGGTCTCGGTCAGTCCGTAGCCCTGCCGGAGTTCCAGACCAAGCCCGTGGAACAGGAGGTTGAGGTCGGGGGGCAGCGCGGCTCCACCGGACACGAGGATGCGTATCGAGCCGCCGAAGGTCTGCCGAACCTTGCCGTACACCAGCTTGTCGGCCAGCCAGTGCTGGAGCGAGAGGCTGACGCCGGGGAACCTGCGTACGGTCACTTGCCGTGCCCACCTGTCGGCCACTTGGAGTGCCCAGGCCATGACTCTGCGCTTTGCCGCGGGCCCTCGCCGCGTTTCGTCGTGAAGGCGCGCCGCCGTCGTTTCGTAGAACCGGGGCACGCCGGCCATGATGGTTGGGCGGACCTGCCGCATGTTGTTCGGCAGCGTGAACAGGCTCTCCGCGTAGGCGACCGTCACGCCGCTGAACAACATAAGGTAGTGCCCGACCAGCCGCTCGAACACGTGGTTCAGCGGCAGGAACGATAGGTAGCGGTCCGCAGGCCCGACGTCGATGACCGCTCGCGCCGCCTGCGCGTTGCTGACGAAGTTCCAGTGGGTCAGCATCGCGCCCTTGGGTTCGCCCGTGGTGCCGGAGGTGTAGATGATGCTGGCGAGGTCGTCCGGCTGGAGCGCGGCGAGCCGGCGTTGCCGTTCTGCGGTCAGTTCCTCGACTGCGTCAGCAGGCGGGGTGACGGCGTCGAACCGGAGCACGCCGTCGTCCGGCAGCTCCACTTGGGCATCGAGGACGATGAGGCGCTCCAGGTCTGGCAGGTCGTCCCGAATGGCCAGCATCTTGGCAAGCTGCTTGGCGTCGGAGACCAGCACGAGGCGTGTGCCGCTGTCTCGGAAGAGGTAGCGCAACTGGGCCGGCGGGAGGGTGGTGAAGACGGGGGTGTTGACCGCGCCGATTGACAGCATGCCCAGATCGGCAGCGGCCCACTCGGGGCGGTTCTCCGAGATGACCCCGATCCGGTCGCCGGGCTGGATGCCCAGCGAAAGGAGGCCGAATGCAAACTGCTCGGCGCGCCTTGCCAGCTCGTTGTAGGTGACTGGCGCGTAGTCGCGTCCCACCACGTGCAAGAGCGCGGTGCGGTCGCCATGCTGCTCTACGGACTGCTGGAATACCTCGGGGATTGTTGATCGCGTCATGACCTGACCCCCCGTTCGGAAAGGAAGATTGTGGCAGAGGTTGGCACGCAACTATAGCACGTGTCGCCCCGAAGCGCCATCCGCTGAAGGGCACGCAGCAGCGATCAGCCGGCGGCCAGCAACTGGTAGGCCGCCTGATGTCGCCGCCGCCCGGCCGCATACAGCGCACCGCGTTCGGGGTCCGGCCGGTAGGTGGAGCCGAATCCAAAGTCCACCGCGGTGAGGGAAGGCAGCGTCCCCAGCGCCTCGAATGCAAGCAACGCGGCGCCTCGGCTCGATGCCTCGGGGATAGTGCTCTCGATGACGGGTTTCCCCAGCGTGTCGGCCAACATCTGCATCCAGTAGGGCGAGCCAAGCAGCACAGCGCCGCTGGCGACGTACTCGCGCACGCCGGGGGCAGCGCGGTTCATCAGTTCCGCCAGCAACGCGAACCGGTACGCCACCGCCTCCAGCGCGGCCTGGGCGAGGTGCAACGGTTGGGTGTGCAGGCGGAGACCGAGGATGGCGCCCGTAGCCCCCGGGCGCCAGTTGGGGCTGCGCTCGCCGGCCAGGAAGGGAAGGACGGTGAGCCCGTGTCCGGCGGGCGGCAACGCGCGCAGCTCCGCTTCTCGCGCCAGCACGTCGCCCGTGTTCAGTGTCTGCGACAGCCAGTGGACGAGGTTGCCGCCGTTGCTCAGGGCGCCGCCCAACAGGCAGCGGCGTCTGTCGACGTGGTACTTCCACACGCCCCAAGGTGGCTCGAGGGCCGGTTCGCACAGAACGCGTATCGCACCGCTGGTGCCGATCATGAGCGTTGCCCGCTCAGGGGTCACGCCGCCGCTGCCGACGTTGGAGCAAGCGCCATCGCCCAGCGCCGGGTACCAGGGAACGTCTGCCAGCCAGCCCAGGGCGCTGCGGATCTCCGTGCCCGGTCCGGCGAACGCCGTCCGTTCGTCGACCAGCGGGGAGAGGTGTCTCGTCGTGAGCCCGCAAGCCTCCACGAGCTGCGCGTCCCAGTCGGAGGTTCTGTGGTTGAAGATCCCGGTGCCGGACGCCATCGAGTAGGAGCAGCCTCGCTCGCCGAACAGCCGGACAGCCAGGTACTCGCCGAGGGACATCCACCAGCGGACCGACCGGCACGTTTCCGGGGAGGTCGCTCGCAGCCAGAGGAGCTTCGCCGGCAGGTAGCTGGTGTGGAACACGCAGCCGGTGCGCCGGTGGCACTCCGCTTCGTCGAGCAGTGCGCGCAACTGCCCGACCTGCTTCGCGCCACGGGTGTCGGCCCACATGTAGACCGGGGTGACTGCACGACTGGCACCATCAACGCCAAGGAGGCTGTGCCAGAAGGTGGACACGCAGACGGCGGCGGGCCGGATGCCAGCCTCGCGCAACGCCGCCTCTGTCCGGTGCAGGCAGGTGAGCGACTCCTCAAGCAGAGCCTCGGCATCCAACTCCGCGCCGCCATCGGCTGTTGTGCGAACGTCATGCGGCAGGCTGGCCAAGGACGACGGCAGCATCTCCCCGGTGCAGTCGTAGGCGACTGACCGCGACGACGAAGTGCCGATATCGAGGGCGACAACTACAGGCGAGGCGAGGTGTTCCATACGACTCTCAAGAGGGCGCAAAGTGTGTGGCGATGGGTCCGGCCGGCACTGCTTCCGGCGAAGCAGGTGATTCGCTCGGACGCCGCCAAGTCCTTTGGCGATGCGCATGTCCGCCGCGCCGACCACGAGTTGACGCGTGCCGCGGTCGCCCATACAATGCTACGCTCGCACAGCAGCGGTGCCCCACCCTGACCCGTGACACTTGACCCGTGACACTCCTATCTGCAGGAGCCACCCGACATAGCCGTCCAAGCACCACAACCCACCCACGACGCGCTTGGACCGGTCGAGGTCCTGCGGTCCGCGGTCTCGGTCCGCGCGGTTGTCATTGGGCTTGTCTGCGTGGTCGTTCTGTGCGGCATTACCCCATTCAACGACAACAAAGTCGGCGCCACCTTCGTCGCCGGGAACCACTTCCCCATTGGCGCACTGCTGGTACTCACGCTGATGGTGCTGGGGGTGAACTCGGTCCTTCGGGCGGTGGCGCCGAGCAAGGTGTTCCGCCCTGCAGAGCTGATCGCGATCTGGTGCATGATCGTGGTCTCGTCGGGGATCCCCTCGTCGGGGTTGATGCGCTACCTCATCCCGCACATGGCCGCCCCGCTGTACTTCGCTCGCCCCGAGTTCAAGTGGGACGAGTACGTCTTCCCGAACCTGCCCAACAGCCTGTACCTCCACAACGAAGACGCCGTCCGCTGGTTCTTCGAGGCGCGGCCGGTAGGGGAGGGCATCCCGTGGGGAGTGTGGACTGAGCCGCTCGTCGCGTGGGGTCTCTTCACGCTGGCGCTCTATGGGTCGTTCATCTGCCTGTCCGTGCTGATCCGTCGGCAGTGGGTGCAGAACGAGCGGTTCACCTTCCCACTGGTGCAGATGCCTGTGGAGATGGTGCAGGAGCCGAAGCAGGGGCAGCTTGTCAGCGACTTTTTCCGAGCCTGGCCCATGTGGGTTGGGTTCGGGCTCATCATGGCGCTCCACACCACGAACGGGCTGCACAAGTTCTTCCCGGCCGTTCCCGAAATGCGGCTGTACGTGAAGAACACGTGGTTCGTCAACAAGCCGTGGGTGTTCGCCAACCCGGTGCGGATCGAGTTCTTCCCACTGGTGATCGGGTTCAGCTTCCTGTTGAGCCGCGAAGTGTGCCTGAGCCTGTGGTTCTTCTGGTTGTTCTACAAGATGCAGTGTGTAGTCATCGGCATGTTGGGCTACCCGATGCCTGGGATGACGGCGGGATACGGCGCCTTCCTCTTCTCCAGCCAAGAGGCTGCCGGCGCCGCGATCGGGCTGGCGGGCTGGAGCGTCTGGGTAGCGAGGGGGCACCTGAGACGGGTCTTCCGCGCGACGTTTGGCGGTCTGACGGCCTTTGTAGCCGCGCCCGCGGAGAGCGCGGCTCGTTCTCCTGTAGCCGCGTCCGCCGAGGACGCGGAGAGTCCACGCCCGCGGCGGGCGCGGCTGCGAGCCGACGACTGGGACGAACCGTTGTCCTATCGCGGGGCGATGATCGGGTTCGTCGTATCCAGCCTGTTCATGGTGGGCTGGATGATGAAGATGGGCGTGCACCTCGGCATGGCGCTGCCCGACATCGGCATGGGCTTCGTGGTGTACGTGGTGCTCACCTGGATGGTCGCCCAGGCCGGACTGCTCTTCCTGCAGCCGACCTTCGCAACCAGCGAGGTGCTCATCAACCTGACCGGCAGCCGCGTGTGGTCGGCGCAGAGCCTCCTGGTGACCTCCCTGGTGGAGCACATCTTCACCATGGACTTGCGAGAGTTCATGCTGCCCTCGCTGGTGAACGCCCACAAAGCCGCCGACGAGGTGCGCCTCAACCGCCGGTCGCTGCTCAAGGCCATGTGCTTGGCCATCGTCGCCGGGGTTGCGATCTCCGGGTACGCCGCGATTCGGCTGCCCTACGACGAAGGCGGCGTGACGATGACCGCCAACTCGTGGACCTACATCATCGCCCCGCAGATCCCGTTCAAATGGGCCGCCACCCTTCAGCAGATGCCCTATGAGACGAAGCCCAGCAACATCGCCCATTTCGTCGGCGGCATCGCCGGCATGTACGGGATGCTGCTGCTGCGCGCCCGCTTCAGTTGGTTCCCGCTCCACCCAGTCGGCTTCATTGTCGCCAGCGGCTACCCGATCTCCCGCTTCTGGTTTTCGTTTCTCATGGGATGGCTATTGAAGGGACTGATCATGCGCTACGGCGGCATGAGTGGCTATCGACACCTGCGCCCGTTCTTCCTCGGGCTGATTCTGGGCGACTGCATCAGCGGGGGGATCTGGATCGTCGTCGGCCTGGTGACGCGGGTGGGGTATCCGGTGTTGCCGTTGTAGCGGGGAGCAAGCGCTTGGTGCTCCCCGGTCGGACTGGTCGGACGTGTCGGACGAGTCTGACGCGCGCCGCTCAGTAGAGCAGGAACGACCTCCGCGCCACCCCAAACCTCGCAGCTTCATCGCAGCACCGCTGCCACACGGCCTCGGCAGACTCCCCCGCCTCCAGCGCCTCCCGCACCCACGCGTCGCCCAACCGAACATCGAAGCTGCTGGCGCGGATCTCGAGTTCGTTTGGGTGCAGTGTGCGGAGCACTTCGAGCAAGTGGAAGCACGTCCGCACCGGGTCGAAGACGTCGCGGTCCAGCACGTGGAGTTGAATTCCGCAGCAGACTTCGCCTTCCCACTTGCTGAATGTCGGCTCAAAGTACGCCGGGCGGAAGGCGGCCCCTGTGAGCCCTCTCTCGGAGAGTGCGTCCGCGACAGCAAACCCATCCATCCACGGCGCGCCGAGAAGCTCGAAGGGACGAGTGGTGCCGCGCCCTTCGGACACATTGGTCGCCTCCAGGACGCAGGTGCAGGGGAAGACTACGGCTGACTGCAGCGTCGGCAGGTTAGGGGAGGGGGCGACCCAGGGGAGACCCGTCTCGTCGAACCACAGGTTGCGGGTCCAGCCCTCGACGGGGATCACCGTCAGGTCCAACTGCCAGTCGGACTCCGCTGCCAGCCAAGTTGCCAGTTCGCCATGAGTCATGCCGAGGCGGATGGGCAACGGCAGGGGAAAGAAGATTGTCTTCGCCACGTTGCCCTGGACCACATCGCCACGCAACGGGGTGGGCTGGTCCAGCACCAGGAAGGGGAGACCGTGCTTCGCGGCTGCCTCCATGCAGCGCGCCATGGTCATCATGAATGTGTAGTACCGGCAGCCCACCTCCTGCATGCAGAAGACGAGCACGTCGAGACCCTCCAGCATCTCGGCGGAAGGTTCCTGGTTCTCGTCGTACAGGCTGTGGGCTGGGAGACCGGTCCGGGCGTCGATGGTCGAGGCGACGTGCACCCCCGCCTGCGCTTGACCCCAAACGCCGTGTTCTGGGGCGAAGAGCGCTGCCAGGGTCGCCTCCCTTCTGAGGAAGTCGATGGGGTGGCCGCGGTCGGCGGTCCAGGCGGAGGGGCCGGTGATCAGCCCCACGCGGCGTGAACCGACGGTGCTCAGCAAGGCGTCGATTCCCAGCTTCAGGGGACTGCCTCCCTCACTTGGTTGCGTCATGTTGGTGGTCCTTTCGTGAGCACTTGCGCAGGAATGGTGTCGCCGGCCGCTATAGACCTGAGGCGGGGATGCGCACGGGTCTGGCGCCAGCGACGAGGTCGCCAGCCACGGTGGCAGCGGTCTCCCAGGTACCGTCGGCCTGCCGAGCCGCCCACACCGAAGCGGGAATCACGAAGCTGTCGCCAACCTGCACGTCGTAGTAGAACAGCGTGTCACCATCCCTGAGGCCGGCGGTGCTGTCCACGTCGAGCTGCATGGGGCTGCCGTACACAATCTGCTTGAGGTGGGTCTCAACGCCGCGGCTCAAGCGCAGCAGCTTGCCGTCGAAGAACCGCGGGTTGCTGCCGCCGACGACGGACCTGCCATAGTCGTGGGGGATGTCGCTGAGTACGCTCGTCTCCGACGCAACCTGATGGACGCGCCCCTGGCCGAGCAGCATGGGCTGCGTGCCGAGGTAGATCCGCGTGCCGCCGGGGACTGGCTCAAGGCGGCTGATCCGGTAGGCGGTGTTGCGGGAGTAACGTGGGTTGCTGAAGAGGAGGGGCTCGCCTTCCAGCCCGGCGACGGGGAGCTTGGCGGAGGTCTCCACCCAACGAGTGTCGTAGTCCAGCCGGCGGACTTCGCCGCCGAGGCTCGCCGCCTGCGGGCGCAGCGTGCACCCGGCGACCGAGACGTCACCTGCGCCATGGAGCGCGAGGCGGACGACCTGTCCATCGCGGATCCCGACGTAGGCCGCCGCGCCGCTCCAGCGAAGTGGGCCTGCGAACGTCTCCACAGACAGGTCCCTACTGGTGACCTCCGCACTCACGACGTACTCGTCCAGGTCGGCGCGGCGAAGGTGCACGGCCACGGCTTGCTCCGCCGCCTCCCCGCGCACGGGCAGGCGTTCCACCAAGCTGAGCACGGGTCGCGGCGGGGCGAGAACCGCCTTGGCGGCATCGGCAGGAGTCACGTTGAGCGCGCCGACGCTCACCAGGTACTGGTCGCTGTCGGCGGTCATCTCGAAGCAGAACTCGTGCTTGCCCGTTGCCAGCTCCAGTTCACCGAAGACAACGAACTCTGGCCTTTTGATTGCCTCTGCGGTGGCGACGAACGGCTTGCCCAGCGACTTGTCGTCCACCAGCAGTCGGACAGCGCCGTAGCTGGGCGCCTGCAGGATGCGAGCCGCGACCTGGTACGTGTCAGACCTCTCAACCGGGATCGAGAAGGTCATCTGGTCGCCAGGCCTGGTGCCCTTGAGCAGGAACGCGTCGTACTCGGGCATGAGCCTCGTGTCTGCCGAGCTGCTGGTCATCACGTGAGCGAGTTGCTCCGCCGATACGCCGCCTGGAGGCGCGGCGGCCGCGTATGGCTCCATCACCGAGGCGAAGCAACTGCTGAGATTGTCGCCCCGTCGCCGGTTTATCAGGTAGCTGGCGTTGCGGTTGTGAGGGTAGAGACCGGGTGCCTTGGCGACGATGGCTTCGTCGTCGCCCTCGGGCAGCACGTGGACGCGGAAGTGCGCTTGGTTGGGTCCCCCCACTGACCAGTCCACCGACCACGGCTTGACGGCTCGCCCGCGACGAGCGTCATAGAAGAAGCCGTACCCGTTGCCCGGCGGCGGGTTCCAGTAGGGCTTGTTGGGGAAGCCGAGGAGGTCGCCGTCCACGCCTTGCCGTTCGCCCCAGGCGTTCTCCGGCCCGGCGAGAGAGCCGTCCTCCTCCGGACCCAGATCCACCGCCGCCACCTGGAAGTTCTGCCCCTGCGAGCCGACGAGATAGTCGTGCTGGCAGCCGCCCTTCACGCGGAACAGGTCCACCAGCACTTGGTCGTCGCCTTCGCCGATCAGCGCCACCGTCCGCCGGTACAGCGACACCTGCCGGTCAGCGTAGCTCAGGGGCGAGTCGGCTTCCATGAGCTTCAGACCGGGCAGGCGACAGAACAGGCGCAGGCTGCCACCGGAGCCGCCGTGCTGGCTTTTCTCCTCGACGACCACCAGCGAGTGGCTGGCCGTCTGCTGCCCCCAGCCCATGTGGCTGTGCGTGCTGCCCAGGCCGTAGCCAATCTCGGAGGTGCACTGCCAGCCCTTGGCGTAGTAGAGCAGCCCGAGGTCGTCGAGGTCGCCGTGATTGAGCGACGGCCCGTACCGGAGCAGGACGCCCTGAGAGTTGGCGCCCTCCCCGTCGCGCAGCAGCCCGATCCCCTTTTGACCAAGGAACCAAGAGCCAAAGACCTGGCGCTGGAGTTCGCCACCGATTTCGGATTGCGGGCTTTGGCTTCCGGACTTGGCGGGCACCGGATCGGCGTGGTACAGCAACCACCGCCTGATCCCGCTCGCCGCGCGCTGCTTCTCCACGTCGCCGTCGCAGAGGAAGTTGAGCAGCTTGGCGTACTCTTGCTTCGCCTCGCCCCGGCAGCCGGCGTAGAGGCGCTCAGCGAAGTTGTAGTCGCTGCCGTCGAAGGGGCGTGCCTGAGGCTGAAGAAACTGGTTGTCGGGTGCGGCGTCGCCGTAGTTGGGGGCGTGGCCGCAAAGCTGGAGCCCCAAGGCGGGAAGGCGGTAGAAGGCGAGCATCCGCGGGTCGTCGAACAGCCGCACACCCTCGGGGTAGCGCTGGTCGCGCCAGTTGAGCAGCGGTTCGACGAACGTCAGGTACAGGTCGTGGGTGTGCTGCTCGTAGCCCAGCGCAGTCTCGTAGTAGCGCCCGTCGCGGTCCACGTTGTTGGCCAGCATGGCGTAGATCGAGTAGGGGCTCTCGACGGCGTTGTGCACGAAATCGGGGATCCCGAGCAGGACACCAACCGCCAAGGCCCCACGCATGTAGTCGGCGTGGCCGTTGTGGATTGCGCCGCTGAACGTGTGCGAGTAGCAGTAGTAGGCGCCGTCTTCCATCAGGTTCTTGTTGATGTTGTCGCGACGGGTCATGCCTGCCCACGACTGGCCGTTCTCGTCCGCAGTGCCAACTGCGCGTTGCTGAGGGGTCGGACGTGTCTGACGGCCCTCTTCCAGCTCGGGGCGCAGGGACGGCTTCAGCATCGACTGGCTGTCGTACACCAGGTCGTACGCCTCCACGAATGGCGCCAGCGTCCGCGCTACTTGGTACCACGGTCGCGCGAACCGGCCACTGGGCGGGCTACTGGGGTAGTCCCATGAGCCGGCAGTGGACTCGGTGTAGATGCTTGCCAGCAAGTCGAGAAAGAGCCCGGCGCGGTCGGCATACTTCTCCTCGCCAGTCAGGGCGTAGGCGTGCGCCAGTGCCGGGATCGCGCGGGTGGTCCACTGCTCGGTAACCCAGGCGTTCCACGAGCCGACCATGTAGTGGACTCGCCCGTCGGGGTTCTTCCAGCCGGTGCCGTCGTCGGGATGGTCGGCGTCGGGCAGTTCGTGCCCGTTGGCGCAGGTGACCTTGCCCGGCTTGTCCCACGAGCACCGCGCGCCTCCCCACGTGCCCCAGGAGCTGCTGCAGCGCGGACACGCGACGAACCCGTACGCGTAGCAAGCACCCGCCTCCGGCAGGAACTGCCGCCAGTCGGCGTCGTCGCCGGTCAGCCACCTCTCGGCCTGGTTCAGGACGCTCTGCTTTTCGGCGGCGCCCCAGGTGGTTCGCTCAGCGTTGCGGGCTGCGCGCTTGAGGTCGGCGGCGTTGAGGTACACCGTCGGGTGGTGTTCCTGTCCGGCGATCGCCACTTCGGTGCGCATCTTCGCCCGGTGCACTTCTTTGGGCGGCCCAATGAGGCGAGTGGGGTCCAGGTGCACGCGGATCTCGTCGACGCCGACGTAGGTCTTCACCTCGTGCACCTCCTGAAGGTGGATGGCAAGCCAAGTGATCGTGTGCGGCTCCGGCAGGCGGACGATGGTCGTGTCCTGTCCCGGGTCCTCCACCCGGACGGGTTGCCGGAATCCGTCCGACAACTCGATCTCCGCTGTCTTCCAGGCGGCGTAGAGCGAGGGCAGCTCCTTGGCGTAGAAGTCGAGTTGCACCGTATCCACACGGGTCGGCTTCGCCCAGTCGAGCCGCAGCCACTGCGGGAGCTTGCTGGAGCCGCTGGCCCAGTGGGTGTTGGGGTCGCCATCGTTAGCGCGGTCGGGGCCGTACTGGTCGCCGACCGGAGTGGCCGAAGTGGAGGCAGTCGCCGTGGCCGCTCCGGCCAAGTTCGCAGGAGATGCCTCCCCGGCGCTGTGGACGCGGCCCTGAGCCGAGACGAGGAAGAGTGCCGCGACGATGACCGCCACGACGTGGGCAGGTGAGGACAAGGGGTCTACCCTCCTGGAAGCCTCCGTTGTCGGCTGATTATTCGCGGGACTGGCGGCTGCACCTTTGGGTGCAGCGCTGACGGGGCGGGTCACCAGGCAGTGCGCGGGTGGCTCCCCGGGGGGCTGTCCGCAACGTTGAGGGCAGGAATGGAACGCGTTGTCGGTGCAGAATAGAGGGCGTGTTGTGTTTCAGTCAGACCACACCGCCGGAGGTCGCACATGTCCAGGTTTCTGTTAGGTGCTCACAACTACTTCTTCTGTCAGTACGGTTACGATCCCGTCACTCAGTTGGACGAGGTCTGCCAAATCGTCTCCGAGTCCGGCTTCCCGGCGGTCGAGATGTACGCGCCGAATCTGGACGCACCCGATTCGCGGGAGCGTGTGCTTGGCGCCCTGGACAAGGCGGGGTTGCGGCTGATCGGGGTGTCCCACGGGCAACCGTTCTGGGATATCGACAAGCACGACCAGATCGTCGCGGAGATGGAGGCATTCTGTGACAAGCTGACTGCGCTGGGACTCGGCTCGCTGCGATGCGGCTGCAGTTGCGGCGGGAAGCGCCTGGCCGACCGGACCGACGCCGAGAACGAGCAGTGCGTGGCAATGTGGACCGAAGTCGGCCGCCTGTTCCGCGACAAGGGACACCGACTGAACCTTCACACGCACGGCGAACCAATCGAAGACCTCAACCTCGTCGTCGACAACGTCCCCGCCGACGTGCTCGAGCTGAACCCGGACCTCGACTGGCTGCGCGTCGGCGGCGTCGACCCCGAGGCGTTCGTTCGCGCGCACGCCGACCGCCTCAGCCTGCTCCACATTCGCGATTACCACCTCGGCGGCCCGCGGACCGATGCCCTCGGCGAGGGTGATGTAGACTACCGGCAGTTGGCCAAGGTGCTCGAAGAGATCAACTTCACCGGCGACTTTGTAGTGGAATTGGCATTGCCCGGGAGCAGCGAGGGCGCCCGCCCACCCCTGGAGCTGCTCACGCTCTCGCGCGAGCATATCCGCGAGACGATGGGGATCTGACGGATCGAGCAAGATCGGGCAGGTCCGACCGATCCGGCGGGAGCAGGTACAGCCGGAGGTCCGAAGGGAGCACCAATGTGAACTGCACCTACACCCTCACCATCGACGACGCCGGCAGCGGCGGGCCGGAGAGGGTCGAGTCCGTTCGGAAGACGTGTCGGTTCCTGGAGAGCCGAGGACTGCGAGCAACGTGGTTCGTAGTCCCCAAGCCAGGCGGGCAGCCGTGGAGCGACGACTGGAAACGGGCATTCCTGGAGGGGCGGGATGCCGAGCACGACCTCCAGCTCCACGGGCTGACCCACAGCGACTGCTTCGAGTTCGGCCCGCCGGTGGCTCCGGCGACGCGGATTCTGCCGAGCTTCCTGGAGCAGTTCGAGGCACGGCGAGCGGAGTTGCTGCCCAACTACACGCTGGGCTGGATGCGGGCAGTGCTGGAGATCGGGCTGGAAGAGTTTGACCGAGAACTGAGCTTGACGCCGACAGTCTTCCGACCGCCGTGCGGATCGATCTGCAAGGCGTTGTTTCAGGCGCTGAGTGAGTTGGGCATTCGCTACGACACCGGCCAGTACCTGAACATGGGCTGCTACGACCATCTGGGACCCCTGGGCGGGAAGCCGAACCAGACTTGGACCGACAACTGGCCGCGGGCGCCGTTCCGGTGGTACAGCGAGGTGGTGGAAGTGCCGATTGTTGGCGAGTACACGTGGCGGGGCGCATCGGCGTATGAGCCGGCGTTCATCGAGATGGCGAAGGCCGACGTCGACCGTATTGCGGAGAGCAGCTCAGTGGGCGTGCTGTTGGCGCACACGCACGGGATTGCCGACAACTACGACTACGCGTTCCGGCTGTTCGACGCGGTGTTGGAGCACTTGGAGGGGCAGGGGAGGCGGCGGTTCGCGACACTGGCGGAGTTGGCGGCGGCCGGCGCACTAGAGCCGCTTCCCGAGACGGCACCGGGCCCGGACCTCCTGGAAGTGTGAGCCGCGACATCCGTCCGGCCGGGTGTACCGCAAAGCTGCTGTAACGTTGTGGAGCGGCTGCGCCAATCAGTAGTGATCTCGGAAGCCGGACATGGCTGAAGCGCAGACGACGGCCCCGTTACCCTCCGATCAGGAACTGGTTGCTGCCACCCAGGCTGGCGACCGGGGTGCGTTCGAGGGGTTGGTGTCTCGGCACCGCGCTGGCGTGTACGGTCTGGCGTTGCACCTGCTCCGCGATCCGGACGAAGCCGACGAGGCAGCCCAAGAGGCCTTCGTCCGTGCGTACCAACTGCTGGACCGGTATGACTCGAAGCGTGAGTTCTCCCCGTGGCTCCGCGGAATCGCCGCCAAAGTGTGCCTCGAGTCTCAGCGCAGGTGGCGCAGGATGTCCCAGATGGAGGAGCTCTCAGACGAGTTAGTCGGCACGGGCGGGATCGGCGCCCGGGAAGACGCTCTGGTTGTGCGCGAGGCGCTCCACACGCTGCCGGACCAGTACCGGATCCCACTCCTGATGTTCTATTTGGACGACGCCTCTGTGATCGACGTTGCGTATGCCCTCGGGCTGTCCCTCGGCGCTGTCCGGGTGCGACTTCAGCGGGGGCGGGAACTGCTGAGGAAGAAGTTGAGTTGCATGGTTGAGACGGAGGTGAGCCGCGATGGACTGCCGGAAGGCGCGACGGCTTGCTGAGCAATACGCCAACCGCGAACCTGCCGCCGAGACGGACCTGCAGGCGCATTTCGCCGGTTGTCACGAATGCCGCTCCGCCATCGAGGCGAGCAGGTTGGTGGAGGCGCGGCTGGAGGCGTTGGTGCGCCCGGTAGAACCGCGCCCGGGCTTCGAGCAGCGGGTGTCGTACCGTTTGGATCGCAGACTTCGAGAGACGGCGCAGGCGTCGGCCGCACGTCGTTGGCGACCGGTCTGGGTATTCGCGGCCGGCGCGGCGGCTGGGCTGCTCGTTGGTGGGGCATTGTCGGTCCTCCGCTTGAGTGTCCGCCGAGGCGCCGAGCCGTTCTCTGTCGAACTGCCCAGCGGCTTTGTCATGGCCGATGAGGCGGAGTTCGCTGTTCGGCTGGACTCGTCCCGGCGCAACGCCACCGTCGAGATGCGCAGCGGCTGCGTGTGGCTCGGTAACGACCATGAGACGATCGCCTTGGCGGAGGGCGAACGAGCGGAGGTTCGGTCCGGTTCCGTTTCGGTAGCCCGGGGTTGATCCGGCCGCGCCGGACCAGCAGTCGTTTCCCGAGGGAGACACAGGATGAAGACACGGAGTGCCTTGAGCATGGCGCTGGCCGCGATGGCGGCCGTCGCGTTGCTAAGCGCCGCAGCCAACGCGTTGGACGGAAAGGGTCGCCTTGTTGGATTCGTGAAGGACAGAGCCGGAGAGCCGGTGGCTGGCGCCGTCCTGATTCTGCGCGGCGAGGGAGTGGTGGTGGATGCTCGTTCCGGGAAGAGCGGAGTCTACGAGCTGGATTGGTGCTCACCGGGCACGTACCGACTCGAGATTCGCGCAGAGGGCTATCTGTCGCAGACACGGGGAGACGTGAAGATCCTGCGCGACAAGGACACGCGACTCGACTTGGTGTTGCGGCGCGGAGAACACACCAAGGGGAAGGTGGTTTCTTCGGAGGAGGGCGTGCTGAAGCTGAAGGTCGGCGAAGACACGGCCACGTTCGCCATCTCCAAGGGGCGGAAGGTAGTCGTGCTCGAAGCCTCCCAGGTGAATCCGGGCGACGAGATCACCGTCACATGGGTGATCGACGACGGCAGGAAGCTCGCCGTCGATCTTGATGGTCGCGGGACAGTTGCCGGCAAGGTCACGGGCTTGGGCGATACCTGGGTCGAGGTGACTCCCGACGGCGGCAAGCCTCAACGGTTTGTGCCGTGTTGGGTCGGCGGCGACCCAGCGCAGGGCGGTGGGTTCGACAAAGAGATGCTTGCCAAGCTCGGCCGACTGCGGCTCGGCATGCAGGTAGTCCTGACCTGGGAGATGCCGGAAGGGAGGCGTGTGGTAGATGTGAAGGCCGTGGACTGATCCCGGCTTCTCGAACCGACAGACTGACGAGCTCAATTGCCGGGGCACGTAGTCGGTGTTTACCAAAGGAGTTAAGCCATGAATCGGAGAGCGTTTGTAGTAACCTCGGTTGCGGCCTCGGCGGCCGGTGCCCTCTCGTTCGCGGCCGACGAGCCCGTGAAGTACAAGCTGCCGGAGGGCATCAAGGGCTTCAAGGGCATGGCGGTCGGCACCATCGTGAAGAAGGGCGACCAAGAGCTGGTCGTGAAGATCGAGAGGATCACCAAGGTGTGGAAGGCCAACAAGGCCAAGGATCCCCAGTCCATCGTTGGCAAAGAAGTGCCCTAAGAACACACCGAAGTCCCGGTGCGACTTCGGCTCCGTCTGCGAGAATACCCTCTGTCCTACGTCTGCTGCACGCCTGCCGGGGAAGTTCCGCGAACTTCCACTTCGGTGTGTTCTTAACCTTCGCGGGTATAGCTCGTGGTAGAGGCCGGCTGTTGGGCGTGGGAGCAAGAGGGGCGTGTGGTCTGACAGCACAGACCGGTCCTCGGCTGTCCTCGTTCGTGACCTCACTTGCCCTTCTCGATCGGCACCAACACCACGTTGCGGAACTGCATGTGGGCCCCCTCTGCTTGGAGGCAGATCTTGCCCGGGGTCTCCCAGCATTCGGTGGCGGTGTTCTGAACGAGGTCGTTCACCTTGAGCTCGAGGTCGCTGCCGTTGAAGGTGATCTCATACTGGTTCCACTCGCCCAGCGGTTTCTCGTTGGACAGGTTCATCTTCCGGGTGTGTCGGTCGTTGGGGCGGTCTGGGGCGGTCTTCATGGGGAACTTGTCGATGTTCCAGATGTCGCCGAGTGCGCCCTTCTGCCCCTGGCACTCGATGGACCGCGGCCATACCTTGTCCTCGCCAACCATCCGGCAGAGCACGCCGCTGTTGCCGTCGGTTAGGTGGCGAAGCTGGACGCGAAGAACGTAGTTGTCGTAGTCGGCGGTGGTCCGCAGGTAGCCGGCCGGGTTGCCGGTGTCGTCGAGCACGCCGTCCTTGACGCTGAAGGTGTCCTTCACTTGGTCGCTGGAGGGCGTCCAACCGTCCAGATTCTCACCGTTGAACAGACGCACGGCTTTGCCGTAGTTGGCTGTGAGTGGCTTGAGCCAGACGTCCTTGAACTCAACCACCATCGGCGGGCCGGCGTGGATCTGCAGCGCCAGAATCCCCGCCCGTAGCGCTCCCGCGGCATCGTCGTCGATCAGTTCCATCGTCGGGTAGCCGTTGAGTTCGTGGACGAGGTGGTTGCCGCGGGCCGTGATGGTGTACTCGTTCCAGTCCTTGTCTTTGTAGAAGCCAGCCTTGACCAGCGCGTCCTTGTCCGACACTTGGCTGACGATCCGCTTCTCGCCAGTCGCGTCGATCTGCACACAGTCGCCTACATTCACCAACGACCCGCGGCCCGCTTCGTGGTAGAGGAAGCCGACTGTGCCGGGGTTGTTCTCCACCTCAGCCTGGTAGCCGCTGACACGCCACTCTCCCAAGTCCTTGCTACGGTACTGCACGCCGGAGTTGCCGTTCTGAATGCGGAACTTGAGCTTGAGGACGAAGTCCTTCAGCTCCCCGCCGCGCCAGATCAGGAAGGTGTTGTTCTTTGCCGCCTTCTCCGCTGTTGTCTCGCCGCGGATGACGCCGTCCTTCACCGACCAGAACTGTGGATTGCCGTCCCACCCGTCCAGGTCCTTGCCGTTGAAGAGGACGGCAAAGCCGGCGGGCGCCTCGGCCACCGGCTCCTCAGGCTTCGCCCCGAGGGTGAGGAAGCCGGCGTTCGCCCAGTCGGCGTGGTCGCAGCCGTTGCCGTTGCCGCCGTCACCGACGACCAGCCGGATCCGCTTGGCTCCGGCCGGGATCTCGACATTGACGCCGAGTCGCTCGTCGAAAGGCGTCAGCACGTCGGACTTGAGCAACTCTTGGTCGTCGGCGTACACCTCGAAGGTGACGCTGCCCGAAGGCGCGTCGTTCTTCTCATCGTCGACGCCGACCACAGCGACGAACCGTTTGTAGTGTGGCTTCAGGACGTACACCAGCTCAGACACGGCGTGCACGCCCATGCCCTTCTGGAAGATCTCGCCGCGGATCGACAGCGGGTTGTCGTCGATGGACAGGTTGCGCCGCGGATCGCCGTTCCAGCCGTTGACGGCTTTCTCGGGTTGGAGGTCTGCGAGGTAGATGTCGGGTAGGGGAGGGAGCGGCGGCAGTGGCGGGGTCTTCACCGTTGCGGTGGCGAGGACCGCCTGGTTGCCCGCCCAACTGAGAGGGAGCGCGGTGTAGGTGTACTCCGTGTCGGGCGCTGCCGTGGTGTCGTCGATCCAGGGCGAGTTGACGGCGAGGACGGCACCGTCGCTGCGCCGCAGGAGCAGCTCTTCCCCGCCGCTGGAGCACCGCAGTTGCACTCGCCGCCCTGACAGCGCTGTGGCCGAGAGCTTCACCGCGACTGCGCCGGCCTTTCGGGCGGGCTTCTCGGCGAAGGTCACCTGCCAGTTCACCTGCTGTGCCTTCGGACCACTCAGAAAGACGCGCAGCCACTGCCGGGTTTGCATGACGTCGGTGGTGACGCCAGCGTCCTTGTCGGGAGGCGAGACCGAGGCGGTCTCAGCGACCAACCGGACCGGCTCCGGCGGTGCGAAGAGGCGAAGCTCGTACTTCTGGTCTGCCTCGACGCTGGACGTGCCGCTGAGCGTCTTCTTCTGGGCGTCCCACTGGACCTCGCCGAGGTCGGGCTCGGCGCCGGCCGTGCTTCGCGACGTTGACAGCAGAAGGGGTTCGGCACCAGCTTGACCCAACGCCACCAGCGCCAGTTCGTTCCCGTTCAGCACTCGGGAATAGGCCCCGGTGAGCGGGCCCTGGAACGAGTTCTTGGTGAGGTCATAGCCGGCGAAGACGGCGTCCTGAGCCAGCCCGAGTTGTCCCAGCGGAACACTGATCGTCTGCTGCCGGCCGAGCAACTCGAGCACGCCGACTGCCAGCCGCTGAGGCTTCTCGTAGAGCGTCACCACTGCCACCAACGCCTCTGCATTGCGGAGGTCGAGTTCGCCGGCCGCTTTGGCCGCGTCTTTGAGGCTGACTAACTTGGCGCCGCCGTCGCCGGAGGACAGCAGGAATGCGGTCCCGTTCCTTTCGATGTCGATACCCTCGCCGCGGATGGCGAGGGTGCCCTTCTCGATCGCGAAGCTGACTTGGTTCGTTCCCGCGGTCACGCGGACAGTGCCGTCCTCTACCACCGCCTCCGCGGCGAACGACACACCGCAGAACGCGAGGCACAGCGCCGCGGCAGCGGCCGCGCTGCAGGCAAGACGTGTTCTCCTGGTAGTCTGGGATCTCATGTAGGACCTCCTGGACTGGATGGGTGATTGTCGACGTTCCTGTTTCATCACCGAGCGCCGATTCCCTGCCGACGTGACACGATGCCAGGCGGAGGACAGCGGACGGTTCCGCAGGAACTGAACCACTGAGGGCGAACCAGAGCCTCTCGGGATTCGCCCCCCGATCGAGAGCGCCTCCAAGGAAGGCAGAAGCAGGAGTTCTACGGGCTGGACCACGGTATCGGCGGCGGGCAGCACTTCTGTCCTGACTTGGCCCTCGGGCTGAAGCTGGGCTGGGGCGGGTTGCTGCAGAAGGTGCGCTACTACCGCCACGAGAACGCGGACGCCGGCGACTTCTACGACGGGCTCGAGGACGTGATCACAGGGGTGCAGGACTGGGTCCGGCGGCACGCCGAGGCGGCCCGGAGCATGGCGGAGGCCGAGCAACGCCCGCAGCTCCGCGAGAACCTCGCGACCCTCGCCGATATCTGTGCGCGTCAGGTGTGCGCGCCACCGGAAACGTTCCGCGAGGCGTGCCAGTGGCTGGTCTTCTTCCAGGCAGTGGCCAAGATGTACAACGGGAGTGGAGAGTGGGGCCAGTTGGATAAGCTGCTCCGGCCTTACTACGAGCGCGATTCAGCGGCCGGCCTCCTGACCGACGACGAAGCGGTCTTCCACCTGGCCTGCCTGCTGCTGAGCGAGACAGCCTACATCCAGTTGGGTGGGCCCGATGCCGACGGGCAAGATCTCACCAGTCGGGTCTCGTTCCTGGTCCTCGAAGCCGTCCATCGACTCAAAACGCCGGCCAACCTTGCGGTGCGCGTCGGCCAGGGGCTGAGCGAGGAGCTGTTCCGCCGCGGGCTCGAAATCCTCTGCGAGGACAGGATGGGCTTCCCCAAGTTCGTCGGTGACAGGGCGGTCACCGAGGGGTTCATGCGAAACGGGTATCCGGTGGAGGTGGCGCGAACTCGGACCTATGCCGGCTGCCACTGGTTGGCCATTCCGGGTCGCGAGTACGGCATGTGCGACATGATCAAGATCGACCTGGCGAGGGTGTTCGACCTCGCCTTCTGGGAAGCAACAGAGGCGCCGTGCGCCGCAGGTGACGAGCCACCCAGCGTCGCCGACCTCTGGCTTCGGTTCGAGCGGGAGCAGCGGCTCACCTGGGACGAGTTGGCGCGTCATCTGAAGGAGAACTGGGCCGGGGACCACGGCGAGCGGGCGCGGCTCATGATGCGGAACGTCCCGCGATTCGGCAGCGGCGGCAGCCTGGCCGACGAGTGGGCGTTGCGGCTATCGCGCACGTTCACCGACGCTGTCGCTGGAAAGCCGACGCCCGACGGGTTCCGGATGGTCCCCGGGCTGTTTTCGTGGGCGAAGGTGATCGCCTTCGGGCAGCGGCTTGGGGCCACCCCCAACGGTCGACGGGCGGGGGAACCGGTTTCGCATGGCCCCAACCCGGAGCCCGGGTTCAACGGCGGCGGGCCTGGCACGCCGACACAGATGGTGGCCGCAGTCGCCGCCGTCCAGCCCGGCTACGGGAACACTGCTCCGCTGCAGCTCGACGTTGACCCAGGGGTGGCCGGCACCGCATTGGGCGTCAGCCAAGCCGAGGCGCTGGTCCGGGGTCACTTCCAGATGGGTGGCACGCTCGTCAATCTCAATGTCCTCAACAAGGAGACGATCCTGGAAGCGGCAAAGAACCCGGAGAAGCACCCCGACCTCATCGTGCGAGTGACGGGGTTCAGCGCCTACTTCGCGAGTCTTTCTGACGATATGCGGCAGTATGTGGCGGATCGGCTGGTGCAGGGGGAGTAGTGCCGGCGTTAGCGCGACGACCGCGCTGGCTCGGGCTCGGCTATCCGGTTCCCGCCCCCGCGGGTGCGGGAAGAGCGGGCTTGCTTCTGCGGCTGAACTGGGGGAAAATGCCTCTGCGGCTGAACACTCATGTGGCAGTATCGTCTGAATCTCCATGCCCGCAGGAGAGTGTTCGTAAATGGTCGCAGATGCCATCCGCGGTCTCGCTACCATGACCGATGTTGACGCGGCTCTGGTTGAGCGGTGCCAGCAGAACGACTTCGACGCATTCGCGGAGCTGGTTCAGCGCTACCAGACCAGGATCTACAATTTCGTGTGTAAGATGACGAACAGCCCTGCCGACGCCGAGGACATGGCGCAGGATGTTTTCGTCCGTGTCTACAAATCCATCCATCGCTTCCGCGGCGAATCGACGTTCCAGACGTGGCTGTACCGAATCGCGCACAACATCTGCGTGGACCGTTCGCGACGTGCGCAGCGGCAGGTACCGGTAGCGTACTCGCTCGATGCGCCCACGGAGGAGGACGGGGGGGAGCACCCTCGCGACCTCCCTGACCGGTCCGGCAGTCCGGAGCAGATTGCGGAACGGACTGAGCTGCAGCAGCGTGTCTGGCGCTGCCTCGGCCAAATGTCGGAGAGGCTCCGTGTCGTTATCGTGCTCTACGACATCCAGGGGCTGTCGTACGAAGAGATCGCCAAGACGCTGTCGTGCCCGATCGGCACGGTGAAGTCCCGGTTGTTCAACGCCCGGGCCGAGCTCGGGCGCAGACTCCAATCCTATGTCGAGGCACGCTGACCGCCAATCAGCGATTACAGGAGGCACGCGCTGTGAAGTGCAAGACTGCAAGAGGACTCGTTTCCGAGTACGTGAGCCGAATACTCTCGGCCGAGCAGAAGCAGAGCGTCGAGGCGCATCTGCGGGAGTGCTCGGCCTGCGAGAAGCTGCACGCTGACATGCGACAGGCTGTGAGGGCACTGCAATTGCTGCCCACAGATCAGCCCGCTGCCGGCTTCTGGAACCGACTGAGTGCGAGGCTGCCCGCGTCACCGAAGCGCCGGTGGGCATGGGTTCCGCTGCAATCCCCGCGGCTGCGGTTGCAGGTCGCTTTGCCGGCTTTGGTTGCCGCTGCAACGGCCATGGCGGTCATGTTCCCCAAGACCCCGGAGCGGAGCGTTCGACACGTGCAGTCCTCCAAACAGGCGCTGTATGTCCTCCAGTGCGTCGAGCAGCATGCCACCTACGGCGGTGACCGGCTGCTGGGGCAAGAAGCAATTCCCGTTGAGAGCGGCAACGGGGCATCCTCGTTCTGACCGGGCACGGGCACACGCAGTAGAGCGAGACCAGGATGCACATCCCCAACAGAACGCCGCAGCCATTGAGCCGTAGCCACCTCGCGTTGGCGTCAGCCCTCGCGCTGGCGGCTGGGGCGTTGCCTCTGTTCGCGGCCCCACCTCCGCCTATGGAGATCGCCGTCCGCATGGTTCGGGCTGAAGGGGAGGTTGCGCTGGAAGGCGAGCAGGAGACCATCTACTTCAGACTTGGCAGCGCCGAGAAGCAGACGGTTCGGGAACGGGTGTGCCTGAAGCCCTGGCACCGCAAGCGGATCGAGGTGCTGGACCCCGAGTCGCGGCGGGGCCATCTGACTGTCTGCGATGGCAGGACTCGGACGACGTACCTGCCCAAACGCAATGTGCTGTTCCAGACCCCGCTGCCGGTGAGGTCGAGGACCGAGGCGGTCAAGGTCCTCCGGGTACGCCTTCTGAAAGCCAACTTCAAAGCCACGTCCAAGGGAATCCAGCAGATTGCCGGTCGGAAGGCGTACGCGATTGAGCTGCGCTCGAAGAGGTTCGAGGGGGGCGTCCACCGGTTCTGGGTGGATGCGGCCACCTACGCGAGACTCAAGGAGGAGCGGCTCGGCGCCGACGGGCGGTCCCTCGGCTCGTCGCAGTTCGTCCGGGTGACATTCAGGAAGCCCCTCGACGATTCCCTGTTCGACTTCACCCGGCCGGCCGACGCCCAGTGCCGGGGCGCGGAGACCAACGAACTGCCGCCGTTGTCGCTCAAGGAGTTGGATCGGAAAGCCCCGTTCAGTGTAGCGGCCCCGCCCATGCTGCCGGGCGGTTTTGTGTTCGAGAGCGCACGCCTCCAAGAGCACGGTGACCGGAAGGTGGTCTGGCTGCGCTACATCGACGGGCTCAATTTCCTATCGCTCTTTGAGACCCCCGTCGATGGAGAGAAGGAACCGCAGGGGCCCGGGGGGGCACGGTTCTTCCGGCGCGACGCGCTCATGTGGAACAGCGACGGGATCAACTTCGTCTTGGTCGGCAGCGTGCCTCAGCTGCAGCGGGAAGCGATCCGCGCGGAGCTGACAAAGTAGGAAGCAGCTCAGCCGAGGGAAGGGCCCCGGGCGGTCTTGCGTGTGGAGTCGCCTGGGTCCGCCGGTCCGGGCGTGGCGGGTCAAGAGGAGAACCGGGTGAGGGGGCGAACTACTACGCCCGACTTCCTAGGTGAACCGGGGGTTCTGCATGGCCTCTGCCCTGAATCATCCCGCTCTCATTCTGCTGTCTGAGCTGCTCGACATTCCTGCACCCTCCGGCCGCGAGGAGCGCTTGGGCGAGCGGGTGAGCAGAAAGACCGCGGACCTCGGCTACGTACCGGTGACCGATGGCGCCGGGAATGTGGTGGTTCGTCTCTCGGGGAGAGACAGCGCCGCGCCCCTCACTGTGATCGCAGCTCACCTTGACGAGATCGCCATGGTGGTGGTCGGCATTGGCGACGAAGGCGCGCTACGGGTTGACCGGTCGGGTGGTCTCTATCCGTGGAAGCTGGGTGAATGCCCGGTGGACATCGTGGGCGACGGGGAGGTCGTCCGAGGGGTCCTGAGCTATGGTTCCACCCACACCAAGGGGGCGGAACCGGGAGGCGGTCAGTGGAGTGACTGGCGGGTGGTGACCGGGCTGTCGAGAGAGCAGCTCGCAGCCGCCGGCGTGCGGGTTGGGTCGACGGCCGTGCCTTTCCGCGCAATGCGTGGGCCGGTGCTATTCGGCGACCCCGCCGACCCGTTGGTGGCTGCGTGGACGTTCGACGACCGCGGTGGCGTGGTGACGCTGCTCCGCCTGCTCGAATCGATCAGAGACGACGCTATCGAGCCGGAAGGCGATCTGATCATCGCGTTCACCGTCCACGAAGAAGGCGGCTGTCACGGGGCCAAAGTGCTCGCTGACCGGGAGCGTCCGGAGGTATTTCTGGCCGTCGATGGGTGCCCGATTCCGCCGGGTTCATCGCTCAAGCTGGATGGCCGGCCGGGGACGTGGAGCAAGGACTCAGTGACGCACTTCGACCAACGGTTGGTCCAGGCGCTGCTGCGCTGCGCGAGAGCGGCGGGCACGGAACTGCAGACTGCGGTCTACGACGCTGCCGCCTCTGACGCCAGCGAAGTGTATGCCAGCGGAGGGGCCCCGCGGGTGGGCACAGTCGGGATTGTGCGCGAGAACAGCCACGGCTACGAAGTCGCCCGGCTGTCGGTCTTCGACAACCTGCTAAAGACGCTCGTGCGGTTCGTGCAGAAGTGGCGGGCGTGAGCGCGGGAGGCCCTGGAGGAGGCGCTGCCGGGCGCCGGGTCCTCACTCGTCATCGAGGCTCGGCTTCTTTCGCTTGGTCTTTGGCGACCGACTGAGGAACGCCAGGAACAGCACCAAGGCGATCAAGGGCAGCAACAGGTACTTTACGAACATCAGCAGACCTGCGTGCAATGCCGGGAAGGCTTCCAGGACAGCCATGAACTCTCACCTCTCAGTGTCTATTCTCCCGTAAGGCGATGGGATTGTGGCGCGCGTGGCAATCCGCCTCAACGCGCGGAGCGGGCGAGCTCTGCCAGCCGCGTCAGCAGTGAGGCGTTGGCCGCAGGGAAGCGATATTGGGCCAGCTCGACGAGGGGCACCCAGCGTACCTCTGCACACTCAAGGGCCTGTGGCTCGCCCGCGATCAGTGTGCACCGACAGCAGTCAAGCCGCACCCGGGCGTGGGCATACTGGTGTTCCACCGTCAGGAACGACGGCTCCGCCCGCACCTGCACGCCGACCTCTTCTCCGACCTCCCGCTCCACGCACGCTAGGACGGACTCGCCGGGCCACACCTTGCCGCCGGGGAACTCCCAGAAGCCCCCCAAAGGGGCGTCACGGTGCCGGCGAGCGAGAAGGACCTCGTCGTCCCGAAAGATCACGGCGAGCCCTACTTGGGTGACAGTCGGTTCGACTTCGCTGCGCATGTCTTCAGGGTGCTGGTTGCAGGCGCTCCCACGCTGTAGATAGTTTTTCGTCGCAGAAGGGAGTCTGCCTTGTGTGTCCAACAAAGGGGTGAACCTGACCCGGCAAGGTGCCCCGTGTCTGCATTCCCCCCGGACCCGTAGGCTCGGGCTTGAACTCCCTCGCCAACCATCTCGACGTGGCTACCCCGGATCCGTGTCGCTTCTGTTGAGGAATCGATGAACTCGATGTGGATATCTGCAGTTGCCGTCTTCCTGTGCCTGCTACTCGCTGTTCCGCTGGTGGCCGCTGGCCGCAGACGGGCATGACCTGAAAGCCGCCTCGCGCTGGGAGGGCAACGCGAGGCACCCCTGAAGCCTCGCTCCGCGTTTGCTTCGTCGTTGACAGAGGGGGGCGGGAGTGCGTCTGTGCTGGGTGACCTCGCACGGATGAACGTGCGATGCTTCGGGAGCCGGTGGCTTTGACGCAGCCTCTGACCGGCTCCCGCGGATTTGGAGAGCAAACAATGAAGAACCTGAAACCGATCTACAACGTCATCGTGTGCACCGTCGCAGCGCTACTGCTTGCCTGGGGTCTGTTCTCGTTCAGCCCCGCGGTGATGATCGCCGCGACCATCGTGACCGGTCTCGTGACGCTGGGGCTGGCAGCGCTGCGGTTTTCCGCGACAAGAACCGCAAGCCCGCTGCTGCTGGGTCTGACGGCTCTGTGGCTCCTGACCGGGAAGCCGATCCTGCGGGTGGTCGCCGGGCGGCGAGTGGCCGACGAGGTACTGGCCAAGGGCGATGCAGCAACGTGGGCCTCCTACGCGGTGATCGCGGGCGCGCTGTTGCTGATCATGTTGTCCCTGGCACTGGTGAAGACTCGTCCCGGCGCGGCGGCCGGGGCCGACGATGAGAACGAGTAGGCTCCGCGGAGAAGAGACAGCGTTGAGGGGCGTGGCGTTGTCAGACCAGTGCGTCCGCGGCCCAGCCCGCTTTGACCAAGTCGATCCTGCCCCAGTCACACGTGCCCAGTCTGTGCTCTCTGCACGCCGTCTCGAGGTGGACTGCCGGCGGTGAGAGGTCCCACCGTTCGCCCTTGAAGTCGTCGCGCTTGTTCTGCAGCAGCCGGAGGCACACCGTGTCGGCTGCAACCGGGTCGGTGGAAACAAGCAGCCCCTTGTAGTCCCACTGGTAGTTGGGGTTGACCTGCGGGCCGCCGTTGAACAGCGGGCGCAGCAGGTCGATGACGACCAGGCGCGTCTTGCCTCGACAGCTCGGCTTGCTCCACACGGTGCCGACGTTGGCGCAGTAGTTGCCGTGATAATTGCGTCGTTCGTCGGGAGGCACGAAGGTGAGGTAGTTCTTGACGGCCCCGCCGACGCCCGAGAGCCAGTGGCTCTTGAAACCGCACGTGTTGAGCAGTGCCGTGCACTTGCCGAGGAGTCGGTAGGCTTCCCGGTCTGTCTCGTGAAGGTTGCCTGCGAGCACGCCGACGTCACGCAGCCGCTGACGCATTGCCGCTGACAGCGCGGGCGGCGTCTTCAGCATCATCTCATTGGTCTTGAGACCGACGACGTCGTCCGGCTGGAAGTAGCGGCCCCAAGCGGCAACTGGTTCCACTTCCCCCGACAGCAGGCACACGGCCGTGTCCAGCACGCTGAGGAGAACTCTTGGCTGTGGTTTGTGCCGGTGGTCAAGCAAGTTCTCGTCTCGGACGAGAACGACTCTGCTCCGGTGGTCGGGGAGCCCTGCCTTCGCCTCGCTCACCACGCCCATCGCGGCGCCCAAGCCTGCGCACGCTGCGCCTCTCACGAAGCCCCTTCGCGTCATGTGCCGTGATTGGTCCATGCTGATTCCTGACGGAACGAGAAAGCCCGCTGAGGCAGAACCTCAGCGGGCTAAGTGGGTCACACGTAGGCCGGTTCGCTGCTTCGAGCCATGCCGCCATTCGACGGTGCCGGTGCCGTCTCGACGACCTCGATAGACCAGTCCGCGAGGCAACTCCGGATACTGGTCACCAGGGGCACCAGTTTTGTCAGCGGCAGTTCGGTGCCGCACTGTCCACAACGGCGGTTATAGGGATTATGTTCGAAGGAGAGCAATGAGTCACGCAAGGACTCTCCGCAGTTGCGACAGGTCAGCTCCAGCCACGTGTTCCCGAGCTGCTCAAGCAGTTCCTGAATGGTCATTGGGTTGACACTCCAGTCTCGGAAAGGGGTGGACGACGGTTGGTGGCGCTTTAGTATTGCCGGCATTCCTCCTGCACGCCCGAAGCGGTGACGAATCCTGACGAGGCCAACGGAAGCTGTCGCGATTCGCTGGCGCCCATTGTACCATATCGCGCCCTTCGTTTCCTTCTCACGGTGTGATTGGGGGACGAAGGCTGCGCCCCTGGCGGGCGGTTGAGCTGCAAGCAGGACTCTTAGCGGCAGCGTCAAACTGTACCCAGGAAAGCAATCGGCGTAACAACGGAGGCACGCATTTGGCTCGAGAATGGAAGTTGCAGGAGATCACCTACAAGGCCGTGCAGGAGCGGGACTACGAAGTAGCGGTCCTGCCGGTGGGCGCGACCGAGCCGCATGGCTTGCACCTGCCCTACGGCTCGGACCAGTTCCACACCGAGATCATCGCCGACATGGCGTGCGAGCGAGCGCATCGCCTGGGCGCGAAAGTGATCCAGTTGCCGACCATCCCCTACGGCGTCGACTCGAACTTGCTCGAGTTCCCGCTGACCATGCATGTCAGCCAGAACACCCTCAACGCGATGGTCGCCGACATTGCCGACTCTCTGGCGCAACACGAGATCCACAAGCTGGTCCTCTTCAACGGGCATGGGGGCAACGAGTTCAAACCGCTGCTGCGGGACCTCTACGGCACCACCCCCATGTTCCTGACTCTCGTGAACTGGTGGCAGGTGGGGAAGGACGTCCTGCACGAGATCTTCGAGGAGCCCGGCGACCATGCCGACGAGATGGAAACCTCAGTGAATCTCGCGCTCTTCCCCCACTTGGTGCACCTGGAGGATGCCGACGACGGCGCGGTCAAGCAGACGCGGCTGGATGCCCTCAACCAAGGCTGGGCCTCCATCACCCGCCCCTTCCACCTGCTGACCAAGAACTCCGGCGTGGGGGACCCGCGCAAGGCGACGAAGGAGAAGGGGCAGGCATACGTCGCCATCGTCGTGGACCGGATCAGCAAGTTCCTGAAGGAGCTGTCGGAAGCGCCGATGACGGAGACGTTCCCGTATTAGCCGTCGGCGAGGGTGAAGCGCCGGCCGGCGGTCGTCGCGTCCTCGGATGCCTATCACATGCACCGTCCCGAGGTGATCGTCGGCCTGCTGACGACCCAGACCGCCGGGGCCGATACCCCACTGACTGCGTGCTTCGGGACTGGCCGGCCGCTGGCTTGCACCGCCCTTCGGTCTTCCGTGCTTTCCTCGCGACGCTTCCCTTGGCGTCCAGTGACTGCCACCGGACGCCTCTCTGACGGTGACTGGCAGGCAGTGGAAACGCGTCTGTGACGGGCGATCGCAGCGG
>PEVN01000449.1 GCA_002779825.1 Armatimonadetes bacterium CG06_land_8_20_14_3_00_66_21 | reverse complement strand
GGCGGAGTTGAGGGACAAGGAAGGCCGCGAGTTGGCGATGAAGAAGCGGCTGTACCTGAAGAAGGACGAGCGCTGGCTCCTGTTCGAGCGCAACGGGCAACCCGTTCGGACGGCAGCGCACGAAGCGAATAGCGGATGACGCGGGCCCGGGCTCTGGGTCTGAGCGCGCTCTCGGCAGCACTGCTGCTGGCTTCCTTCGATCCCCTCCGGCTCGATTGGCTCGTCTGGGTGGCGCTGGTCCCTTTCCTGCTGGCGCTTCGCGGTGTTGGCCTGCGGCGCGCACTTGCTTGCGGGTGTGTCACCGGCTTCCTGTTCCACCTCGGCCAGAACTACTGGATTGCCGTAACGGTATGGGACAACCGCGAGTGGCTGCCCTTCGGCAATGTCGGGGCGTTGGCGGTGGCGCTGGCCGCCTGGGCTGGCACTGCCGCGGTGGTGCTGATGCCCGCCACGGCCGTCTTCGCGGCCGTCACGGCGACGGCGAGTCGCTGGCTGCCGGGCGAGGCCGGCTTGTGGTTGGTGGCGCCGGCGTGGTGCGCCGCCGAGTTCGTGCGCTCGCTGGGAGCGCTGGGGCATGTGTGGGGCAATCTGGGCTATTCCCTGTGGCAGCGCCTTCCGCTGATCCAGTCGGCTGACCTGGGCGGCGTCTATCTCACTGCCTTCCTGGTTGCGCTCACCAACGCGGCTGTTGCGGCTGGCGTAGGAAGAGGGCGCGCTTGTCGACTGAGCCAGGAGCGTTGCCGCCTCTGGCAGCGCACCGGGCCGTTGGTCCTCGTGGCGGCGAGCCTTCACTTGGCGAACTACGCCTATGGTCGCACCCGGCTGGCAGCCGAACTGCCAGGGAGCGGCCGACGTCTTCAGGCCGCCGCCGTGCAGGAGAGCGTCCCGGTGGCAGACAAGGCTGTGCCTGCAACCGTGTGGACCGAACTGAGGCGCCATGAGGAAGGGACTCTCTCGGTGTCGGGCGCCGGTCTGGTGGTCTGGCCGGAGACGGCGCTGCCGACCGTGGTTACTGATTTCCCGGCGATGATGACGCGGCTCGCCGACCTGGCCACACGAAGCAACCGGACCCTCGTTGTCGGCGCCATGGATCAGGACGCCGACAACCGTGACTACAACGCGGCTCTGGTGTTCGCGCCCAAGCGCAGCCTTGTCGGCAGGTACTACAAGCGGCACTTGGTGCCGTTTGGGGAGCGCGTGCCCTACCAGCGGACGCTACCGTTCCTAAAGGCCTTCAAGGCGCGCGATCCCGAGTTCTGGCCCGGAAGCGGCTTCGTCCCGGTTGACACGGAGCTGGGAAAGCTCGGCATCTGCATCTGCTTCGAGTCCATGTTCCCCTCCATCTGCCGGCAGTTGGCTGCGAACGGTGCGGAACTGCTGCTGATTCTCACCAATGATGACTGGTACCGAGACACCATCGCGCCGCAGGAGCACGCAGCAATGTCCGCCTTCCGCGCCGTCGAGACTCGGCGCGACGTAGTGCGCGCCGCCAACACCGGCATCTCGTGCTTCTTCGACGGGACGGGCCGTTTGGTGAAGCGCTCGAAGATCGGCGAGCGAGTGACGCTCTCCGCGACGGTGCAGTTGCGCCGCAGCAAGACTCTGTACGTCCGTTTCGGCGACTGGCTGCCCCTGCTGTCCCTTGCGGTGATTGTCGCAGCGCTTGCTGCCGGTGGGTGGAAGCGTCGCCTCGGTGGGTTGAACGCGGGGCAGCTTGGCGGCACAATAGAGCCGTCCCTGGAATGAGCTATGATGCAAGCCCGCTCTACCGAACTCCTTGACCCTCAGGACCTCCATCAGTGCCAGGAGCTATTTGCTGCTGGGACCGGTCTGGGGTTGGTGCTGCTGGACGAGTCGGGGACCCTTGTCGCGCCCCCGGCCTCGCAGAATTCGCTGGCCGAGCTGTTGCTGCCCTGCGTCGGCTCCCTGCCTGCGTTTGCCGCGCGCGCCGCTCAGTCGTCGAGCGGCGAGGAGGGGCGCCCGGAACTGGTGGAGGTCGGGCCGCTCACACTGCTGACGGCGCCCCTGCGCGTGAATGGGCAGCAGCCGCTCACAATGGTCGGCGGTCCGCTGCTCGCCAGAGGCGCTCCCAGTTCCGAGGAGATCGCCGTGCTCGCCCTCCTGTGGGGGGTAGACGCCTCGTCTATTGCTGCCGCAGTGGAGCAGGCCGTCGGATGCCCAATCACTACGGAGAACGCAACCACTATGTTCGGGGCCGTGGGGCGCCTACTCGGGAACCGCCTTGAGGAGGGGATCCGGATCCGCCATCGCGAGGCGGAGCTGACGGCACTCACGCAGGTCAGCGCTCACGTCGGCTCGTCTCTCGATCCGGGGATCGTGATCGAGGAGGTCCTCACCCACGCCTGTGCCCTGCTAGAGTGCAGACAGGGCTCTGTGATGCTCTTGGATGACGAGCAAACCAGCCTTCACATCGCCGCCGGCCGCGGTCTGGACGAAGACCTCATCCGCGAGGTCCGCGTCCCGTTGGGTCGTGGGATTGCCGGGTACGTGGCGCAGACGGGGGAATCCAAGAACCTCGGCAAGGGGTTCAAAGACCGCTACTCGCAGACCGAGGAGACCGCCCGGGAAGTCAAGGCCGCGCTGTGCGTCCCGTTAATCGCTCGGCAGGAGGTCATCGGGGTGCTGAACGTCAGCGACCGGTTGGACGACGACGACTTCTCGGCCTCCGACCTGGACCTCCTGCAGACCCTTGCTGCACAGGTCGCCGCTGCCATCGCCAATGCGGAGCTCTACAACGCCAGCGAGCATCGCAACGAGCAACTGTCTGCGCTGTTCTCGTTGGGTGTTCAGGTCAGCGAAGCCATCGACAAAGATCGCGACCGGGTGCTTCAGGAAGTGCTGGATCGAGCTGCCGAGCTGTGCCGCGCCCGCAAGGGCTCCCTGATGCTCCGAGACGAGGAAGGGGTGCACCTGCAGATCGTGGCGGCGACAGGGCTGGACCGCTCGATCATGGAGCACGTGCGACCGAAGATCGGGGAGGGAATTGCCGGAACGGTGGCGCAGCGCGGCGAGCCGGTCGTGCTCCGGGCGGGTGAGCGCGATTCGCGCTCCCAGAGCCGGTCGGATGTGGATGCCGCCGTGTGCCTGCCGCTACGCGTCCGCGGCGAGACCATCGGCGTCCTGAATGTCAGCGACCGGGCAGGCGGTGGGGACTTCTCACCGGATGACGTCCAACTGCTGTCGCACCTGACCCGTCAAGCTGCTATCGCCATCGAGAAGGCGACGCTCCAGGCCGAGCTGCACTCGATGTTCATGGGCACCGTCCGCGCGCTGGCGAATGCCATCGATGCCCGCGATCCCTACACGGAGTGCCATTCGGAGCGGGTAGCGGAGTTCGCCGTGGTGATGGCTCGGCAGCTTGGGCTTGACGAAGAGGAGATTGAGGCCATTCGGGTGGCTGGCCTGCTGCACGACGTCGGGAAGATTGGCATTCGGGAGGCGGTTCTCGGCAAGCCCGGGAAGCTGGACGACGAGGAGTTTCTCGAGATGCAGAGCCACCCCGTGAAGGGGGAGAAGATCCTCCGGCCGGTGGAGTCGTCTAAGTTCCGGAGGATGCTCCCGTGGATGAAGTACCACCACGAGAAGTTCAGCGCCGAAGGGTACCCCGACGGCCTGCACGGCGAGGACATCCCGTTGCCGGCGCGCATCATTGCCGTCGCGGACACATACGACGCGATGACGTCGAACCGCCCGTACCGCAAGGGACTGCCGCACACGGTGGCACTCACTGAGATCAGTCGCTGCTCCGGCAGCCAGTTCGACCCGAAGGTCGTGGAGGCTTTCCTGGCGTGTGACGCAGCCGGTGTCGTCGAGCCCATCCGCGAACTGAAATAGGCGTGCGGCAGCCGACCCAAGCCGGGGAGTTGATCTCCCGAGTTGCGAACAAATCACGCTTCGTCGGCGACAGATAGGGGTAGAATGCGGCTACCCGCGGTGGGAGTGTTTGCGTGGACCCGGTAGACTGCACAGGAAGGCTCAAACCGCCGGCTGCAGAACCCGAAGGCGCCAAGTCCGTTCTCTGGGCTCCGTGGCGGCTTGCGTACGTTCTGTCAGCCAAGGAGGGCGGCTGCATTCTCTGCGCCAAGGCTGCGCAGACTGACGATGAAGCCAACCTGATCCTCGCTCGCGGCCGGTTTTGCTTTGCAATCCTCAACTTGTTCCCGTATAATAACGGCCATCTCATGATTGTGCCCTTTCGGCACGTCGACAAGTTGGCGGAACTCACTCCTGACGAGATGCTGGAGATGATGTGCTTCGCCCAAGCCGCTGAAGGCGTGCTGCGGGCGGCGATGTCGCCGGAGGGCCTCAACATTGGCATGAACCTCGGGAAGGTGGCCGGTGCCGGCATCGACGACCATCTGCACCTGCACCTTGTCCCCCGGTGGAACGGCGACACGAACTTCATGCCGGTCCTAACAGACACGAACGTCATCCCGCAGTCGTTGGCCGAGACGTATCGCCAGCTCTGCGGCCCGTTGCAGAACGAGGTGAACCGCTTTGCGGCGCTGTCCCCTGCAAGTGCTGGCGGTTCGACCCCACAGGAGCGTGACTAAAGTGACGCGCATACACCCAGTTAGACCGATTTCTCTGCTGCTCTCCCTTGTCGCCTGTTCGTTTGCCTGTCCCCAACAGGACTTGGTGCGGATTGTGTCGCCAAAGGACGGAGACGCCATCGTCGGGAAGGTCCAGGTGGAGGTCGAGCGCAAGAACGAGGCACAGAGCTACTTGATGTACAAGCTCGCCGGGAAGTGGGCGACCGCGCAGTCCAGCAACCACTTTGAGTTCGACAGTCGCCAGTACCAAGACGGCGACCTGAAGCTGACGGTGGACTACCATGACGCTACCGGGAAGAAGGCTGCCTCGCAAGAGGTTACGCTCAAGGTGAGCAACAAGGTCGCCCCGGAAGACGCCGGCATCCACCAGGAAGGGCTGGTGTTCCGCCATTTCACGGGGAAGGATGTCAACTCGGCAAAGGTGCGCCGCTACCTGCTGACTGCCAGCGCTCGGGCGGACGCTATCACCATCGAGGAGGAGAGTGGCAGGCCTGCTGAGGACGACGACGGCTCCGCGGCTGCCGACGCGGCTGGCAGGCTGGATATCGATATTGCTCTGCTACTTCGGCAGGAAGTGAAGGAGATGCACGCCGACGGAAGCGCCGTGGTGAAGACCATCGTGCAGTCCGGCTCAGAGCGCGTCCGCGAAGGCGGCCAGGCCGCTGGCGGCGGCGGCATGGGTGGCGGCATGGGCATGGGTGGCGGTATGGGTGGCGGTATGGGCATGGGCGGCGAGATGGCTGGCGGCATGGGCGGCGCTGGCGGAGGCGCCGTCCAGCACGTCGACAAACCCGACTGGCTGGACTGGGAATGGTCTCCGGAAGTGGGCAAATGGACAATCAAGAAGATGACCGGCTCCGGTTGGCCCATCGTTGCCACGATGCAGGACCGGTGGCCATACGATCAGCAGAAGCAGTTCCTCCTGTCCGACATTACTCCGGCGCTTCCGGATCGACCAGTGAAGCCAGGCGATACGTGGTCCATTCCGGTGTCCGCTGCGGAACTGAACAATCTCTATGGGATCACTGTGCGCGAGGGCTATACCGGGCTTGACTACCGGCGCATCCGCCCTCGGGCACTTGTCGTCCCGAACGTCCGCGCGCGGGAAGTCTACCAGGCCATCGAGGCGCAGAAGTTCCTGGATGTCGAGCGACGACGTTGGTTCGTCTGGGAACAAGGCACGCAGATGGTCACTCCCGCAACTCGCGAGATCCAGGTTGCCCGGATTGAGTCCACGCTCCACTTACTCCCCAACGAACGGGTGCAGGAGAAGTACCGCACGATGATGCGGGAAGGCAAGCCGTTTACGTGGGAAGACGTCGCGAAGGAGATCAGCCACGACCTTTGTCGAGCGCTGGACGAGGGCGCCGGTGGCGGCGCAGGCGGAGGGGACGGCGGCATGGGCGGCGAAGGCGGCATGATGGGTGGCGGCGCTGCTGGCGGGCCCGGTGGCGGTGCGGCTGCCGCTGGCGGCCAAGCCGGCGGAGAGGAAGACAAGGACCCGATTAAAGAAGCCAACGTCGACATCAAGCGCCTCACCTACTTCGACTACGCAAACCAACGCGTCCTGCGCGTCGAAGACGCCATCACGATCGTCTACGTCACCGAAGGCTCTGCAAAGGGCGGCATGGGTGGCGGCGATATGATGGGCGGCGGCGACATGATGGGCGGTGGCGACATGATGGGCGGTGGTGGGATGATGGGTGGCGCAGGTGGGGGCGAAGGCGCCGGTCAGCAGGCGGCCTCCACGCTCACCAAGGTGACGTACCGCGCTCACATCATCACCGATGTGGACGCTTGGCCCACTCGCCCCACCCCGGAGTGGGACCGCGAATTTGAGCGCTCTACCATCGCAGAAGGTGACACGACTCGCTTCCGAACACCACGGGAAGTGCGCGTGGCCCACGACTACGACAACGTCGCGGAGTGGGACGACCACCTGCCGCCGGCCTACGACCCCCGTCAGCCCAACATCCGCTGACGTAGCCCAATCGCCGATAGCCCTCACTGAGCCGGTCCCCCGAAAGGCGGGCCGGCTCTCGCCATTTCTGGGCGCCGTCAAACGAGGGCGACGCGCGGAGCCCCTTCCCTCGTTGCTGGCGAAGGCGGCGTCGCTGGTCCTATCGCCCTCGGTTGCCCGCCAGCAATGCCTTCAGGTGGCGTCGCACGGAGTCGCCAAACTCGGGGTCCTGCAGACTAAGTTCGACGAACGCCTTGTAGTAGCTCTCGTAGTTGCCGATGTCGTATCGCTTCTCGTTGGCCGCCAGCCGAACCGCCCACATGCCGTCTCCATTGCTGAGTAGCTCGCGCATCGCGTCGGTGAGCTGGTACTCGCCGCCCTTCCCGGGCGGATTGGCCTTGACGGCCCGGATGGCGTCGAAGATCGTGGCGTTGAAGGCATAGCGGGAGGCGATGGCGAGCCGACTCGGGGCATGCTCGGGTGCAGGCTTCTCGATGAGGTCCGCCAGTTGGAACTCGTCACCGACGCGGCTGAGTGGCTTCAGGATGCCGTACTTCGACACGTCCTGCGGCCGAACCCGTTCCGCAGCCACTGTGGCTGACGCGCCTCGGCGCACGTGGGTATCGACCAGGCGCTTCAGGAGCGTGGCCGGCTCCGGCTCGCCGATGATGGTGTCGCCCAGACACACCACAAACGGCTCGCCGCCGACGAACGCCTCGGCGTGGGAGACCGCGTCGGCCAACCCCATCTGTTGGGCTTGGCGGACGAAGAAGAACCGGACGCCAAGCTTCTCGTAGTCCAGCTCGCCCTCGATGGGCTTACCGGTGACGAAGTCGAGGTCGAAGTGGTCCGCGATGGCGCGCTTGGTGCGGCCGGTGATGATGAGGATCGACTTCAGCCCGGCGGCGATGGCCTCTTCCACCACGTACTGGATCGTGGGCTTCCGCCCAACCGGGAGCATCTCCTTGGGTTGGATCTTCGTCGCGGGCCGCAGGCGCGTCCCCAGTCCGGCCGCGGGGATCACGCATTTCGTGATCGTTTGCTTGTTGACGTCCAATGCTGCCTCCTGCTCTTTCGTGTCGCCTTCGCGCTCGACCGACGGTCACCTGTACGGATCCGCTTTCAGGACGCCCGCTCAGCGGTTGGGGTGTCCGCGGAGACCGCGATCACAGGCGAGTTCCTCCTACGGCTGGGTGGCAGACGGCGTTGCGGAGCACCTGCCGATGCCGTTCAGACGCATCGTGAACGTTGCCGCGCAGTCGCACTGGAGCGTGGCTGCCTCCGGTTGGGGGCTGCGCGCGTCCTTGTCCGGCGCGGGGGCAAGCCGGATCGCGCGCTGTGACCGGTCGGTCCCCAACAGCTCCAGCAGGTGCCCTCCGGCCAGGTCGAAGTAAGCGGTGAAGGTCGCTGTGGAGCTGCCGTCAGTCGAGGCGCTCACGCCCAGCAACTGCTGGGTGGAACGCAGAGGGATCTCCAGTCGGGAGTGGATCACGGCGCACTCGACCCCGCTGTGCTGCTCTACCCCCACAAGCTGTGACACGCCAGCGACACTCCCCGGCTGGCCGCCAGGCTGCGCCAAGCTGCCGCTCAGCGACCAGGAGTCGCCGACCTCGACGTCTCGCTCGGGGAAGCCCAATGCGCGCATTTGGTCGAAGAGCGATTCGAAGCCCCGGGCACTTGTCGCGCTGTCGGTCGCCGCCTCGGCCGTGCCCGTTTCGGGAGGCTCCTTGGCGCTGCGAACGGACTGTGGGCCAGGCAGCATCTGCGCCTTCAGGACGTTGCCCGTGCTGCTGAGGAGCACCTCTGCGGCCGGAAGATTGAGCGGGACTCGCGCCGAGTGCTCGCCTGACGCGGACGTGAGGAGACCATTGGAGAAGTGCATTCGCACCTTCAGGTGCCCCTGCGCGTCCACGTCCACGATCTCCTGTGTGCAGTCGAGGGAGCCGTGTGTGTGAAGGGTCTGCGCCCTGCCGCCGGCAGTCGTCTCGGTCTCGGCCGAGAGGGTGAAGGAGTAGTGCAGCACCTGGCCCGGCTGCCCCCGATACGCAAGGCGGACGGCCCACGCAGGGGCGTGGACAGCGAGACCAAGCAGGACGGCGAGGCGGAATCTCCAGCCGAGCATGGGAATCTCCGGGCGGGTTGGGGCTGACGAGCGAACGAGTCCTGGATCTTGTCGGGAGGGGCGCCTTAGAGCTGAGAATGGCGCGGAGGTTGATTGTACCCCACCCTCTGACGCCGGCCGCCCCGGCACCCCCGGCGTCGATATTGACCCGCCCCACACAGTGTCGGAGTCGGAGGGAACGGCCCACGGTGACGCGAAGGGAACACGGCAGCGCAGGCGTGGGCGCCGAGGTCCTGGGCGTCGGAGACACGACGCTGACGTGCTCTCGGTCACCCCGGTCACCCTCCGTTCCGCCGTCAGAGGAGGAGAAGAGTGAGACCTTGCCGCGAGTGCCAACACGAGGTGTCGGAACAAGATAGGATCTGCCCCCAGTGTGGGGCGCGGTTCCCTGCGGACGAGAGCTGGGAGGGATGGGGGTACGAGTACAGGTCGAAGGCGGCTGTGTGCGGGCTGCCTTGGCTGCACGTCTCGTTCAAGTACCGACCCAACTGGGTGCCGGTCCCGGCCAAAGGGGTGCTTGCCATCGGCCAGTTCGCGTGCGGTCTCATCACACTGTCGCAGTTCGGGGTCGGGCTGGTCAGCCTCAGTCAGGTCACCCTCGCCGGCTGGGCGATTGCCCAGGTTGCCGTCGCCTATTCACTGATCGCTCAGGTTGGCATCGGTGTCGGGTACGGGTACGGGCCGGCTGTCAGAACCGTGACGGAACTCAGCCGCCCCCGGGCAGTGACTGGTGAAGCGGTCGAGTACACGCCACTGTCCCGCGATGACTGGCAGGTATCGACGCCCGCGGAGCAGGGGCTGGACGCGAAGCTCGTTGACGAGCTGTATCGCAACGCCGCCCGACTGGACACCCTCTATGCCCTTCTGGTCGTCAAGAACGGCCACGTGGTCGCCGAGGGGTACTTCCACGAGGGATCGGTGGACCAGTTGTTCAAGCGAGCTTCGGTAACCAAGAGCTACACTTCAGCCCTGGTCGGGATCGCACTGGAGGAAGGTCACCTGTCGAGTGTGGACCAGAAGATGCTGGGCTTCTTCCCGGAGATTGCCGACCGGATTTTGGACCCTCGAAAGAAGCAGATCACCATTCGGCAATTGCTCCAGATGCGCGGTGGGTACCCGTGGGAGGAAACGGACGGTCGCCTGTGGGCGGGTGTGTGGTCGGGCAGGCACCTGAACTTGGTGGAGGACTTCCCACCCACCGCTGATCCGGGCACGCGCTTCCAGTACGGCAACGTGACGTCCAACTGGCTGGGGATCACCGTGGCGCGGGCGTGTGGCACGGACCTCAAGTCGTTCGCCGACGAGCATCTCTTCTCGCCGCTCGGCGTCAGAGTGGGCCCGTGGAACCAAGATCTGGATGGCTAGTATGTTGGGTGCGGCGACATCCAGTTCACCGCTCGCGCCATGGCCAAGTTCGCGATGCTCTACCTCAACGACGGCGTGCACGAAGGGAAGCAGCTTGTCCCCGCACGGGGGGTGCACGACTCACTGCAGACCTACTCCGAGCGGGTCGATACCGCCGGCGTGCGGTCCGGCAAGAGCGGCCGTCACTTCCGCGACATCGGCTACGGCTACCAGTGGTGGTTTGCCAGGTCAGGCGATCACCACTTCAACTACGCCGCCGGACACGGCGGCCAGTTGATCGTCCTGCTGCATGGCCTCGACATGGTGATCGTCACCACCGCCGACCCGTTCTTCGGTCAGGACCGCCACTTCGAGTCATGGAAGCACGAGCAGGCAATTATCGACATGGTGGGTGAGTTCATCGGGTCGTTGCCGAAGGGGTGACGCGGCTGCAGCAGTGTTGTCGTCCGCCAACAACGCGCCGGAGGCCACTTCCCGTCGAAACGGCTGCGTCGCTTCTGCCGCCAGCACCGCGTGGTCAGTCTCCGCGATGGGCCGAGACCCGTCGTCTACGACGCCTTCCGCTCTCGCACGTCTTCTCCGCCCTGTGCCACCGCCGTCACTGCCACCACCGTCCGGGCTGCACTGGCAGAGCATTCTGGACCTCGCGGGAGAGAGTACCACGCGGAAAGTGCATAGCCCCCGTACCACGCGGTCACCTTGCGGAGGGTGCGCTCAAGGGATACAATTCCTTTTTCGTCCGGTTCCGCCTTCGCGGCGTTCTCAATGCTCTCCGGACGCCTGAGTGACTCGTTGATCACTCGACCGGCGACGCGACGACAAGAGCGATTCATGCGCGAAGCACTGGCAGAAGCTCGCCGGTGCATGTCTGCGGGGGACGTTCCCGTCGGGGCAGTGGCGGTCGTCGGCGAGGAGATCGTTGCCCGCGGCCGGAACCGGCGGGAAGAGTTGAACGACCCGACGGCGCACGCCGAAGTGAGCGCACTTCGGGAAGCTGGATTGCACCTTGGTAGTTGGAGACTGAACGACGTAACGCTCTTCTGCACGCTGGAGCCTTGCGCGATGTGCGCCGGCGCGATGATCCAGAGCCGTCTCGGCACGCTCGTTTTTGGCGCGTACGACCAAAAGGCCGGCGCGGCGGGGTCGGTGATTGACCTCTTCGAGGGCCCGGACTGGAATCATCAGGTCGGCCGCCGCGGCGGGGTGCTGATTGTCGAGTGCGAGGAGCTCCTGTCCGGGTTCTTTGCCGACAAGCGGCAGAGCGCTTGGGCTGAGGAAGCCTGAACTCGTGCCCCAGCGGAGAGGTGGCTGAGCTGGTCGAAAGCGCTCGACTCGAAATCGAGTAGGGGGGCTTACCACCTCCCTCGTGGGTTCGAATCCCACCCTCTCCGCCATTCCTGTTCTTTGGAAACCCATCAGCCGATAATGCTCCAGCGCTCGCCAGCACGATTCTGCGAGCGCTGTTGCCAGCGGAGAGATGTCCGAGTTGGTCGAAGGAGCGCGCCTGGAGAGCGCGTAGCGGGGTAAACCCTCGCTCGTGGGTTCGAATCCCACTCTCTCCGCCATTCATTTTTGATCGTGCTAAGCGGGGAGCTGGCGGTGCCCTGTACCCGAAATCCGCCTTACGCGGGGCCGAATTCCCTGCCGAGGTGCGGCCTCTTGGGGACCGGCTCATACGGTGGGCGCTGAGGATTGGGTCCTGTGCAACGGAGCGGTGTGAACCCGGTCAGATCCGGAAGGAAGCAGCCGTAAGCACTTCACCTTCGTGTGCCATAGATCGCCTGGTCTGAGTTCGCTGTATGAGTATCGCTCGGGAGGTCGTATCGACGCCGGGTGCACGATCAATTATTGTTCGAGACCGTCTGGAGGGGTTCGGGCCGCCGGCAGATGCCGGCGGCCCGTCGCATTCTTGTGCCCCCTCTGGAGGGGTATCTCGTCAGTCCGTCGGCCCGATGGAACCGACAACCGCAAAGGTAGCCTTGCCCAGTGGATCGCTCACTCTACCTGGCATACCGACCGCAGACGTTCGCCGAGGTTGTGGAGCAGGAGCACGTCTCGCGCACCCTCTCCAACGCCATCGAGACCGATCGCCTGGCGCACGCCTATCTGTTCTGTGGGCCGCGGGGAACGGGGAAGACCAGCACGGCGCGAATCCTGGCCAAAGCACTCAACTGCGAAAAGGGCCCAACGCCAAACCCATGCGGCGAGTGTGACAACTGCGTCCGGATCCGCAACGGCTCCACGATGGACGTGGTCGAGCTGGACGCCGCCTCCAACCGCGGCATCGACGAGATCCGCAAGCTCCGGGAGAACGTGCAGTACGCTCCTGCCGAGGGGCGCTACAAGTTCTACATCGTCGACGAAGCCCACCAGATTACCAAGGACGCCTTCAACGCGCTCCTGAAGACCCTGGAAGAGCCGCCCCCGTACGTCGTCTTCGTTCTCGCCACCACGGAGCCGGACCGACTGCCGGCGACTATCCTGTCGCGTTGCCAGCGGTTCGACTTCAAGCGCCTCTCCAGCGAGAAGCTCGCGGCTCATCTGACGAAGGTGGCTGCGAGCGAAGGGGTCGATATCGACGACGCGGCAGTGCGGACGATTGCTCGCGCCGCCGATGGCGCCGCCCGCGACGGGCTCACCATCCTCGAACAGATGATGTCCTTCAGCGAAGGCCGCATCACCCAGGAGGACGTGGTTTCGGTTCTCGGCTTCACGGAGATGGACGTCCTGTGCGCGTTGAGCCGCGCTGTCATTGATGGCGACTCCGTAGCCATTGTCGACGTCGTGGATCGGGTGGTCGAGACTGGTAGGGATCTCCACCAGTTGCTGAAGGACCTCGCGGGCCACTTCCGTGACCTCCTCGTTCTCTCTCTCGGTGCTGATTCGGCGGAACTGAAGGCCCTTGCGCCGGAAGCGCGCGCGATCATGACCGAGCAGGCCAAGTCGCTCGACCGGGCGCGGGGCGTTCGCTTGATCGACGTGATCTCCCAGGCGCAGGGCGATCTGCGCTGGAATCCGCAGCACCGTCTCGTGGTTGAGCTGGCGCTCCTCAAGGCCGCGGAGTGTTTGCCGACGGCGGCGCCCGCGGCTCCGGCTGCGCGCGCTGCGGCCGCCCCACCACGACCGGCTCCTTCCCCGGCGCCGGCTCGTCCCGCACCTGCCACCCGGCCTGAGAGCACGCCTCCGAGGGCAGAAGCGCCGCGGCGAACGCCGGCAGCCCAGGCCACCCCAAGGCCGGCTACAGCCCCTGAACCTGCTGCGCCCTCAACCGAGGTCGAGCACGAGCCCGTCGCCTCTCCCGGCGAGGTCGACGTCGCGACGGTCAAGGACCGGTGGCCGGAAGCGCTTGCGGCCGTGAAGAGGCAGAGCGTGCCCGTTCACGCTTTGCTGGTCGACAGCATGCCCCTTGCGGTCGCGGGTGACGTGATCGTGCTTGGGTTCAGCCATCAGTTCCACCGCGATCACTGCGCGGAGCCCCAGAACAGAGCGCTGGTGGAGTCGGTGATCCGCCCGCTCTTCGGCGCACTCCGGATCGACTGCCAGAGGGCTGCCGAATGGACGGCCAATGCGCTCGCCCACGACGACGGGGGCAGCGACGAGGAAGGCGACAGCGCTGCCGCTGACCCGGACCCTGACGCTTTTATCCGACAAGTAGTCGACATGTTCGGCGGCACCATTCTCGACCAGAGCCTGACGTAGTCCCGATTCGGCGCCGCCCCAACCCCCTGCTTTGGAGTGTGAGAGTATGCTTCCCAGTGGCCTGCAAGGCATGGTCATGAACCAAGTCAAGAAGATGCAGCAGCAGATTGTCAAGGTCCAGGATGACCTGGACAAGGAGCGGGTCGAGGGCTCGTCGGGCGGAGGAATGGTGACCACGCTGTTCAGCGGCATGGGCGACCTGTTAGAGGTGAAGATCTCCCCCGACGTCGTTGACCCGAACGAACTTGAGATGCTCCAGGACCTCGTCGTCACCGCTGTGCGCGACGGCATGAAGCGGGCGCAGGACCTGCATGGCGAGAAGATGGCTGAAGTCACCGGCGGGCTGCTGATCCCCGGGCTGTTCGGTTCGTGAGTCTGCCTTAGAGGATTGCTGTCTTGCTCCGCTACGCCCGCCCCCTCGCCGAACTGATCGAACAACTGGAAACGCTGCCTGGAATCGGCCCCAAGAGCGCCCAACGCGTCGCGTTCCACCTCCTGCGCGCTCCTCAACAGACCGCGCAGCGACTGGCGCAATCCGTCCTTCGCGCCAAGGAGCTGACTCGCGACTGCGGGCAGTGCTTCAACTACTCCGAAGGCGAGCTGTGCCCGCTCTGTGCGGACCCGCAGCGAGACCGGGCGGCGATTTGCGTCGTCCCGGAGCCTCGTGACCTGATGGCGGTCGAGAATGCCGGCGGTTTCCGCGGAGCGTATCATGTTCTGCAGGGGCTGATCTCGCCCCTCGACGGCGTTGGACCTGACGATCTGCGGATCGACGAGTTGCTTGCGCGGCTGGAGCGCGAGTCGGTCAGCGAGGTTGTGCTGGCAATCAGCCCGACAGTGGAGGGCGACACCACGGCCATGTACCTGGCAAGAGTGTTGAAGCCTACGGGCGTTCGAGTGACCCGCTTGGCCCTGGGCCTCCCGGTCGGTGGCGACCTCGACTATGCTGATCAAGTGACTATTGTCCGCGCGCTCGAAGGCCGGACAGAGTTGTAGGGAGGGAGGGGCACTGGAGTGATGAACATGGCAGTAGATAAGTCAACCTGGAGAACCAAAGTCGGTCACGCCGAGATGTTCAAGGGCGGCGTGATCATGGACGTTACCACCGCTGAGCAAGCGAAGATCGCCGAAGAAGCCGGCGCCGCGGCTGTCATGGCGCTGGAGCGAGTTCCCGCCGACATTCGCCGAGATGGCGGCGTCGCGCGGATGGCCGAGCCGACCAAGATCAAAGAGATCATGGCCGTCGTCACCATTCCCGTCATGGCGAAATGCCGCATCGGTCACTTCGCAGAGGCGCAGGTCCTCGAATCCCTCGGCGTCGACTTCATCGACGAAAGCGAAGTCCTCACCCCGGCGGACGAGCACTTCCACGTCGACAAGCATGCGTTCCGAGTTCCCTTCGTCTGCGGCTGTCGCGACCTCGGCGAAGCCCTCCGCCGGATTGGCGAGGGCGCTGCCATGATCCGCACCAAGGGCGAGGCCGGCTCGGGCAACATCGTCGAAGCTGTGCGACACATGCGCGCCGTCATGGATGGCATGCGCCGCCTGCAGAGCCTTCCCAGAGAAGAGTTGATGACCGAGGCGAAGAACCTCGGCGCTCCGTACGAACTGGTCTGCCAGGTCGCCGAAGAAGGCAAGCTGCCGGTGCCCAACTTCTCGGCCGGCGGGATTGCCACGCCCGCCGACGCTTCGTTGATGATGCAGTTGGGCGCCGAGGCCGTCTTCGTCGGCTCTGGCATCTTCAAGTCGACGGACCCGGCGCCCCGCGCGAAGGCGATCGTCGACGCGGTGACCTACTTCGATCAGCCCGACAAGCTCGCGGAGATCTCGACCGGCCTCGGCGAGCCCATGCCGGGTCTCGAGATGGACAAGATTCCCGAGCAGGACCGCTTGGCCAGGCGCGGGTGGTAGTCCGCCGCACAGTGCAGCCCTGAGATCAAAGAAGCCGCAGCGCCGACGGGCCTGCGGCTTCGTACTGTTGAGTTCCCGGAGACCTCGTGAGCAAACGCACCGTCGGTGTCCTCGGCATGCAAGGCGCCTTTCAGAAGCACCTCGACGCGATCCGCGCATGCGGGCACGAGGCGTTGTGGGTGCGCGACCGGGACGAGGTCGAGCAGGTCGAGGCGTTGATCCTCCCCGGCGGGGAGAGCACCACCGTTGGTAAGCTGCTGGACCGCTGGGGACTGATCGAGCCCGTGTGCCGTCGCGCTGGCGAAGGGATGCCGCTATTCGGCACCTGCGCCGGCATGATCGTGATGGCCCGGACCCTCGAGGCCGAGACCGGCCAGCCGCGGCTGCGTTTGATGGACCTCGTCGTCCGGCGCAACGCCTACGGCCGCCAGGTGGACAGCTTCGAGACCGACCTCAGCCTCCCGTGCCTGGGCGAGGAGCCCTTTCGCGGCGTCTTCATCCGCGCGCCGATGGTGACCGAGGTAGGGGAGGGCGTCGCCGTGCTCGGCCGCCACGAAGACGGCATCATCTTCGCCCGCCAAGGCAACCTGCTGACCGCCGCGTTCCACCCCGAACTCACCGATGACCTCCGCGTACACCAGTACTTCCTCCGGATGATCGACGAATCCTCAGCGTAGGGACGTTGCGTGCAACGTCTCTACA
>PEVN01000185.1 GCA_002779825.1 Armatimonadetes bacterium CG06_land_8_20_14_3_00_66_21 | reverse complement strand
CCGGCAGTGAGTTTGACCTGTCAGCGGGTTGAGAAGAAACTGCTCCAGGACCGGCAACTGCGCCGCCGTGTTGCAGACTTGGATCACCAACTTGCGTCCAGCTTCGCGTAAAGTTAGAACAAAAGATGTGACCCCCAATCAAGCAGAAAGCCACATTGCTCGCATACTGACGCACCTTCCTTCGTTCTGTATGAGTATACAGCAGGCGCACAAGTGACGGAAACACTGCAAAACGGGGCAAATGCTGCGCAATCCGAGTCCGGGGAGTTTGCATCCGGAGCTGCAGCAACGAGTCGCGGGGAGCAGGGCGTTAGTCAGAGACTCCTTGTCTTCCAGTGTTTCCTGCGTAGCGAGGTAGAGTAGACGCGCACGGCGGCGCGTGGAATCTGCAAAGGAGGGTCTCCTTCGGCCGAGATCTTGCAGGGACTGCAAGGTGTTATGACTCGAGACCAAGGAGAGCCGAGAGCATGGTAGTTCAGGCAGTCGCAAGCGTCAAGCCGGAGCAACGGCCGCTGTTCCATCTCGTGGATGAGGATGAGCGGATCCTGGCGGCGGACCCGGACGCCGAGTGGTATCGCCTTCTGCAGCATGTCCCGTGGCGGGAGTACCGTGCGTTGGCGGCTCTGTACTACGAGGCCTTGGCGCGGTTCAATGAGGAGGCGGAGACGCGCCGAGAGGAACGACGGGAGGCGGCGGGCGAGCCGGTGTCGAAGTGGGCGGCGTCGTTGTTGTTCTGCTTTGAGCGCCCCACAATGGGCAACGAGTCGCCACCGTTGCTGACGGAGTCGGGCTTGTGGGAACAGGCGCAGCAGGCCGAGGGGAGGCGGAATCTGGAGACGGCGACGATCCACCCGGAACGGACGCTGGTCCATGACACTACGCACTCCCCGGCCTACTCCTCCTTCCAAACGGTGGTCTGGATCGAGGAGAACGGCAAGGAACACCGCAAGTCCCAGTCGAAGGTGACCAAGTCGTGCACCTGCGCGGACAAGCAGAGCTGCGCGCATGACTGGGAGCTCTGCGACGACGGCGCCGGAACCGTGGTCAAGAGCAGCGGTCGGATGTACTGGGCGCACAAAGCCAGCGTGCTGGCGTTGCCGGAACAGGGCGTGCCCCTTGATGCCGTGGCGATGACGGATGCGGCCAGCTATGACTCTCAGTCGGTGCTCGCGCACTTGGAGCGCCTCCAGACCCAGCAACGGGAGTTCCTGGAAGCGGCGGAGTTCCTGCTGGATGACCGTGCAGCCGATGATCCTGCCTTGCGCGCGCAGGTGTTCGAGGACTTCGACCTGACGCTGCGAACCCCGCTCAATCCCCGCTCCCGGAAGCCGCAAACCGAGGACTTGCCTCGCGGCATGGCGAAGCTCACGCCGTACGGTGAACTCGTGTGTCAAGCAGAACTCTCCCTGGACTCCCTGGGCGTTCGCTGGGAGGATAACGTCTTCCTCTACGGACCGCCCAAGGCGGACGACAACAGTATTGCCTGCTTGACCTGTCCGCACAAACAGACCTGCTGCCCACGCGCCAAGCACGGCCGGCGGGTCACCCTCCCTTTTGACGCGCTGCCTCCTCTCGACGCCTACGATCCCCCCCTGGCCAAGCGCTTCCGCGCGATGATGACCCACCGTCCTGCCGTCGAGCGCGTCATCAAGCGTCTCAAGTGCGACTTCAGCGACCCTCACCTCGCCAAGCGAGGCAACGCCGCCTTCCAGGCTCGACTCAACCAGACGAGGATCGCCTTCCACCTGCTCTTGCGAACGTGACCCCGCGCCCCCTCGGCGCAGCACGGCCTCCTCTTCGCGACGTTTCGGCTCCCGCACAGGGAGAAGTGGGCCCGGGGTTGCGTTTCCACCCCCACGCGCTCAGGCATTGCCCCTTCCACCACCGACCTCGACGCCGTTCCTATCCCTCTGTCTCGTTTCGCCCGCACCTTGACGCGGAAAGTCGTTTATGTCTAAACTATTTCCGTCGCTACAAATGAGTTTATGCGCAGGCTGAATAGCCAAGGTCTCGCTGCCAAGGACACCGCACCCGGGGAGCCGCAGCCAGAAGGCACGGCCCGGCGGTCGCTCCGCGGAGTCCTGTTCCAGGGACCGGTGAGCGCCGGCGGCGAACTCATCGAAGCCGTGCTCGCCGTCACCGCCCCCATGCCAGCCTCCTGCGCCTCAACCGAGTCTTCCAGTTCGCGACGCGGCTGCCGAAGCCGGTCGGCGGCCCGGCGTGGCTGAAGACTGAGCGGACGGTGGAGCATCAGGCGTCGAGCATCGCGCTGTTCGTGGGGAGCGTGAAGATGGAAGTGGAGGAGTAGCTGTCAACGATGTCCGCCGTGGGCGTGGGCGCTCCGCACTGCGCGCTTCGAGTTCCGTATTGTCAGAGGAATCGCCCCTGTCCGCGCTTCGCTTGAACACCCCAACGGATGAAAACGCGCTCGCGGGACGTCCGAACTTGTTCGGGGGCTGGGTGCGCGGAGTACCCCAACGAGTTGGGACGTCCTGAAAGCGTTTTCGAAGGAGTTGAGGGAATGCCCACCAACAGAAGAAGGCATCGCAAGGTGTGCGTTGCTGCGCTGGTGCCGCTGGCTGCCAGCCTCGCTGGCGCCGAGTCTCAGCCACCGTCGTCCCGGGGCCCGGTGGCCCAAGTCACTGGTCAGGCCTTGACCGCGAACGGGAAGGCCGCCGGGAGTCGGCTCTACAGCGTCATCGACGTGCGGGAGACCACAGGGAATCGCGGCCCACAACGGGAGTTCGCGAGCGCATCAGGTCAGACCGACCCACACGGCAGGTTCTCCTTCGAAGTGCCCTCGGGCGGCTTGCACCGACTGACGGTTTGGGTGGCGAAGGGCGGCTGGGCCAGGAGAGAGACACCCATAGCCGGGGACACGAACTTGGGCGCTCTTCGACTTGACCCCGGCGTCACAGTCAGTGGCGTTGTGGTGAACGTGCTTACGGGCGAGCCCGTTCCTTCGGTCAAAGTCAGGGTCACCACGCCCCCAGGCCCCCTGCAAGTCCCCGTGGGCGAGCTGGCTTCCTTGCTGGTGGCGGGGCAGCGCATCTCCGACGAGTCCGGGCGGTTCCGGCTGAACCTGCCGGAGGGCGATCACACTTTCGGCGTCGTCGGTGGTGAGTGGATCCTCGATACGGACGTACCCCTTCACTGTCGAAAGGGAGATGCGCTCAACGACCTGCACGTGTCGGTGACTCCTGCGCCGGTCGTACGCGGGCTGGTTCGAGGGGCCGATGGCGTCGCCCCGGTGGCAGGCACACCTGTCCGTCTGGACTTCACCATGTCGTCCGGCTGTCGTCAATGGCGAGCAGACACTTGCGTGGCTGAGGTTCAGGCCGACGGTAGCTTCGTGGCGCGAACGCGAGCGCTCGGCGCCGCGCAGGTGTGGGCGTTCGTGGCGGGGCATGGCAACAGCGCGGGCCAGCCCGTATTGCTGGCGCCCGGCGGCACCGCTGAACTCAGCCTGGAGGTCGGGCGTCGACCGTTCGCCTGGGACTTCGCGACGGGCATCGGTCCTGTGACGCTCTTCTCAGAGTCCTACCCGGTTGAGGTGGAGTTGCAGGCACGAACCGGCCGCAAAGACGACCGCTGTCTCCGCGTCGCCTGCCGGCCTGATCAGGCGGCGCCGAATGGTCTCGCCTTGGGACCGACTCCGTTCTGGCTCGGCGAGGACTGGATTCTTGCCTTGGACTACCGTGTGCCACCCAGTGTGCCGGTCAACGTCTATGTCACCTCCGGACGACTCGGTCTCTGGTACGAGATTGGCTTCGCCGCGCCGCGGGAGGATGCACCTGTTCCCGTCCTCGGGCGCATTGCCGACGTAGTGTGCGATGCAGAGTGGCACCGGGCGCAGTTTCACCTGTCCGCCAGTCTGCGGAAGAACGAGACCCTTTGGACCCAGATCCAGGAAAGTGGGTGCTTTCTGGCACTGGCGAGTCCGCGCAGAGAGGACGCTCCGAGCGCCGCCCTGCCAGCGCGGGAGTGGACGTTCTGGCTGGATAACCTGTACGTCGGGCCACCATAGAGCTTGGTCTCGGCCGGCGTCTTCACTTCCGCAACCGCGAATCTCATGTTGGCATTGATTGCATCCGGGAGGAGAAGAATGGTCTGTTTCAGAACTGCAAGAACCGCGAAGTTGCCCCTTGCCGCTGGCGTTCTGCTGGCGATGATGTGCATGGGCGAGGCACGCGCCCAGCCCCCTTGCTGGTGCGCCCAGGACTGTCCACACGAGGAATGTTTGGCTCAGCCATGCAATATGGAAGCGTGCGCGTGTGCGGCAGGCTGCCAATGCGGGGCGCCCCAGGGGTGCCCCGCCGTGAATCCCCTGTGCAGCGGCAGTGTGCCTTTCTGCCCTTGCGAGGCAGGTGGTTGCCCCAAGCAGGATCCGAACTCAGACTGTGGGAAGAACATCTGCTCGAACGGTCCTCCGCCCTGTGGTGGGTTTTCGGAACTCATCAGTTGTGTATGCAACGGCGAGGACTGCCTGGGGACCTGCGACGCATGGTGGTGTGTGAAAGGTACCCCTCCGGATCCCTACGTCCCGTGCGACGGACCGCTCGTCTGTGGGGACACCGGTTGCGAGGAGGACCCTTGCGGGTGCGGCGATCTCTGCCCGTGGGGTACTGTGGGCGGCTATTTCGACTGCTACA
>PEVN01000461.1:6038-6182 GCA_002779825.1 Armatimonadetes bacterium CG06_land_8_20_14_3_00_66_21 | reverse complement strand
CCGCAATCTCCTGCAGCACCGGAGTGGTCGCTGCCCAGGAGATGGAGAGGTCCACCGAATTCCCGACTCGCTCATCGTAAAGCCTAGTGAGGGTTTCGCACAGGTTCGACGAGAGCACGGGGGCGGGATCCTTCCGAGTAAGAT
>PEVN01000461.1:0-5908 GCA_002779825.1 Armatimonadetes bacterium CG06_land_8_20_14_3_00_66_21 | reverse complement strand
CATACCTCGTCGGGCAGCAGAAGCGGAAGCTGGGCGTCCAACGCGTTGACAGGGCACGAGACCTTGAGCACAAAACTGCCATGCTCCGTGTGCCTGAACTGCGCTGCGTCGACCAGTTGCTGCGCCTCGGTTCTCCCAAGTCGGGGATGGTGTGCCTGCGGGTTCACGACTGTGCACGCTGCCGAGAGGAGAAGCTGCTGAGCCCCTGCCACAACCGACGCAGCGAACCCGAGTGGCAGCGAGGCTTCCGCGTTGCTCTCGACATGGATGCGGATTCTGAGCGTATCGTCTCTGAGCTCCTGCAGGCTGGCAAGCACGGCCTCCACAGGTCGCGCCTCGATCCCCGCCAACTTGCCCGCGATGCGGGTGACGGATTCGCGGTAGTCAGGGGCAGTGGTGTCCATCGGGAAAACGAGCTGTCGCTGCCCCAGATCAGGGCGGCAGAGCACGTAGAGACGGTCTGCTATTGCTTCTGGTACCAGGACCCACCCATGTGCCTTGGCGTAGTCCCGGAGGTCGGTCGGAGCGATGTGGAGGTCTGTGTTCATGGCGCTTCGTAGACCGGGATGTCGCGGCGCGACAGCCGAGCGGCCAAGGCGGCGAGATCGTCCGGGGTCAAGGTCTGGGCCTTTGGGATCTTGACCGTCACCCCCGTGTCGTTGTCGGTCGGCGGGGCGCCACGCAGACTCACCCAATAGGCGCATCGGCGGAGGATGAGTTCATCTTCGGAGTGGGAAAGCCACTTGTCGGCATCCGACGGCAAGAACAGCACGACCAGCAAACGCGGAACCGAGACAGTTGCCTGCCGAAGGTCGTCATAGCGCTTGACCCCCCTCAGGAAATATGAGTAGTGCAGTCCGTCGTCAGGCGGCGTCTGGATGGTCGCCTTGAGTTGGATCTTCAGGTTGATCTCGGTGAGGTACCCGCCGTTGGTGAACGGTCCCCAAGCGGTGAGTTCTGCGTCGACTCCCGCATTGTCCTCGTGCCGGCTGCCGGTTCGGCACTCCATCCCGGCACGTGAGGCCACGGCGTGGAGGTATGCATAGCTGAGTTCGGCTTCGACGTTCTGTAAGATCAGCGGGGGCATTGTTGCACACCTGGGTCTGCTATTCTACCTTGACTTCGTCCGTCGCAACACGGATCTCCCCCGACACCAGCTTCGGCAGCAGCGCGTCGCGCAGGGCGGCGAGGGTGCGGGACTGATCGATGCTCTCCTGGATCTGGGCCAGCAGAGGCGCGACCATTGTCGTGTAGGCGCCGACTGCCGGTGCTGGCGGCTGCAGTACCCGCATTGCCAACAGGCTCTCCTGCTTCACGCGCTGATGGCTGCCGGACGTTCCCGTGACGAACGTAGCGAACTCCGCTGCGAACTCCTGGCTCGTGAAGAGACTGTAGAGGTATTCCCGAGTCACGGGCTGTCCTGGAACGCAGACAAGGAACTCGGTCGAGCATATCGCACGCCGCCTTCCCGCCAGCGAAGGCAGCCAGACGCGCGGGAATCTCGGGTTGAGCCTCGACAGCAGAACGGACTCAGCGAGCACCATTGACTTCGCGCTCTTGATGTCCTCACCGCGCTCGGCCTTCGGCGTTCGGCCTTCATCGTACGCCGGAATGCTGAAGTGGTCAAACACCTCGTCCGGGAACTGCGACGGGTTCAACTTCTCGCCGCCAAGCAATACGAGGTCACCCGCCCTGCCAACCTCCCACCCCTCCGGCACCCCCCCCAACTCCGACCCCTGAAACCGATCCGGAAACAGCGCGGCGAAGTCGCACGGCAGGCCGGGGTCGCGGCCTTCGGCTTTGGCGCGGACGGGGTCGAAGTCCACGAACCACGACTTGAAGAGCGCCCGCGCCATCGCCTCCAGCGTCTCGTTCATCCGCCGGTTCAGCTCGATCCTGTCGTCGAGGGTGCCGAGGATGTGGGCGATGGCACGTTGTTCGGGGAGCGGAGGAAACGGAAAGCGAAGTGACTTGATAAGGACGCCGCTGAGGTTCTGCTGGGCCGCGCCCGTTGCAAGTCCCTTGAGCTGCGACCGGGAATGCAGCAGTTGGAAGAACAAGTACCGAAAGTCGGCCTTGGCTGGGTCCACGATCAATGCGCTGCACGCCTGGTTGCAGGTCATGGGTCGTCGCAGCAACCCGAGCTGGCCAACCGTGGCTCCGTACATGGCGACAAGCACCGTCTTTTCGGGGAGCACTTTTGCTGACGAGGAGGCGACAGCTTCGTCGGTGATATGCTCCTCGGTGTCATCGAGCCACCCATCTTGCAGCTCTTGAGTCTTGACCCATGGCCAGTTGCCTGCTGCGTAGTACGCCGAATCACGCCGGCTCGGCGTACCGCCGCTGGTGACGCAGAGGCAGACATCGTCGACCGACCTGACTCGCCAATCCGCCGGTGCCAGCGCGCAAAGCTCAGTCTCCATACCCCAGCTCCTTCCTTTTCTCTCGCATCATTCGTCTTCCGCCCCCTCGGCCTCTCCCGCCAGTTCCGCCTCCAGCTCTTCAACGGTGGGCAGGCTGCCTCGGAACTCCGGCGGCAGGGAGCGGACGATCTGGGTTTCCCATTCCGCCACGCCAATCGGCTTCCGCAAATCCCGCAGAGCATACTCGACGACCAGCTTGTTCTTCGAGCGGCAGAGGAGCAGCCCGATCGTGGGTTTGTCGTCGGCGTGGCGCAGGAGATCATCCACGGCGGAGAGGTAGAAGTTGAGTTGCCCGATGAAGGAAGGATCGAATGCCACGGCCTTAAGCTCGACGACGACGAAACAGCGAAGCTTCAGGTGATAGAAGAGCAGGTCGAGGTGGAAGTCCTGGTCGCCCACCTCCAACAGCACCTGGCGGCCGACGAAAGCAAAGCCGGTGCCAAGCTCCAGCAGGAAACGCTGGATGTGATCCACGAGCGCCTGCTCGACCTCATGCTCCCGCCGGGGATCGGCGGTGCCGAGGAAGTCGAAGAGATACGGATCTTTGAAAACCTGCGCCGCCATGTTGGAATCTTCCGGCGGGAGAGTGGCGGGGAAATTGGTGATGGCCTTGCCCTGGCGGCTGTGGACCCGGCGCTCGATCTGCATACAGAGGATTGGCTGAGACCACCCATGCCGAAGGGCTTCCCCGGCGTACCAGAGGCGCGTCTTCTCGTCGTTGAGCCGTTCGAGGAGGGCGATGTTTTGGCGCCAGGGCAATTGTGCAACGACCCGTTGCACAATTGCCGGGTCGGGCCACGCGGCGGCGAAGGCCCGCATGTATTTCAGGTTGCGGGGAGACAGTCCTTTCATGTCCGGGAAGGCGGCGCGCAGGTCGGCGGAGAGCCGGTCAATCACCCTGGCGCCCCAGCCTTCCGCAGACTGGCGGTCGAGGATGGTCTTGCCGATGTCCCAGTAGAGCAGCACCATGGCGGCATTGGCGGCCAGCACGGTCCGCAACCGCGCCTCGCCGATGCGCCCTTTGATCTCGCTCAGAAGCTCGGCGTACCCGCCCGGTAATCCTGCAAGTGGGGGCACTGCCGGGAACCGCGCCTTCTCCCGCGTCCGTCCCCGCGCCAGCCGTTCCCCGGTGGTGGTGCCGATATTGCGTTTACCTGCCATACGCCAACTCCTTCGGCCTGTGCGGAAACCCCTTCGTTGCAGTCATGGGCACTCCTTCTTTCGTGATCGGGGTGGCCGGGGTTCAAGTTGCTTCATCTTCTCGACCGCCTTGTCGAAGTCGCTGGTGGGCTGCGCCGTCTCCAGCCGCTGAGGCGCAGGAAGTCATCCAGCTTCGCGATCCAGTCCCGCATGTGCATCGGCCGCCGGCCCCGCGCTTGAAGGTCCGCCTGTCCGAACTTGTAAGGATTCCTTACAAGTTGCCGCCTCCGTCAACTCGCCCTCGTCGTAGATGCCCTTGAGGTGAAGGGTGATGTTCTGCGGCGTGGTCTGGAACAGCTCGGCCATGCCAGCCTGTGTTAGCCAGACCGTCTGCCCGTCGAGCCGGACCTGGAGGTTGAGCGCCCCGTCCCGGTAGATCAGGACCTGTCCCTGCGGCGAGGCAGGGAGATTGCGCCGGTTCTCATTCGCCATACCCAAGCTCCCTCAGGTTGGCGGCGATGGCGGCATCGAGCTTCGCGGCCTCGGCCTGCTGCTCGCGCAGCGTCGCGGTGAGCCGTTGCATCTTCGCCTCGAACGGCTCGCCGTCGTCCTCCTGCGCCTCGGCGCCGACGTAGCGGCCGGGGGTGAGGATGTGGCCGTGGGAGCGGATGTCGGCGAGGGTGGCGGATTTGCAGAAGCCGGGTACGTCTTCGTAGGGCCACAGGTTGAAAACCTGTGCCACGGGGTTGCCGCGCCAGGCGTGGTAGGTGTCGGCAATGCGGGCGAGGTCCTCGTCGGTCAGCTCACGGTGGGTGCGGTCCACCATGCGGCCGAGCTTGCGGGCGTCGATGAACAGCACGTGGCCGCGGCGGTCACGAAAGGCGCGGCTCGCGGGGACGCTCGCCCTCCCGGTCTTGTCGCGCGCGAGAAACCACAGGCACGCGGGGATCGGCGTCGAGTAGAAGAGCTGGCCCGGCAGCGCGACCATGCAGTCCACGAGGTCGGCCTCGATCAGCGACTTGCGGATCTCGCCCTCGCCCGACTGGTTGGACGACATCGAGCCGTTGGCTAAGACGAAGCCGGCCACGCCCGCGGGCGCGAGGTGGTGGACAATGTGCTGGACCCAGGCGAAGTTGGCGTTGCCCGCGGGCGGCACGCCGTAGTGCCAGCGCTTGTCGTCGCGCAGGCGCTCGCCGCCCCAGTCAGAGATGTTGAAGGGCGGATTGGCGAGGATGAAGTCGGCCTTCAGGTCGGCGTGGCGGTCGTTGTGGAACGTGTCGCCGTGGGCGATCTGTCCGTCGATGCCGCGGATGGCGAGGTTCATCTTGGCCAGCCGCCAGGTCGTGTAGTTTGACTCCTGACCGTAGATGCTGAGGTCGGCTTTCGCCTTCCCTCCATTGCCGTTCGCTGTCGCGTGGGCGCGGAGGAACTCCAGCGACTGCACGAACATGCCGGAGGAGCCGCAGCAGGGGTCGTACACGCGGCCGCGGTAGGGCTCGAGCATCTCGACCAGCAGCCGCACGATGCAGCGCGGGGTGTAGAACTCGCCGCCCTTCTTGCCCTCGGCGCTCGCGAACTGCGACAGGAAGTACTCGTAGACCCGGCCGAGCACGTCCCGCGACCGCGCCTCGGCGTCGCCGACGCGGATGTTGCTGATGAGGTCGATGAGCTGGCCGAGCCGCTGTTTGTCGAGCGCGGGGCGGGCGTAGTCCTTGGGCAGCACGCCCTTGAGCGCCGGGTTGTCGCGCTCGATGCCGGACATGGCGTCATCCACAAGCTGCCCGATGGTGGATTGCTTCGCCTGCGCCTTGAGGTGCACCCACCGCGCCTCCGGCGGAACCCAGAAGATGCTCAGCGCGCGGTACTCGTCCGGGTCCTCGGGGTCCGCGCCTTGTGCCTTCTCCGCTTCAAGCTTCGCGTGCTGCTCCTCGAAGGCGTCGGAGATGTACTTGAGGAACAGCAGACCGAGGCAGACATGCTTGTACTCGGCCGCATCCATGCTCCCCCGCAGCGCATCGGCCATCTGCCAGAGCTGGGCTTCATAGCCGACGTTGGCTCCCGTGTCGTTCTTGCTCGCAGTTCGCTTCGCCATCAGGCCTCCATTGGACATCACTCATACCCAAGCGCCGCAAGGCAGAATACCCGATTCGCTCCGGGCGCGCAATGAGCCGCGACCCGCAGGTGTTGGCGCGGAAGAGGGGGGCGGTGGGGCGAAGACGACGTCGGCCTCGAAGAGTAATGGACGAAGCGGTTTGGCAGGCGGCGCGGTGCGACGCAGACGTGTCACGGAAGGGCGCGCCCGGCGCCTACGTCGAAGTCGCTCTCAGCGGCAGGTGGTGTCTATG
>PEVN01000525.1 GCA_002779825.1 Armatimonadetes bacterium CG06_land_8_20_14_3_00_66_21 | reverse complement strand
GCCGGCGCGAGCCGCTGGACCGCTACATGCTCTACGAGACCCGCAAGCCGCAGACGATCGCCGAGAACGTCGCCCGCCGCTGGGGCTCTCGCCCGTCACTGAACGAGAGCAACATCCGCGGTACTCACGCAGACCTGATGCAGAGCTCCCACCACCGGGCGAACATCTTGCGTGAAGGACTGACCCACTTGGGCATCGGCGTCGCCAGCAACGGCCAGGGCGACTTCTGGGTCACTGAGGTGTTCGCGAAGCCGAGGTAGGCGCGGCGCCTGAGTTGAGGTATGCTGTGCTTCTGGGGGCGCGAACCTGCACAAGACGAAAGGTGGTGCTACCGATGGTCGCGGAAGGAGTACGATCGTGGGAACCGAGAGCCGAGCTGCTACGCAGCACGTTCGAGCCCAGACAGGCGGAGGTGCTGGAGCAGGTCTTCGAGAACTCCGGTCTGTGGATCCCCCGCGAGGACTTCGCTGACCTGAAACAAGCTGTGCGCGACCTGACCGTGTCGCACCACAGCGCACTGCGGCGGCTGGATCGGGTGGAGTCCGCCATTGAGCAGCTCACCCAAGCGCAGCAGCGGTCCGAGCAACGCTTGGATCGCGTGGAGGCCGCCATCGAGCGCCTCGCCGAGGCCCAGCAGCGCACCGAGCAACGCCTGGATCGCGTGGAGGCCGCCATCGAGCGGCTGGCGGAGGCACAGCAGCGCACCGAGGAGCGCGTGGCAGAGCTTGCGCAGGCCCAGGAGCGCACGGAACAGGCGCTTGGGAAGCTGTCCTATGCCATCGAGCAGTTGCAGAAGCAAGTCGGCGGGCTGAGCGATCGGTTCGGCGGCGATATCAAGGACACGGCGGCCGGCGTGTTGTACGCCATCCTGACCAGTGACCTCGGCTGGAAGATTCCCCAACTGGGACGGCAGTGGCAGACATGGGGCGGTGAACCCGAGGAGGTCGACGTCTTCGGACAGGCGCAGGACCCGACGAAGCCCGGCGAGATCGTCTGGATCGTCGGCGAAGCCAAGTTCAACCTCACGGAGAGAGAGGTGAGCCGCTTCGTCAAGAAGGTGGAGCGGGCTCGGAAGCACCTGGAGGGCGAGGTCTTCCCGGTGTGCTTCTGCTATCGGGTTCGACCGGAGGTTCAGCAAGCTGTGCTGGACGCCGGACTCCGATTGGCGTTCTCCTCCATGAAGCTGTTGTCACCGTACCCGCACGAAAGGGTGAACTCACCATGGGAACGCTCTACGGCAGAGAGATGACTCGCGAACAGATCCTGCAGCGCGTTGGCGACCTGTCGCAGGTCGCCGGCGTCAGCCGCGCGGTGCTGGCCGACGGCCGGGAAGCCGGTGTCGAGGCGGTCCGCTTCCGGACCGGTACCGGCTTCGACTTCACGGTGCTGGCAGGGCGCGGGATGGATGTCTCCAACGCCGAGTTCTGCGGCAAGGCGCTGGGATGGAAGTCCCAGACCGGCGACACGCACGCCGCCTACTTCGAGCCGGACGGGCTTGGGTGGCTGCGAGGCTTCTACGGCGGACTGGTCGCCACCTGCGGGCTCACCTATGCGGGCGCCCCGGGCGAAGACGAGGGGCAGGAGCTGGGTCTGCATGGGCGCGTGTCGTACACGCCGGCGGAGAGCCTCTACGTCGACGGCGAGTGGCAGGGCGACGACTACGTCATGTGGGCGCAGGGCAAGCTCCGGGAGGCGTGTGTGTTCGGCCCGCACTTGGTCCAGACCCGCCGGATCACCGCGAAGCTGGGCGAGAGCCGGTTCCGCCTCCAGGACCGCGTCGAGAACTGCGGCTGGGACACGCAGCCACACATGATTCTGTATCACATAAACGGCGGCTGGCCCGCCCTTGACGACGGCACCGAGTTGCTTGCGCCGGCAAACTCATGGCAGGCGCGCGACGCTGACGGGGAGGTAGGCAAGAACCAGGCGAAGCAGATGCAGGCACCGACACCGGGCTTCGCGGAGCGCGTCTACTTCTACGACCTGAAGACCGACGCAGACGGCTGCACCCAAACCGCGTTGGTCAATCGCCAATGCGACGGTGGCTTCGGCTTCTACGTCCGGTGGAAGAAAGACCGGTTGCCCTGCTACACCCAGTGGAAGATGAACGGCGCCGGCACCTACGTCTGCGGCATGGAGCCCGGTAACTGCCTGCCCCTGGGCCGCGCCGCCGAGCGCGAAGCCGGCCGCCTGCAGTTCCTCGAACCCGGCGAGGTCCGCGAGTACGAGCTGGAGATCGGTGTGCTGGACGGTTCAGAGGCCATCGCTGAGTTCGAGGCGGAGGTCGGGGCGATGCAGTAGTAGCTCGAAGGCGCGCGACCAAGGACCCGCCGAAGGCGGAGCTGCGAGCGCGCTGGCGAAGGCGCTACCCTCACACTCGCCCTCCGACACGTGACACGTGACACCCAACACCCAACACCCAACACCCAACACTTGTCCCCTCAGGAGCCCCCTCAAGTGCCCACCTCCCAACCCGAGGCCCCTCTCGCTGTTGAGATGATCGGCATCTCCAAGTCCTTCCCCGGCGTCCAGGCGCTGGATGGTGTGACGTTTGGCGTCCGGCGCGGGGAAGTCCATGCGCTGTTGGGGGAGAACGGCGCTGGGAAGTCAACGCTGATGAAGATTCTCGCCGGCGCGCAACCGGCCGACTCGGGTGAAATCCACCTCGGTGGGAAGCCGGTTCGCATTCAGTCGCCGCTGGATGCGCAGCGTTTGGGGATCAGCGTCATCTACCAGGAGTTCAACCTGGTGCCGGCGCTCAGCGTCGCCGAGAACATCTTCCTCGGCCGCGAGCCGACGGGCGCGGCCGGCGTCATGCGCTGGAAGCAGCTCTTCCAGGACGCGGAGCAAGTGCTGGCGCGAGTGGGCGTACCCCTCGAGGTGCGGACGCCCGTGGACCGACTGAGCGTCGCCCATCAGCAGATCGTCGAGATTGCGAAGGCGCTCTCCACCAACGCCTCCGTGCTGGTCATGGACGAGCCCTCCTCGGCGCTGACCGACCGCGAGTTGGAGCGCCTCTTCGAGCTGATCCGCGGGCTCAAGGCCACCGGCGTGAGCGTAGTCTACATCTCCCACCGCTTGGAGGAGATCTTCGAGATCGCCGACCGCGTCACCGTCCTCCGCGACGGGCAGCATGTGCAGACGGCAGACGTGACCGGCGCGACCAGGGCTGATCTGATCCGCTGGATGGTCGGGCGCGAGGTGGATGAGACCGCCACCCTCCCCGCCAAGGAGATCGGGGCGCCGACGCTGACCGTTGACAGCCTGTGCGCCGGCGTTTTGCGGGACATCACTTTCCACCTGAACCGCGGCGAAGTCGTCGGGCTTACCGGGCTGGTGGGGGCGGGGAGGACCGAACTGGCGCGCGCGCTGTTCGGCGCCGACCCCGTCGAGTCCGGCCGCGTCGCGTTGGCCGGCGAAGACGTCCGCGTCTCGTCCCCACAGGACGCTGTCCGCATCGGCATCGGCCTGGTGCCGGAGGACCGCAAGCTCCAGGGCCTCGTCCTCGGCATGAACGTGCGCGAAAACTCCACCCTCAGCAGCCTGGCGAAGTTCTGCACCTTCGGCTTCGTCCGCGGCTGCGAGGAGCGAAGCGAGACCCAGCGGCTGGTCGACGCCCTCTCCATCCGCACGCCCAGCATCGAGCAGACCGTCCAGAACCTCAGCGGCGGCAATCAGCAGAAGGTCGTCCTGGCCAAGTGGCTCCTGTCGGAATGCCGGCTGCTCATGTTCGACGAGCCAACGAGGGGCGTCGACGTCGGCGCCAAAGCCGAAATACACCAGCTCATCCGCGACCTGGCCGACCGCGGCGTCGCCATCCTGATGATCTCCTCCGAACTCCCGGAGGTCCTGAAGATTAGCGACCGAATCCTCGTCATGCACGAGGGCCGCCTCGCCGCCACGCTGGACCGCAAGGAAGCGACGCAGGAACGAATCATGCACTTTGCGACGGGCGGCGAGTAGGCACGGGCGTCCCCATTGCCGGTTTTGGATTGCGGATTGCCGATTGCCCTCCACCGCCACGCAGCCGCGGTCCTCGCCCTTCAATCCAAGATCCAAAATCGCCAATCCCAAATCCCCCGAATCCCCTACTGGTCGGGACGGGCAGCAGCGGCAAGTCCACCCAGTAGCCTTCTTCGCACGGATAGCGCAGGCAGCTCTCCTCGGCGCGGTCGGCAGCCTGGACGTAGTAGAACCGGGCGGGCTGGCCGGTCAGCGTTGCCGCCAACTGCAACGCCAGGTTGATGACATTGTTTCCGCCGGTCAGGTTGATCCACACTTCCTTGCCTAATGCCCCGGTCGAGCGCACCGCTAACAGCATTTCCGCCACCCGCTGAAACGTCGGCAGCAGCGCCGTTCGGTCCACCAGGCACCAGTACAGCGGCACTTCCGTTCTGCCTTTCGCAATCGGCGCCCATTGCGGCGGCAGCAACTCGCGCAACGCTTCACGCATCGGCGCCCGCGGCTTCAGCTTCGCCCCCGACTGCGGCGCGCGCCCCGGATCGTGGTCGTTGTAGGACAGCGAGTGGAACTGTTCCTGCGTTCCCTCGAACACCTCCGGCGTGGTGACCAGCACAATCGCCTGATGGGGGTATGCAGTTGACTCTCGCTACGGCATCGCTCAGTCCCAACGGGACGATTGAGAATAGCCCAATGGCTTCAGCCTTGGGACCACTCGGTACCAATCAACGTAGAGTCCTGAAAGGACGGCTGATACTGCAGGCGAACGGCGTCAGTCGTCCTTTCAGGACTGCGGCTCCTGTTGTCGCCGGGCTGTCCCAAGGCTGAAGCCATTGGGCTACTCTCGTTCTGCCCCTTCGGGGCGGCCGTCGAGCGCACACACGAAGCGCACGAGAGTCAACTGCATACCCCAATCGCCTGAATGTCCCCCACCTTCTCCCCTCGCTCCCGCTGCGCCCGCTCCCCCGACGCGCCGAAGAACGCCCGGTCTGCCTCGCTCCACAGCCGCAGGAACTCGCGGAGGTAGTGGACCACGGGTTGGAGTAGGTCCGTCTCAGCTCCCTGAACCTCGGCAAGCTCGCGCAACACCCGCGCGACAGCGGCTGGAGGCGACCAAAGTCCTCTCGCAGGCGCTCGCCACGCCCACGCCAACCGACCCTATCCGAAGAAGGCCCTCTTCACGTCCTCCTCCGACAGCTCCGCCGCCTCCGCCTCCAGAACGACCCGTCCCAGCACCAGAACCGCCACACGATTCGCCAGCCGCAGGGCGTGGGTCACGTTCTGTTCCACGAGGAGCAGGGCGGTACCCGTCTCGCGCGAGAGGGTCTGAAGATGGTGGAGCGCCGACTGCGCGGCACCCGGTCCCAGACCGAGAGACGGCTCATCGACCAGGAGCAGCGACGGGTTGGTCATCAGCGCTCTGGCCAGTGAGACCATCTGCTGCTCGCCGCCGCTCAAGGTGCCGGCCAGGCGGCGCTGCAATTC
>PEVN01000526.1:30375-41406 GCA_002779825.1 Armatimonadetes bacterium CG06_land_8_20_14_3_00_66_21 | reverse complement strand
CGCGCTGGTCAGCGTGCTCTTGCCGTGATCCACGTGGCCGATGGTGCCCACGTTCACGTGTAACTTGTCTCTTGAAAACTGCTGCTTGCCCATCTCGAACCATTACCTCCTGGAAACGTGTCCGAAGAGCGGGCAGCCGCGCCGCGAGACCTCGTGGCTAAGCGGATGCCACGCGGTTGCCGGCTCTTCGGAGGTGTGCTGGACGCACTTACCCCGAAACAGGAATGGAGCCCACGACCGGGATTGAACCGGTGACCTCGTCCTTACCAAGGACGCGCTCTACCGACTGAGCTACATGGGCTCCAGGCCCCGGAAGGAACGCCTCCCTCGCTAACGCCGGGGCAGCCACGCGAGGCAGTAGAACAAGTGGTGGAGGGGGGAGGATTCGAACCTCCGTAGGGATAACCCAACAGATTTACAGTCTGCCGCCTTTAGCCACTCGGCCACCCCTCCACAGGGGTGCCGCCAGCGCCGAGCTGCTCAAAGCCAGTACCGATCCGCTACTGCGGGTGGGAAATCCTGGAGGGACCAGCAGTCTATAGCAGGACCGCAGGTGCGCGATCCGAACGCACGGCGTGGCGACAGTAGGTCTACAAGCTGGAAAAGAACGGGACTCCCACGCTGGCGGGAGAAATAGAAGTGTGCCCCAAAACCCGCGTGAAGGCAAGAGGGAACGGCCCGGCGACAGAGCCGCCTCCCGCCCCTGGAGGGAGGAAGGGAATGGAGCCGGCGATCCGACTTGAACGGACGACCTACTGATTACAAATCAGTGGCTCTACCAACTGAGCTACGCCGGCTTCACGTGAACAGTCCCTATTATAGCCGGCTGGCGCCGCCGCGGGAAGCTCAAAGCAGCCGAGGACGGAGTTCAGCTCGGAATGCGGCCGCTGCTGGCGAAGCAGCGCCGCTCCTTGAAGGCTAGCCCGATAGCTCTGGCGAGCTTGCGTTTGGCGCGCTGCAGGGCGTTGTCGATGGACTTCACTTCGCGGTTCAGTTCGTACGCAATCTCGTGGTAGGACCTCCCCTGCACGTGGTAGCGCAACACCGTGCACTCCAGGTCGCTCAGCTCCTGCCGGATCCGCGAGATGATCTCCTTGGAGGCCTGCCGATCCATGAGCACCGATTCGGGATCGGTGACCTTGGTCTCCTTCATGATGTCCAGGAGCGTCTTGTCGGAGTCCTCGTCGTAGACCGGGGCGTTCAAGGAAACGTAGGAGTTCAGGGGCACATGCTTCTGCCGCGTCGCGGTCTTGATCGCCGTGATGATCTGACGCGTGACGCACAACTCAGCGAAGGAGCGGAACTGCGACAGCTTGTCGTGGCGGAAGTCCCGGATGGCCTTGAAGAGACCGATCATCCCCTCTTGGACAATGTCATCGTGATCGGCGCCAACCAGGAAGAACGACCGGGCCTTGCCTTCCACGAAGTCGCGGTACTTGTTCAGCAGGTACTCCGTCGCCGGGCCGCTGCCTCTCCGGGCGTACAGCACCACCTGCTCGTCCAGCATGTCGCAGAACTCAAACGATTTCGCCGGTGCTTCTATGGCCGTCATCGACATCCCTCCGCACCTGACAGATTGTGGGGCTCGGTGAGGTCAAGGAACTGAACCATGGCAGCGCTGCCCTTCCTTGCCGGGGAGGCTAAGCGAGTCGTCAGCGGGGACGGGAACTGCTGGACTCGGGGAGAAGAGGGGCGGGACCCGCCACCGTGACCGCCAGCAAGGTGGCTTGCTCCGAGGTCGGCTGGGCGCAGCCGACGGAAGTGTCTGGGGAGTAGCAGTTGGTGAGCGTTCAGAGGTGGCAAGCTCTGCAACCTACTCGGGGGGAGCCGACACTCCCAGGATCAATCCAACAACGGGAACCCGAATCCCGTAGAGACCCAACGCTCTCTCGGGCGACAAGACGGACTGCGAAGAGGGCGGCGAATGAGTGAGGCGGCGGCGACGTTGGGAGATGGATTGGACATGCCATCGTCAATAACGCGCTTCAGATAACCGTTGAGCGGGCTTTCCAACTCAACAGAAGGCGGCTTATAACAACCGGGGCAGGATTGTAATCCAACCAATACCGGGGGTCAAGAACACCGGCAATTTTCGTCTTCCAATGGGCGTTTACGCCCGGGTCCGCGTTGTCCGCTCCGGCTCACTGGCCGGCAAGATCTTCAATCCGGGGCGACTGCGGCCGCACTGACGGCGCAGTGCCGCTCGGTCGGGGCGACGCCTTCTGCGGGTCGGCCTTGGCAGCGGCAGGCGGCTCGACCTTCCCGGGCGGCTCGGCGCCTACACCCACTCGGACGATCCGGTCCTGCGGTTTGAAATAGTCCCGGGAGATGAGTTCTTCAACGACCGTTTCCCCGCCCTGCTTGATGAGGCGCCGGTACCCCAAGCGCAAGCCGTCGCGGCCGCTCTCGTCTTCCACTCTCTGCCCAGCCGACAGACTTCTGTCCTCCAGCTCGACGACCTTGTAGGGGATCACCTCGCGGTCGACGGGGGTCAACTCAACCTGCACTCTCTGCGAGCGATTGCCCAGCGCCATCACCCGGACCCGGCCACTGCCGACACTGGTCCGGAAGTAGAGGGGCAGCGCCGTGTTGTTGCGGAACCGAAGATCGGTCTGACCGAAATAGACCGTGGCGTCCCGCCCGGGGGGGCAGTAGTCGACGGGGCGACTGTGGGGTCGCCGTTGGACGATCTTCAGCCCCGCCAACAGCGCGACGTTGTACATCGTGCTGGCTACCTGGCACACCCCGCCGCCGATGTCGTCGACGACGTCGCCGTTGGCGAAGATCGCCGCCGGGCGGTAGCCCTTGCACTCGAGCCGCGGGCCGACTATGTCGTTGTACGAGAACGTCACCCCGGCGCGCAGCAGCACCTTGTCGAGGAATGAGCCGGCCACCCGCAGGTTGTGCGTCCGGTTCACCTTGCTCGAGTTGTACGTCGTGGCGTACTCAACCAGGACGCAGTCGAGGTGCTTCAAGTCCTCGTACGAGATCCCCGGCTTCTCGCTCTTGAGCACCAGGTCCACCTTGCCTGCCTCGCGAGGGTTCGCGATGGACTCCATCACCTTTTGCCGGCTGTTGTCCACATCGAGGCTCTCTCCCCACTTGCCCGGCTCGACGCGGATCACACCGTCGCGCAGTTCCGCGTAGGCGTCCTGGCACGGGGTGCGGACCTGATCCTTGAGTTGCTTCAGAATCGCAGTGAGAGCACCCTCGTCGAAGACGTATCGGGTCCGGAGGTCGCGCGGCTGAGGGTGTGGGGCCACAGCCATCCTCGCCCGTTCAAACCACGAGCCGGTACGCCCTACTCGGTACGCCCGCCCGAGGACCTCTTCGAGCTGCGGCGAGGCCCCCAGTTGCCTGCAGGTGAAGGACCACTCCTGCCCATGGGCGGCGAGACGAACCTCCTTCGCCAGCGCTCGGGTAGTCTCTTCCTCGACGACCAGCCGCGCCGCCTCACGCGTAAGCCCGCCGACGGGGCGGCCCTCCAAGAGCACGTCGCGCTGAATCAGGCCCTCACGAGGGAACCGCAGGGAGACGTAGCCGGCGCCAATGCCTGCCAACACGAATAGAGTGGCCGAAACGCCAACGATCACGCGCCTCCCTTGGGGGGCGCGCGCCCAGCCGGGTAGTCGAGGGAACATCGGGGTCTGCAGCCACTCCTGTGAATGAACGCCTATCCCCGCAGCGCGGGGTCAAAATGCCAGGACGTGCCCTGCGAGTGGTCCTCCAAGGCGACGCCGAGGCCGCGCAGATCATCGCGAATCCTGTCTGCGAACTGGTAGTTCTTCTGCTGACGGGACTCCCGTCGGTACTCTGTCAGCAGCTCGACCAATTCCTCCGCCAGGCTGCCGCCGTACAGCTCTTCGTCCAGGTCGGCAAACCCCAACACGCCGAACAGCTCAACCAGCGTATCTCGGGCGGCGGCGATCGTCGGCACAGCGGCGGCGGGTGTCGGTTCCGGCAGGGCGGTCGTGAGCCGGTTCAGCTCAGTCACCAGGTCGAACAGCCCGGCAATGGCCTGGGCGGTGTTCAGGTCGTCCTGCATGGCCGCCTCGAACTGGTCTCGCGCTGACTCGACTGCATCCGTCAGTTCAGAGCTTGACACCTCGTCGCCCGGCGCGGCCTGATCCAGTCTGCGAGTCGCTTCGCGGAGCGCGGCTTGCACCCGCTGGAGTGCCGCCGTCGCCTGTTGGAGGCACCCGTCGGTGAAGTCCAGCGGACTGCGGTAGTGCGCGGTCAGGAACAGCATCCGCAGCACCTGAGGCGTCGTCCGCTTCAGCATGTCGCGCACGGTGATGAAGTTGCCCAGCGACTTGGACATCTTCTCACCGCCCACGTTGAGCACGCCACTGTGTAGCCAGTAGCGGACAAACGGGTGCACGCCGGTGCCGGCTTCGGACTGCGCCAGCTCGTTCTCATGGTGCGGGAAGATCAGTTCGCGGGCCCCGCCGTGGACGTCGAATCCGGGGCCGAGGTACTTGGTCGACATCGCGGAACACTCGATGTGCCAGCCCGGCCGGCCCTGCCCCCACGGGCTCTCCCACGCCGGTTCGCCTTCCTTGGCCTTCTTCCACAGGGCGAAGTCTTTGGGGTCGGTTTTCTCCTCCAGGTGCTCAATGCGCTCCACCGGGAGATCGTCCAGCGAGCGACCGGAAAGCTGCCCGTACCGACTGAACTCGCTGACGTCGAAGTAGACGCTGCCTGCAGCTTCATACGCGGCCCCGGCTTGGAGGAGGCGCTCGATCAGCTCGATGATCTCGGCGATATGATCTGACACCTTGGGCCTGACGTGCGGCTTCAGGAGGCCGAGCGCCTCGGTGTCCCGGGCTGCCTCGCGAGCAAACCGCTCGGCCAGCTTCAGCGGCTCCTCGCCGGTCTGGCTCGCCCGGTCGATGATCTTGTCCTCGACATCGGTGATGTTCTCCAGGTGGTAGACCTCGTAGCCGGCATGCTCCAGGTAGCGCCGGATCATGTCGTAGACAATGAACGTCCGCGCGTGCCCAATGTGGAGGTAGTCGTACGGGGTGACGCCGCACACATACATCGACACTTTGCCCGGTTCGCGGGGCTGGAGGTCTTCCTTCTGCTTTGTCAGGGTGTTGTAGACGCGCATGCTGACCGCTTTCTCCAGAGCACTTGGCGAGCCCTCTGGTACCCAGGCCGCGTTCGCCGGCACGGCCGACGAAGCACGGAACAGGTGGGGAGAGGGTCACAGGAACCGGATCTTGCCGTGTCTACTGCCCCGTCTCGACCCTTGTGGGAGCCGCGGGAGTAGGGAGCATCCGTCCCCGTTCGCCTTTACGGCGATTGTATCTCAAGCCCCTATCGACGGTCAATTGGGGGCCGCGCCCGAGGCGCGGAACCCTACGCGCGGCTGTACTCGCTCAGCACGCGCTCCAGGTTGCCACCCAGAACCAGCCGCTTCTCCTCAGGCGACAGGCGGGCGAAAAGTATGGGGCCCAGCCCCCACGGGATGGGCAGATCCTGCAAGTCGGACCCGAACATCAGCCGGTCCGCCCCGAACGCCTCCACCAAGCCCTCACACGCGCGCGGCGTGTGGACGGGGCAGGAGCAGACGTAAAGATTGCGGTGTTGCTTCATCACCTCAGCGTACGCTGAGGTGGCATGTCCAGTAACGAAGCAGGCGTCCGGATAGGTCGTCACCAAGCGTTTCACCTGCTGGGCGGAGCCCCAGTGGTGGTTGAGGATGAGCTGCTTGTGGTCGTGCGCCCACTGGCAAGGCACGTCGATCAGCGGGTGCTCTTCGGGAAAGCCCTGGTAGTGCGGGATGAGCTTGACGCCGCGCAGCCCCAGTGCCTGGCAGCGCGCCAGTTCCCGCAGCATCTCCTCCTTGCCGCGGTGCGGATTCAGGGCGGCAAAACCGTGGAACCGGTCGGGGTGGCGCCGGACGGCGTCGGCGACGAGGTCGTTTCCGAACTGCTCGTCGCTGAACACCACCGAAAAACTGAAGATGCACACCTTCTCCACGCCATGGCGATCCATGTCGCCGACGATGCCGTCCAGGCTGCAGTTCGGCAAGTGGTAGTGACTCGCTCGACCGCCCATGTGCCCGTGGCAGTCCTGGAAGACCACCTCGGGCGGCCGCTTGCCGCTGCGGGCTACCGCGACAAACTCGTCCGCCGGCGGAGGCAGCTCGACTTCCGGGTGCGCTGGCGCGCACCACCGGATCAGCTCTCGGAGATTGTCGCCGGCCAGCCGGCGCTTGTCTTCGGCGGGCAGGTCCGCCATGGTCAGCGTCGCCAACGTACATGCCTGGTTCAGGTGCGGCCAGTTCGAGCCGAAGAGCAGCCGGTGCGCCCCCCAATTCGCCGTCAGGTACTCGATCGCGCGATGCAACCACAGCCCGCTCAACTCCAGCCGCAGGTTCTCACAAGCGTCCAGCGCCCTGTAGACCTGCCTGTTCGTACGGCGAATACGGTGCTCGCTGACGATCACCGGCAGTTGCGGCCAGCGTCGGCAAAGCCCCACAACCTGATCCCAATCGGTACTGTCGATCCCGACGCCCTGCGGCCCGATCTCATCGTGGTTCACGAACACAGGCACGCGCGCCGCCGCCAACGGCTCCAGGAACGCATCCACGCACCAGTCTGACAGACGGAACCGGTACTGCTGCGGGAACAGGAAGAGCGCGCCGACACGGTGCTCCCGCATCTGCTCGAGGAACTCCTCGGGCGGCGGCTGTTCGTCTTTCCCGGCGTGCGGCAACGCCGACCACGCGGGGTGCAGGCGGGGACTGCCGGAGGTGACTTGAAGGACGCGCTGGTTGCCGTCGGCGGGATGGTGCTCCCGACTTAGGCAGTCCAGCACCAACGCCTCGGCGATGCCGTGGTGGTCCATTTCGTCGAGCAGATCCGTAGCGGTGTGGGGGCCGCCGCCCTGCAGCTTCAGGTGACGACCGACAGTGCAGTTGGCGTCGAAGACGTTCCAGTGGTTCATGCGGAAAGGTCCTTTCTGTAAGCGGCAGGTGGTGCAGCCGACGACTGTGTGCACCTGCGTCGGAGCAGCGGTGCGCTCCCAGAGAGTTCGCCGTCCCGCACAGATCTCCGCTCTAACTCCGCGCGCCGACGGGAACGCGGTCCTGCCAACCCGGGGCCGAAGGTCTCCGCGGTCTCGGGGCCGAACTACGGAGACAAGCGGCCAACCGGGTGTTCCGGTGGCTGCCCCCAACCGGAACACAGCGAAGCCCGCAGGAATCACTCATGCCCGCCCGTTGGTTGGGCACCACACCGGATGAAAATGCCACGGTCGGCGCACTGCCGGTCTTCGCAATCTGTAATCTGCAATCTCAAGTCTGCATTCACGTATACCCGCGAAGGTTAAGAACACACCGAAGTCCCGGTGCGACTTCGGCTCCGTCTGGGAGAATACCCTCTGTCCTACGTCTGCTGCACGCCTGCCGGGGAAGTTCCGCGAACTTCCACTTCGGTGTGTTCTTAACCTTCGCGGGTATATCACTGATCCTGTTGGGTGCAACCCTCGCGGGAGCGTGGGGGCTGGTCCGGCTCCTGCGCTGTGGGATGCGGGAGAGACCTCCCCTGGGTGTGGTGCTTGGGGTTCTCGCGGGCTGCTTCCTGGGTATGGTGGCGGGGACAGTGGTCATGTGCGGGGTGGTCTCCGAACTCAGCAACTCAGGCGACGCCTCCGCGGCCATCGCGGAGGCGTTCGTCAGTCTCGTTGCCGGCGGACCATCTGGCGCCGCGGCCGGCGGCTGGTTCGCCGCACTGGTCTACGCCCGCGCACATCGACCGGGCGCCCGGGAGGGCGCGGTCGCCGGCTCGGCCCTTGGTTTGTTGGTCGGCTGGCCCAGTCTCCTCCTGTGTCCGCAGACATTCTTCGATCTGGGCTACCTGCCGGCCCTGACCGTTGCGACGTGGCTCGTGGTTGCTGCGCTGCTTTGCTTGGCAGCGCAGCCGGATTGTGGCACTCCGACCGTTTCAGTCCATGAGGCGGCCAGCAGCGGCGTCTGTCTGGTTGGGGCCTGTCCGTGGTTGCGGCAGCGCTGTTGGTCGCCGATGTCCTGCTCACCTGCGGGCCGCTGCACTACCACGTCACCAGCACCCGAGCATTGGCGGAACGAAGTAGCCGGAAGGGGCTCCGGTACAAGATGCGGGCGAGGGACGGGGTGGTGCGCGGCCACGCAACCGAGTACCTCGCCGAACTCGAACCGGAGGAACTGCTCAACGACCCCGGCCCAGACGGCCGCTACTGCGCGGCACTGCAGCTCGCCAGAAGCGGCGACCCACGGGCGCTCCCTCTCCTCATCGGGACGCTGTCGCGGGGAGAGCCCGCCGCAAGCGCGTTTGGGGTGCCGTGGATGCGCGGCGTCGTTGCCCAGCAAGGTGCAGCGCATGCGCTTGGCGGATATCGCGACGACAGGGCTCTGACCGCCCTGCTGACTGCCGTGGAGCCATTTCGTCGGGCCGTCCGCGCGGAGGAGAGGTCGCTGGGGATCTCGGTCGTCGGCGCGCTGGGGAGGTACGGCGATGCCCGTGCCGTGCCGGCCCTGGTCGATATCCTCTACCGTGGAGGCGACGTATCAACGGGGTACGTGCCCAATACCACGGTACTGCCCTCGGTCGAAGGGAGTGCTGTGAAAGCACTGGCACAGATCGGCAGCAGGGACGCCCTCGAAGCACTGTACCGGCTCGCCCGAAACGGGAGGTCGTGCAGGCTGCTGCGCCAGGCCGCGAATGAAGGGCTTGCCCAGGCGTTAGGCAGTCTGCCCGACGGCCGCTCGCACCGAAGTGTGCCGAGGTCCAACGCAACGCGCCGGTAGGCCGAACAGTGGATGAACTGGCGCCAGCCGAATGCCAGGAGTGGCGCCGCGGCCGGGGCCGTGCTTGGTCTCCTCTTGGGTTGGCTCGGCCTCTACCTGTGCACACAAAGGCTCTCCGAAGGGATCGGCGACACCGGTATCGCCATCTGTCTGAGGCCGCTGGCGCTGCTGGGAATGGCGATCGGGCTGTGGCAGTCACACCGTCTCGCCTCGCCGGCCGGCGCGTTTCAGAGCCGAACACGCCGCCGCTTGGGCGGTCTGGAAATCGCGCTCCTGACCGTGGCCCTCATCCTCGCGTGTGGACCGCGGCGATACCACATGGCCCCCACCTACGACCTGGCACGGCGAGGCGAGGTGACCGGCCTCAAGTACAAGCTTGGGGCGCGCAGCGAGTACGTGCGCCACAACGCGATCAGGCGTCTTGCCGACCTCGCTCCCGACGAACTGCTGCGGCACCCGGACCTGTACGCACGATACACTGCCGCGGCCCAACTTGGCGAGTCCGGTGACCGACGTTGCCTGCCGCTGCTCATCGAGGTCGTCACGTTGGCGCCTCCCGACGCGCGTTGGTGGAAGGGCCACACTCGCACCGACTGGTTCAACGTGCGGTGCAGGGCCGCGCGAGCGCTGAGCCGCTACCACGACGATGCTGCGTTCACGGCCCTGAGGGACGCGCTTGAGCCGTATCGCACCGTGGTCCGGAGCACGGCCGACCCCCACGAGTACTTCGGCAGGTCTGTCAGCGACGCACTCGGCGAACTGGGCGATGAGCGTGCCGTGCCGCTCGCCATCGAGGTCCTCTACCGGCAGGGCGACGCCTCAGCCGGCTACGTGCCGGAGCCGACCTCACCGTACTCGATCGAGGGGCGCGCCGCCAAGGCGCTGGCGCAGGCCGGGACAGAGGACGCGTTCCACGCGTTGGAGCGACTCGTCACGAACGAGTCGTCGAGCGCGGCGCTACGCCAGACAGCCACGCACTGCCTGCACCAACGTCCGCAACGCTGAGCGCGGTTTCGGGGTGCGCGGCCGACAGCCTGCCCCGTCACAATCTCACCGGAACTTGATTACGACCTGCGGCTCAAGCTCGAACTGGAACCCCTCGATCCCTTTGAGCAGGGGCTTGAGCGCCTCCAGGTCCTGGGCGGCGGGGCCGAGCTTTGCCAGTTCCTTGAGCTTGTCCTGGTTCTCCAGGAGCTTGGCGAATGCGCAGTGGGCTAAGGTCACTCGGTTCCCTTCCGCGTACGTTGCGTTGGTCTCGACGATTTCCTTGCCGCACTCGACGGCCACCGTGATCTCCAGGTCCTTGAACATCTTGAGCATCTCTGGTGGCACCTGCTGGTCGGGCTGCTCTGCGCCCGGCGCATTCTCCTTCGCCGGCTCGTCGTTGGCGGCCGCGGGCGCTGGCTTCGGCTGGGGGACGGTGATCGTCAGCTCAGCCAGCCCCTCGGGCAGCTTGCGCAGCTTGAAGAGGTAGGGCGTCTCCTCCTCCTTCTTCTCCTTGTCCTGGCCCGGCATGTCGGGTTGGCTGTTCTCCGAGAGCCGGATCCTGTTCACGTCCTTGGCGGCATAGGTTGCGACAGTCTGGACCCAGTCGCCGTCTTCGGTCTTCTTGATGCCGAGGAGCTTGACTCCGGGACCGTAGCTGCCTGCCTTGGATTTGAAGGAGTCTTCGCAGAGGAACCCGCCTGTCGGCTTGGCGTCGGCGCCCATGCCTTCGGCAAACCCCGAGAAGATCGCCTCGAGTTGCTTAAGGGCCTCCTTGCTGAGACCCATGGTCTCGACAAGCGTACCGTTGCCTTCGGGGTGCACCTTCAGCACGGTGGTCACCTTGAAGCACCCGGTGAGGCAGGGAAGGCACACGGCTGCTGCGAGCAGGACTCGGACTGGGATTGTGCGTGACATGATTGACTCCTGGGGGAATGCAGATTCCAGATGTCAGATTCCAGATTGTACAGATTGTAGGGTCAGACCGGCGGAACCGCGGGACCGCGCCTTTTCGTCAGGCGTGGTGCTCAACCAATGGACGGGAATGAGTGATTCCTTGGTGAATATCGTCGTGCCCGCGCCGCCTCTTGCAGTTGCGCCAAGTACCGGGTGTCGGCTACTCCGCCGACTTCACCCAGATTGGGCTCGACCACGCATGGGAGCGGTTACCGTGCTCGTCTTTGTCGGCCTGGATGACGCGTAGGTAGTAGTAGCTTGTGCCTTCGAACGACTGATCCACGTACTCGAGC
>PEVN01000526.1:30151-30351 GCA_002779825.1 Armatimonadetes bacterium CG06_land_8_20_14_3_00_66_21 | reverse complement strand
CGTTTGACCAGGCAGGTGGCGTAGGCGACCGAGTTCTCGCCCGCCTTGAGGGTTGCGGCCAGGTTCATGAAGTCGTCCTTGTCCGCCTGCACGGTGGTGCGGAAGTCGAGGATCTTGCCGTCGGCACGGGTGTAGGTGAGATTCGGGTTGGTGTCGCCCGCGATGGCCGCCGCCTCGCCGGGGAATTCGGTGGCGAGGAT
>PEVN01000526.1:2843-30055 GCA_002779825.1 Armatimonadetes bacterium CG06_land_8_20_14_3_00_66_21 | reverse complement strand
TTGGTGCGTCTTCCCCTGATACTGGAGCGTGTCCGGCAACAACTCCGTGTTCGCGATCACTGTGGAGTATGCCGGGTCGTACGCGAACTGGTCTTCCCCTTCCGGAGTGGAGTCGGGATGGTTGTTGTGGATGAGCCCGCCCAGCTTGGCAACTGCTTGAGCCAACAGGTTGGGACTCATGTAAGCGGGATCTTTGGCGCACAGCAGATGGTCCACTCCGGCGGGGAAGTAGACGTTCTTGTGGTTGTAGTGCTTGGGCGGGCCGGGGAAAAGGCGCTCCGACGGGGTGTCTGGCCCCACTTCCGTCCAGTACTTGGGCTGCGACGTCCACTCGTATCCCGCGAGGGCGACGAAGCGACCATCGGTCGTGTACTCGTCTGCCTTGGCCTGGGTGCGCGTCCAGTTCTCTCTGGGCATCCACCAGGGCTCCCCGTTCCCGAAGTCGTGGTCGCTGACGATGACGAAGTCCAGCTTCGCGACGTCACGCGCATACGTGAAGTAGTCGTCGAGCGTACCCTTGCCGTCGGACAGACGCGTGTGGCCATGCACGTCGCCCCAGTAGACGTGGCACTGGTCCGGCGCCGGCGCCCCAACCAACGGCAGCGCCCAGAGCGTGCCGAGGAGAAGCGGCGTCCCGCCAAAGCGACCAGGGCGACAAGGTGCGGGCGTCGAGGACGGAGGCGGCGAGAGGTGTTTGTGCACTTGATGATTCCTTCGAAAGTACATTCCGGACGCCCCAACTTGTTGGGGTACTGCCCGCGCTCGCCCCCCGAACAAGCTCGGGCGTCCCGCGGGCGGGTTTGCGTTGGGTTGCCTGGTACAACCTGGTGCCTACAGCCGCCGCAACGCCTGCTCAACACTCTCGCCGGTCACCTCGTACGTTCGCCCATCGATGATCTTCGCGTAGGGCTTGCTGTCGAGGTGGGGCAGGTTGCCGCGAGAAACCAGCTCCAAGCGCATCGTCACTGGGGACTTCACTCTCAGGGGCTCGATGGAGGGCGCCTTGCCCACGGCTTCCGAACTCCGGCGCACGATCAGGTCGCGCGAGGCTTCGCGCGAGAGCAACTGCCCTCCTTGGCAAGCCAGCCCTATCTTCACCTGCGCGACGACGACGCCTTTGAGAAGTCGCTTCACCTCTTTGCACACCTTGTCGTCGCCACTGACCATGATCGTCGGCACGCCGTGGTCGGCCGCAATGCCGGCGTCGATGCCCACCTCGCCGGTGAGCTGGCCGTTCATCCGGAAGCTCTGCCACCCTCTGGAACTCATAGTGTGCTCGAGGATGGCTTCGCGCGTGCCGGCCATGGCGTGGTAGCCCAGCAGGATCAGCCCGGCGCATTGGGCGATGCCAGGCAGCCGCTCCCGCTCTGTCGCGCCGCGAACGTACTCGGCGCGCGGGTCCAGGTCCTCCCAGACAAAGTGGTTGCCCCCGCCGTGGATGTCGCGGACGACTACCTGCTCGGCGCCGCCCGCGAAGCAGCCTTCAACGCACGCATTGACATCCTGCGTCAGGAACCGGCGCCCTTCCTCGTATAGCCGGCTTCCAGGCGAGACCTGTTCGCTCTGGAAGATGCCGCTGATCCCCTCCATGTCAACTGCGACGAAGATCTTCATAGTCGGGTCTCCTTACTTGCCGCACTCACGGGCGGGCGCTCCTGCTTTCGCCACACAGTGCGGTACCTCCTGTCGCTCGGCGCGGCCCGGTTCTTGATGTGGGCGGGGGCTGGACCCCGAACCGGATCTTGACTGGGTACACCACTGCGGTCATGATCCGTTGGCAACCTACGATTGGCAAGGAGTAGGAACCCATGAGTTCGTCGATGCGCAGGTGCTTGCTGTCGGTGCCGTTCATTGCGGGTATTGTCCTGGCTGGCGCGCAATCGCGCGACCCAAGCTCCTCTACGGGGGTGTTGGGCGCACCCGGTCAAGAGAGCATGGGCCGCCCGGCTGACCGGCCGGTGACTCGCCAACGCTCTTCCTTCACGTTTGTCGTCAACTCCACCGCCGACACGCCGGACGCGGACCCGGGAGACGGTGTGGCTGAAGACGAGAGCGGGAGGACCACCCTGCGAGCGGCCATTGAGGAGAGCAACACGCGGGCGAACCTCGTGATGACCTCGTCCACGCAAATCCTCTTTAGCATCGTCGCTACAGTCAGGGACGAGCAGACAACGCCCAACGGCGCGCCGGTGATCCGCCCAGGAGGGCCGTTGCCCACAATCACGTGGATGACCACCCTCGATGGCAGTACCCAGCCGGGAAGTGGGCAGGTGCAACTCGACGGGGGCGCCGCGGGAGCGAGCACCAACGGGCTGACCGTCAGCGCCAAGTCGTGCACGATCCAGGGGTTGCTGATTACCGGCTTCGGCGCAGACGGAGTGCTTCTCCAGGAGAGTGCCCAGCGGGCACGCGAGACCAGGGCGGCCGGAATGTCGTCCGATCGGCTGCTCTCGTGCGAACTTCGCGAGAACGGCGCCTGGGGAGTCCGGAAGACGAACGGCGCCGCTCTAAGCGTCGAAGCCTGCAAAGTGAGTGCCAACGGCAAGGGATCGGCGTCTGAGCAGGCGGACCAGGGCGGTCTCCTGATCGCCGCGGGCCCCGCTGACATCAGCGGGACGGAGGTCTCGGCCAATCACGGCATCGGCATCCAAGCAACCGCGGACGGCACGGTGACCCTCTCAGACGTTCAGGTCCTCGACAACGCCCAGACCGGCCTCAAGTCCGTCGAGACGGTCACGGTCAAGGGTCCGGCAAACGAAGTGAGCAACAACGGCGGGACCGGCATTCTGTCCACGACCGGGGGAGGTTGACTGCGGCCAGGGCGCCGTCCAGATACTGGACAACGGTGGCTTCGGCATCGACGCCGACGACACTGTGTCAATCAACATCGTGGGTGACCAGCCCGTTCACCTCGGCGTGGTCAGCAAGATCGCCGGCAACCGCTTGGCAGGCATCAAGTGCGGCGGTACCCAGGAGGGCGCCGGCCACACGAACGTAGCGGTGAACGCGACGCAGTTGGACGTCACCGGTAACGGTGCGGAGGGCGAGGTCGACTTCGACCGCGCTGGGATCTTCACAACCGGCGGCGCTTTCCTGCTCAAGGTGCGTGTTTCGGACAACCGCGGCGATGGGATAAGATGCCGAACCAAGGCTCTGGGCGAAAAGTGGGAGGGTGAGCTGGTCAACCTCAGGTACGGCGCAGTGCAGGTGCTGAACAACGGGGGGTTCGGTATCTTCTCCGGAGAAGACGTCGCCCTCAACATTGAGGTTGACCAACTTCCGTACGTGGGAGTAGTCAGCAGAATCAGCGGCAACGGCCGCGCCGGGATCTGGGCAGGAGGCGAGGAGGGCGACGCCACGGTGACAGACGCCAAAGTCGACGCGACGCAGTTGGAGGTGACAGGCAATGGCGCGCGTGCTATCGACGCCGTGGAGCGCGCCGGCATCCGGGCCAGGGAGGGCGGCGGCGACATCGGCGGAGGCGTCGTGATCGTGGAGCGCAATGCGCATGCCGGCATCGAGGCAAGCGAAGACGTGCTCCTGAACTTCGCCGCGCCCGGGGTGTCCAACTACCCCGACGAGAGAAGCAGCGTCTCCGCCAACGGCACGGCCGGCATTCGCACAAAGGGCGACCTCGGCGCCACGCTTGTCGACGTTTCACGCAACGGAAGCGCGGCGCAATCGGGCAATGATGAGGAGGGCAACGGCATCTACGCCGAGGGCGAGGTCCGCCTCACAAGCGTCACTGCAACCGACAACGGCCGTCACGGCACGGTGACAGTGACCAATGCCGACAACCAGTCGGCGGCGCTTCCGCGCGGCTTCCGGGTGGCTGAGCGCAGCACGTTCCCTGCGGGGGTGAACACAGTCGCCTTCCCGTCGCAGTCGACATTCCCGCTCGCGGCCAGGGCGCCGCCGAGAGGTCGTGGGAACTAACTCTTGGCGGCGGGGTGCCGGGTGAGGCGACTACGCTGACGTGGCCCGAACTGAACGATGCCGTGCCCCGTCAGTGGCGGCTGACTCTCACCGACCTTGAGACCGGAACGCGCCGCGCGATGCGGACAACCACGAGCTATACTCGCGAAGGTTAGGAATACACCGAAGTGGAAGTTCGCAGAACTTCACCCGTGGGCGTGTGGTGAGCACTCAACACACTGCTGTGCACGCAGAGGCGTCGAACTTGTGCAATAGCTTCGGTGTATTCCTAACCTTCGCGAGTATACGCTGTCCGCACGCCGGCCAACAGAGCAGCCGCAGCCGCGCACCTGTTCCGCGTGACACTCTCTCCGGTAACCCAAGGGCAGCTCCGGCTCACCAACCTCCGCGCGCAGCCCAGCCGGGCAGCGGACGCCGCCACAATCAGCTACGTCCTGAGCGCTGCGGCCGACGTTCAGGTTCGCGTGCTCGCTCCCAACGGCCGCCCCGTGGCCACGCTGCCCACGACCCGCTCGGCCCTCGGTCTCAACACCGTTGTGTGGAGTTCGCGGGCGGCTAACGGTCGCCCGCTCCAACGCGGAGTGTATCTCGTCGAGGCGATTGCGCGGGACGCAGAAGGTCGCGCTGTACGCGCTGTAACTGCGATACCGTTGCGGTAGTCGTGCGCTCGCCCAAAGGCGCCGAGACTGGCCGCACGTGCCCGATTACGCCCACGAGTGGAGCTGACAACATGAGAACACCCCGTTTGCTCGTCGCCGCGTCGATCCCGGTCGCGGCCTGTGTGCTCGCTGGTTGCGGCGGCTTCGGGGACATCTCCACCATGCCTGCGACATTGGCCGGACGCGTTGTCGGCCCGGAGGGAGAGGGTTTGTCCGGGGTGGAGGTCTCGGCGCAGATTGTTCCGGGCAAGGCAGCGGCCGGACGTGCGGCCGGCGAAGACATCACCCTTTCCGACAGCACCGGCGAGTGGGAGATCACCAACGTGCAGGCCGGCCGCTTTCGCATTACCATGCGGAAGCTGAGTGCTGACGCACGCCAGATCGAGACGACGACATTCGACGAGAGCAACATCGAGACGCGAGCCGGTGCGCGTACCGCGCTGCCGCCAGTGGTCCTGGACGCACTCCCGGAGCCGATTCCCGTCGGCGGCACCACGACGAACCAGCCGCCCGCGGTGTCGTCTCCCACCGTCACCTCGCCCGAGAATCTGACGCTGCGCGTGAGTGGCAGCGTGTCTGTGCAAGTGGCGGTCGCAGACCCGGATATCGCCGCAGCCGACCTGAGGGTGCGGGCGATGCTCCGGAACCAGTCGGACAACAGCCTCGTGACCCGCAAGGTCGCGACGCTGTCCTGGACGGACGGCGGCAACTACGTGGGCACAATTCCCGGACTGGGGAACGCGAGCCCAACCGAGGAGCTGACGGCACGCGTCGTAGTAGTTGCCAGCGACCTCGCCGTCGGCGGGTCTGGGCGTACAGTGGCGGTGCAGGGAGAACAGACGGTGACGATCACGCCGCTGGGGTCTCCTCCGTCAACAGAGGACTCAGGACTCTGACGGGGCCAGAGCCAGACTCAAGCCCGCTGCAGGGATCGGGGACACCACTTGCGGGATCTCCGGGGCGTCCGGCGCCATGGTTGTTTCGCAGGAACGCGCTGCTTCCGCAACCAGCCGCCGAGCGCGCCGACGCGTCACCGAGACGCAAGCTGGGTGCACAACCAAGTGCCCGTGGGCGCGGGACACGCACGGAGAGCGGCCCAGAGCGGGGTCGGTTGGGCTTACCGATTGGTGATTCCGGGTGAACTCAGGTTCCGAGCTGACCCCGCCGCCCAAACGGCCGGCCTCCATGACAGACAGCCGCGGAATCCAGTACCATGCAGTGGCGGTGATCCATATGAAACACAACTACAGGATGGTGCTTGGCATGGCTCTCGGCGGTATTGCCCCGTTGCTCGGCTCGATAGCGGAGGCGGGCGAAGCGCCCGAGCCGGTACGGGTCAACTATGCGCGGCCGTTTGAGCCGCCCAATCGCCCGGCGTTCCTGCCGCTGCCGCCCGGCGCGGTGGAGCCCGCGGGCTGGCTGCGCGACTGGTGCCTGGCCGCGCGGGACGGGTTCACCGGCCACATGGACGAGTATGATGACGAGTTCAAACGGGCCTGGGCGCCGGACCACAAGATGACCGGTGAGGGGCTCCTCTGGTACAAGGGCGCCTGGCCCTACGAAGGGGGCGGCTACTGGTTTGATGGGCTGGCGCGGCTCGGGTACGCCCTGCACGACGAGGCGTTGATCGCGCAGGCCAAGCGGCGGCTGTACGCCGTTGCCGACAACATGAACACCGAGGGGCTGCTCTTCCTCTGGTGGCTCAAGCGAAGCAATCTCGATGACCGAAAGGCTGTCACGGCCGCGCTGGAGGGCTGGCCGCTCTGGGCCTGCGGCTTGCTGGGCCGCGCCATGAGCGGGTTCTATTCCGGCTCCGGCGACAAGCACATTCTGGACGCCCTCCTGAAGGCCTACGGCAGCGATCCCGACTGCCTGCGGTCGATCACCGGCAACGTGTCCAATCTCTGGCCGGCCTTCGATGCCTATTGCTGGACCGGCAATCAAGGCATCGCCGACGCGCTGGATGCCATGTTCAGGCAGGAGGGGCAGCGCTTGCCCAACCTGACCCGTTACCGCAAGGCACCGGACTTGAGCCCGGGGGCCACGGTGGACAACGCCCACGTCGTCGAGTTCCTTGAGTGCACCACGCCGTGGGCTGTCGGCTATCTGTGGACGGGCGACAGGAGCTTCCTCGAAGCGGCTGTCGGCTGGCACGACTTGCTCGAGCGCGTTGCCCTGCAACCCAACGGCGTGCCGGTTTCGGACGAGTGGTATGGCCCCACTGGCGCGTTCCGCGGAAGCGAGACCTGCGATGTGGCCGGATATGTGTGGAGCCAGATCAGCCTACTCCAGGTGACCGGGGAAGGCCGGATGGCGGACCGGCTCGAACGGGCGTTCTTCAATGCCGGACCCGCCACGGTATCGCGCGACTTCAAGACCCACGTCTACTTCCAAAGCCCCAATCGATTTGCCAACCTCTCCCCGGACTTCCCCCACGGGCCGCGGGCCAGCGGCGGCGCGTATCAGCCGAAGCACTCGCCGCTTTGCTGCACGGCCGCGCTCAACAGGATCGTGCCGTGGTTCGTCACGCACATGTGGATGGCCACCTATGATAACGGTCTGGCAGCCACCTGCTACGGTCCCTGCAAGGTGACGGCGCTGGTTGCTGACCGAGTGCCAGTCGTCCTCGACTGCCGGACCGACTACCCGTTCAACGAGACCATCGACATCTCCGTGCAACCCGAGCGCGAGACGACCTTCCCGGTGGACTTCCACATTCCCGGTTGGTGCAAGGCGCCTTCCCTGAGCGTGAACGGCACCGCGGTCGCGGTCGACCCGAACGACAAAGGCTTCGCACGCGTGAACCGGAGCTGGAGGCCAGGCGACTCCGTGCAGTTGCGCCTCCCGATGGCGGCCATGGTGCGGACGGGCCGCGATGCCGCCACAGGCGCACCCTACGAGGGCGCACACCGAGCCACGCAGGTGGCGACCCCGGAGGCGGGCAGCACCCGGGGCGTGCCCTACGCCACGGTCTCCTACGGGCCGCTGCTCTTTGCGCTGCCCCTCGCCGACACCACGGACGCCAACACGCCGGATCCCTCCGCCCATTGGCGGTTCGCCCTGGACGTGCAGAACCCCGGCTTGACGGTGAACCGCGCGGCGATGCCCGCCCGTTGGGACTAGCCGCTCAAGGCGCCGCTGACGCTGCGAGCCAACGCCGTTGAGACCGACTGGAACCCCGACCCGGCCGCCCCGCGGCTGCCGCTCCTCCCGGTCACCAGCCAGAAACCGGCAGATCCAGTCACCCTCGTCCCGTACGGCTGCACCAAGTTCCGCCTTTCCATGTTCCCGGTGACGGCAGGACCGGAGGTCAAGCCCGCCGACATTCGCCGCATCCTGTTCTTAGGGAACAGCATCACCTTGCACGGCCCGAAGGCGGACATCGGCTGGACCGGCAACTGGGGCATGGCGGCCAGTTCCAAAGACAAGGACTACGTCCACCTCGTCACCCATGCCCTCGCCGAGCACACCGGCGCGACACCCGAGATCATGGTCCGCAACATCGCCGACTTCGAGCGGAACTACGCGACCTATGACATCGACGGGCAGACGAAAGACCTCTTCGCCTTCGACCCCGACCTGGTAGTATTGGCCATCGGAGAGAACGTGCCCGCGCTGGTCTCCGACGAAGCCAAGACGCAGTTCACGGCCGGCGTCATGAGCCTCCTGAGGTGCGCCCTGGCGAAGCGCCATCCGCTGGTGGTGGTCCGCAGTTGCTTCTGGCCAGACGCCGCCAAGGACGAGGTGCTCCGGGCAGCCTGCCAAGAGGCCAACGGCATCTTTGTCGACGCCGGCCCCCTCGGCCGCGACCCCGCAAACGCCGCGCGTTCGGAGCGGACCTTCGCGCAGGACGGGGTTGCCGGGCACCCGGGCGACCGGGGGATGAAGGCGTTGGCTGATGCCATTGTGCAGGCTGTGCTGAAGCGGTGACGACTCGGGGCTGGCGCAATGGAAGGCGAGGCATGCTGAGCCCGGGCGACGTGGCCAAGCTTGCCCGGCGGACCCGCTGACGGCCCGTGAAAAGCGCTGTTCACCGCTTCACAGGCGCACTCTTGGACGCCTCAGCCGTACCCCGTCCGCCCGCGGCGACTCCCAGCGTGTGGTTTCCCTGGATCGAGATGTTGTCGCAGTCCTGCAGGGAGAGCCAGTCGGGCCGTTCGGCAGGGGTGGCTCGAGGCGTCCAGTCGATGCTGTTGCCTTGGATCTTCAACCCGTCCACGTTGTGAACTGAGACGGGCACGCCCTCGGTTCGACCGAAGTAGTTGCCGATGATCGTCATGTTGGTGACGGGCTTGGCTTCGAACCGCCTCACGTTGCTGCCCCCCACCCGGAGGATGCAGGGAGACGGCACTGGCCGCTCCGTCCGGCGGGGAGTCGAGGAAGCGGCTATTGCGGATCACCAGGTCGCGCGCAAACGGACCTTCCATCCAGGGACCCCAGGTCTCGAACTGGATGCAGAGCCCCTGGCCGACGTTCTGAAGCGTGGCGTTCTCGATCAGACCACCCGGGGAACCGTTGCTGAGGGTGCGCTGGAAGTTGTCGTGGAGCCAGCAGTTGCGCAACACGAAGCCACCGGCCGAGCGCTTGCCGTCCAGCACCACGAGGGCCCACGCCGGCAGTTCGAGCGGCTGGTCCAACGCCACGAGGAACTCCCCCTTCGCGCTGTAGCTGTCGTTGATCGCCAGCGAGGGACCAGCGGGTGTCTCAACCACGGAGACGGCCTTCGCCGTGCCGAAGAGTGCCACCGACGACATGTCTCGGAACTCGAGAGTGTCCCCGACCTCATAGGCGCCCTGCATGTAGTAGTGGCGGTCGTCGACTCGCTGGACGATCCGGCCGAAGCTGCCATGGATGTTCAGGTTGTCGTCTGCGCCGTACGCCAACTCGCAGCGATCCAGCGTCGGGCCGCGGTCTGTCCCGGCAAGATGGAATATGTCCGCGCCGAAGGCCTGGAGGCGATTGGTGCGGGGTCGACGGGTGGCACGCACTCGCAGATAGACGTTCCCCCCCTCACCGCCGCCTTCGTTGACGGCGATGCCCGGGCTGGACCAGAGGTTGACATCCTCGAAACGCACGCCAGAGCAATTCACTGATCGCAGTGCCGCGCCGGTCCGGATCGTGCCGACCACGTAGTCGCCGGTCTGCAGCGCGTCGGGGATCCCGGCTCTTCCCATCTCCTGGCAGCTCATGCTGGCGCCGTCTTCCGAGAGCTGCCACTTGCCGGGGGTATGCCGATGGTTGATGAAACGGCCGTCCGCATCGTTGAACATGAATGCGCGCCCGCCCTCGGTCTCTGCCTCGCCATTGGCGTTTCGGGGCTCGTAGCCCTCCATCAGGGCCGCGCGGAGTGTCCTACTCTCCCGGTCGCTGTCGGTGACCCGCGCCTGGAACCACGACGGGAGGGTGAAGGTGTCGCGGATCTTCTGCAGTATGTCCTGGCCCTTCTTGCGCAGCACCTCCTTCTCAGCCTCGGTGAACGTCGGGAAGCCCGTGGGGAGAGCGGCGTGCCAGCGGGAGACGAACGGCTCAGGGACGATTTGGAGTGCCACGTCCACCCGGACCCGGGGCGAGTTCGGCCCCGCGACCACCAGGAGATCGACCGCCGAGGCTTCGGTCAGGTCGAGGGCGAGGAGGTCGAATACGTGGGGGATCGAGTCCGTCCGGGCGAGCTGCCGCTTCCAGATCTCCTTGCCCTCCACGAGAACGCGAAACTCGGCTTCCGCCTGTGGAGACCGCTTCGCGAGGTAGCCGACCACGCGGACGCTGCCCTTCTCGCGGGGCGTCCAACGACGGACGGCAGCGAGACCTGGTGAGGCTTCGAACGTGGTGGCGGAGACGCCGGGAACGGGTGAATTGCCACGGCGCCACCAGCCCGCTTCGTACCGTTCCAGGTGGCGGAAGGCCCCAGGGGCACCCGCACTGGCCCTCTGCATGTAGCCATATTGCCAGCCGGAGGCCCCCTGAGTCCCACCGAACCCGGTGAGTGAATCCGCCACCGCGTCCTCAAATCTCGGTAGCCTGCTGATCTGGTTTCCCTCAAACAGAAGCTCCGGCAGATGGTCCGCCTCAGACCCCTTCATGTTTGCCTCGGCGGCGACGGTGGAGGCCAGCACGACCGATAGCGCCAGGGCGCCTACCGTGAGTGCGGTGAACGGTGCCATTGGGTTCTCCCGAGTTGGTTCCCGCCGAGATCGGTTAGTCGGCCGGCAGGTGCACAATCGTCAGCGAGTGAGGGCGCAGGTTAGCGATATACCCGCGAAGGTTAAGAACACACCGAAGTCCCGGTGCGACTTCGGCTCCGTCTGGGAGAATACCCTCTGTCCTCCGTCTGCTGCACGCCTGCCGAGGAAGTTCCGCGAACTTCCACTTCGGTGTGTTCTTAACCTTCGCGGGTATACCTTGCTCAAAGGTAAGCCCCACCTTCTCCGGCACCACCCGGTCGGGAGGCTCGATGTCGTTGTAGGCGTCGGGCGAGTCGCCGGCGAGCAGGGAGGTTCTGTAGGTGCCCTCGAGCGGCGCGTCTTTCCTCTTCACGGTGCACGCCCCGCTTTCTGAGGGAGGACGGTTCACCAGCGCGAGGGCCCACTGTTTGCCCGATTCGTCCACGGTGGCGAGGGCATCGATCACCGGGAGGCTGCCAACTGCGCAGATTCCATTCGTCAAACGCGATCTTGATCCGGCCGCGGCAGCCGGCTTCCTCCAGGACGCCGACGAAGCTGGCAATGGTCTCTTCCGGACGCTCGGAGTTCATGATACAGGTCAGGTAGTCGGGTGTGTCGTTCTTCTGCCAGAGCGGTAGCCAGTAGGCATGGGTTGAGAGGTATACTCGCGAAGGTTAGGAATACACCGAAGCTAGTGCACAAGTTCGACGCCTCTGCGTGCACAGCAGTGTGTTGGGTGCTCACCACACGCCCCCGGGTGAAGTTCTGCGAACTTCCACTTCGGTGTATTCCTAACCTTCGCGAGTATAACAGTAACGGTCCACGCGGCATCGGCGCCTTCCGCAGACCTGATGGAGATACAGCGCTCACCGGTCCGGCCCGGTGCCTCGACAGTCCACCGAGCCTCCTCTTCCCCGCCCCAGGCCCGCGACATCCATCCCTCGACGCCGTCTGCCGTCTTCTTCTCGAACGAGCAGTTCTGTAGAAGGTTGCCTTCAGGCACTCGCCTTTCCTCCTCGGCGGCGACGCCGGCCGTCAGCATGACCGACATCGCCAGAACGCCTGCTGCGGTTCTCGCCATTGTCCTTGCCCCACACCTGCCGCGTGCTGTTTGCGAAGCAATCACGGTCTTCCTTTCGGCGTATCAGGTTCTCCATCCGCCCAGCCGATACCTGGCACGCTGACTTCATCGCCTGGGTACTTCTTCTCCAGCGCCATCCGTTCGGCGCGCGCGGCGGAGTGGAATCCCTTGCAGAGCGGGCCGTCCTTCGTGCCACCTTCCGTCCCTGCACGTCCTCGTACTCCCAGCCGCGCTCGAAAAGGTGGACAATGGGGGCACGTGACCGCAAGGCATCGCCGGCGAGCAGTACTGGAGAAGCACCGCAATGATCCGAACAACAGCGACACTGGCAGCTCTGGCTGCCGCGACCTCCGTCCTGGCTGACCCCGCCACCCCGCTGCCTCGCGTCTTCGCCACCTACTCGTCCTGGCTGCAGGGGAGCTATCGTTTCCGCGACGTTCAGGTGCCGTTGTACGCCGAGCTGGGCTGGCCGTACGACCGTCGGGAGAACGTGCAGGTGGCAGACCTGATGGCGGATCTGGATCGGTATGACCTGTTCCTCCCGCCCTCGCTGTACAACTACGACCACGCCCAGCCCTTCGAGCAGTACACCGACCGGTGGCGCGGGTTCCTGGAGCGAGGTGGGGTGATTGTCGCCCTTGACGCCAACTATGGTCAGATGATCGGTTGGGTGACCAGGCTGGGGGAGGGGTTGGAGCTGCAGTCGACGCAATGTCCTGAGGGCATGAAGGGGCACCCTCCCCTCAAGCTCGTGGCGCCGGGTGATCCGGCTGCGCCGCCGCCCACTGCCAAGACACCGTGGGCGCATTTCGCCTCGTATGGCAAGGGCTGGAAAGTGCTGGCGACTTGCCCGGAGGGCAATGCGGTTTGCTTGCGGGCCGACATCGGCAAAGGCATTCTGGTTGCAACGAACCTCTACGACGACGCGGACTTTCCCACCGCGGAGTACGTGAACAAGCTCTGGCAGGCGCAGTGGCCGCGGCTCATGGATCACGACTTGAGCGTGGCGCTGACGCAGGGGCCCGAAGGGGTGGGTCGGAAGGCGTATCGTCTCAGCCTCACCCCGCCCACGGCAGCGACGCTGGTGTGCGAGCGACGCCGTGGTGAGGGCGCAACCTGGGAAGCAAACACCGTGCCGCTGCCGGCAGACGGTCAGCCGGTGGAGGTCCCGCTGCTGACGCGAGGCGGGCGAAACGAGGTGCGGCTGGAGGTCCGCGTCGATGGTGTGAGGCGCTGGTGGACAAGCTGGGCCGAGACGCCGCCGGACGTGCTGAGGGAGGCAGCCGCTCTGCGCGCCCGGTTGGAGGGCGACCAGGTCCTGCTGACCAAACTGCCTGCCGACCATCCGCTGCGGCAGCAGGCCGACGAGCTGAGCAAGGCCGAGGCAGCGGTCAGCCGCGAGGCGGGGCAACTCGTGGCGGGAGACGCCGGCCCGGCGATTGCGCAACGCTGGCAGGGCCTGGCGGAGCAGTTGACCGGGCTCGGTCAGCAACTGCGCACAGTTACCGCGCGGGCAACGGTGGCGGCCCGCGCCGACGGCGACCGTGCCTTCGCGGTCGTGCGGTCGGCGCCGCTGGAGAAGGTGTTCCGCGATGAAGCCCCGGCAGGTCCCACGGCCGGCGAGGTCCAGCTCACCGCCGCCCGGAACGAGGGGGAGAGTGCGCAGGTGGTCCTCGTTCCGCTCCGGGGTGATTTGGTGGAGGTGCGGGTGCACCTGGAACCGTTCGTCGGCGCCAACGGGAAACGCCTCGAGATGGACGCCGCGCTGCACCGCGTCTGCTACGTGCACACCGACGCGCCCAGCGCGGGCGCGCCGGCCGGGCGCGATTGGTGGCCCGACCCATTGCTCCCGGCCGACAAGCCCTTTGCGGTGAAGCACGTCTGCCAGCCGCTGTGGGTGGACCTGTGGACTCCGCCCGAGGCCGGTGCCGGCGACTACACTGGTTCGTTGGTAATCGAGGCGGCCGGTCAGACGGAGCGCGTCCCGCTTCGTCTGCACCTCTTGGACTTCGCCCTTCCCCACGAGCACAGCTTGCGGCAAGTCTTTGCCTTCCGCGCCTCCCAGATCACCCAGCGCTACAACGGTCAAGCCGACTACAAGACCGCGACGCCGATCGAGACCTACCTGCGCATGATGGACGTGTGCCTGAAGCGCCGCGTCGGCGTGCAGACATTCGGTTGGGAGGGCAGCCCGGACCCGGTCTCGGCGATGGCCTACATGGGCGAGACGATGACGCCGACCGGCTGGGAGTTCGACTTCACCCAAGCCGACCGCCTCTGGCAACACCAATTCGACAGCGGCCTGCGCACGCTCTTCGTGGGGTTCACGCCCGGGTGCGGCAGCGCTTCGCCCCTGGTGCAGACAGAGGAGTACTGGACCTTCCTTGAGGCGTACCTGAAGGCACTGGTGCCACACCTGAAGGCGAAGGGGTGGTTCGACAGCGCCGTCTGGTACATGGTGGACGAGTGCTGGCAGGAAGACGCCGTGCAGGCCAACTTGCGCCTGGCGAAGCTGATGGACGAGTTGGCTCCGGGGCTCAAGCGCCTGATGACCGCGCCTCGCGATCCGCGGCTCCACGGCAAGTCGCAGATCTGGGTGCCTGGCGGCTTGCCGGAAGCTGACCCGGAGAACGCCGACAACAAGCGCCTCCTCGAAGGCTGGGCGCCCTTCGCTCCCGAACGCTGGTGGTACATTTGCTGCGGACCGACGCACCCGTACCCCAACTTCTTCGCGGACTACTCGACCCTCGACCCGCGCATGGTCTTCTGGCTGACCTGGAAATATCACAAGAGCGGATTCCTGTACTGGGGCGTCGAGTACCACGGCGACCCGAAGGAGATGACCGCCGACGGCCCGACCGACAAGTACACCCTCGGCCCGGCCAACATGGGCAATGGCGATGGGACGCTGTGTTACTGGGGACCCAACCAGGAGTTCTACCCCTCGATCCGCTTGAACGCCATCCGCGACGGCATCGAGGACTACGAGTACTTCGCCCTAGCGCGGGCACTCGCCGACGAACTGGAGAAGAAGGGGCAGACGCCCGAACTGATGAGCCGCGCCCGCAAGTTGCTAGCGGTTGACGAGCGCGTCCTGAAGACCACGGCGGGAGTGCCGAACTTCAAGTACAGCCTCGACCCCCAAACACTGCTTTCGGCGCGCGACGACCTCGCCAAGCTGATCTTGGACCTGTCTCGATTTGGGCGCTGAGCGCGGGAGCATCCCGCGATTACGGGGGCGGGATGCTCCCCCCGGTCCACCTCGTAGCGTAGCCCCTCGTGGGCGTCACCCCGCGCACCGGTGACGCCCACGAGGGCTACGCTACTGAGAACCCGTGATCGGGGGATGCACGCTTGAGCGCGGGGCTGAAAGGCCACCAGGTCGCTGACGGCAGGACTGGATAGGAGATGGCAACAACAGGCAGCTCATTGCTGGCGACTCGCTGTCGTGAGCATGGTGGACCTCCCCGATTCGCGCCCTCCGCCATAGCTCTGATGGGGTTGTGGGCAGCGGCGACAGCCGCCGATCAGCCGAACCGAACCTACGCCAGTCAGCCGTACGACCTCGTGAAGGCCAACTGGATGGCCGCCAACTACCTCCAGGCGCTCACCAGTCCACGCTGGGAGGCGACGGCCTTCGCTCACGACCGCTTCGGCGACGAAGAGGGACGCGGCGGGCTTTACTTCGTGGACGACCAGGGCCGGGTCATCGCCTGCTTCGCGGCGGAGGCGGCCCTGGCGCGAATCGTCCGCGCGCACATGACCCATGAAGACGAAGCCCGGGCCCTCCTGCGCGAGCTCTTCCGCGCCGACGCCGACCTGGAACCCGACCCCACCGCACACACCCTAACCGTACGAGTCCACTCCTTCGCCACTCCCCGCTCCAACCGTACCATCCACCACTTGCTCGACTGCCTCAACGAGACCGAGTTCACCTACCCCGGCACCACCCTGCAACTCCGCTACACACTCGCCGCCTCGAACCCGAAATGAAGAATCGGTCCCAAAATGCTTCCGACCCGGATCAGGAGGTCTGAGCTTGGCGGCGCAGCCCCCCGCCACAGTCTCTGCGGAATGCCGCGCTCGGCGCCCGCAGGTAGTTTGGGAAACTCGCCAAGAGCCGGTCGCGCCCGGCGCGGCAACCGAGTAGACTGGCGTTGTCGGCCCTGAACGGCTCTGGGGTGACGCCGCAACTTGGGGGCCTGCCGATCTGCTGGAAGGAAGTTAGGACGGTTGCCATGCACCTCTCCGCCATTCTCTGCTGTCTCCCGGCGTCCGTCGGCGTCGCCTTGAGCGCACAGCCGGCGTTGCGCGAAGCCCCGGACAAGCTCGTCTTCGGCAATGACCGGATCGAACTGACGTTTGACAGGGCCACCGGCGCCTGGACCGGGCTGGTCGACAAAGCTGTTGGCGACAACCTGATGGGGTACTGCCCGCTGCGGACGCCCGTTGACTTCCAGGTGAACGGGGCGCTGGTTTGCTCGGCTGCCGCCCCGCCGCCGCCGAGTGACGACGCCCGGGACCTCTCGGGTGACTGGACCTTCCGCACCGATCCCGGCGCGGTGGGTGTGAAGGAGGGGTGGGCGAAGGGGCTGCCAGAGGCGGGCGCTCGTCGCCTGCGCGTTCCGGGCTACTGGGAGACGCAGGGCGTTACAGATGTCTTCCCCGACTCGCCGGAGCCGAGTTGGACGCCGTACAACGGCGACGCCTGGTACCAGCGCGAGGTGGACATCCCTGCCGGCTGGGCGGGCGGCGACCTCCAGCTCGCCCTTGGCAGTGTCGATGACTTCGACTGGGCGTACGTGAACGGCGAATTGGTCGGGCACACCGGCGAGGAGACTGCCACCTGGTGGGCGGCGCGGCGGCTGTACACGGTCGCCGCGAAGCTGGTGAAGTTTGGCGCGACAAACCAGATTGTCATTCGAGTCCACGACCGCGGTGGCGACGGTGGCATCGCCGGTCATGTGCTTCTCGGCAGAGCGGGCAAGCTGCCGGAGCTTGGCGCGTGGTCGCCTTGCGGGCTGCACCGGGAGAGCCATGCGGTGGTCGGCAACGCGCTCCGGCTTACGTGCCGGGCAGGAGATTGGCGCGTCACAGCCGGCTACGAGCTGCTGCCCGACTCGCCGGTCGTGCGACGGAGCCTGCACCTCAAGTACGCGGGCTCGACGCCGGCGCGCCTTGGCCAGGTGCTCCATCTGGTGCCCGGCGTGCGCATTGGCGAAGTAGGCGACTGCGAGCTGCGCGGGCCGCAGTTCGACGACCCCGTCCGGCCGTTCGGGGAGCTGACCCCGGGCGCCCGGCGCGAGGCGAGCATGGCCGGCGACGGTGCCTGGTCGGCGGTGTACAACCGCAAGCAGAAACGGGCCGTCGTGTGCAGCTTCCTCGCCCGCACCGAAGGCTTCGCCGGCTGGGCGCGGGAGGGGGAGCAGGAGGTCAGTCTCGGGTCGACGCTCTGGGTGGCGGATGAGGCGCAGCCCGGCCAGGAGTACGACTTCGGCACCCAGTACGTGTCGGTCCGCCACGGCGACTGGTTCGCCTGTCTGACCGCCGTCCGCGACATGTACACGCTGGACGGATTCGTCGCCCGGCCGAACGCGCCCGAGTGGGCGCAACGGGCGATTCTCTACACGATGTACCCCGGTGGCACCATGGAGAGCGGCCTGAACGACACCGGCGGGTTCCGCAACGTCGTCGAGTACACCCTCCCCCGCCTGAAGCAGTTGGGCATCAACACGCTGTGGTTCCTGCCTCTCACGCCGGGGCTCTACGGACCGAAGGACTACTACGCCATCGAGCCGCGAATCGGCACCGAAGAGGATCTTCACACCTGCGTAGCGGCAGCGAAGACGGCGGGAGTCCGAACGCTGCTGGACTTGGTGCCGCACGGGCCTCAGACCTCCAGCCCGATAGGGACCGAGCACCCCGACTGGATCGCCAAAGACGAAGCGGGTCAGCCGGCCCTGTGGTGGGGATGCCAGTATTGCGACTACGCGAACCCCGGGTGGCAGCAGTACATGGCCGACTTGGCGCGGGACTTCGTGGCAGAGCACGGAGTGAAAGGCTGGCGCGTCGACTGCGCGGCCGGCGGACCCGCGAACTGGGATCCCGCTCGGAAGGTGCGGGCCAGCATGAGCGGGCTGTACGGCGGGCTGGAAGTGCTGAAGGCGGCGAAGCAGAGCATGCGGCAGGTCGACCCGGAGACCGTCCTGCTGCCGGAGGCGCTGGGGCCGATGATGCTGGAGAACAGCGAACTGGTCTACGACTACCCGCTGTACTTCGGCGTGCTGAAGAAGTTCGCCTCGGACGCCTCACCGGAGGCCTGGTGCGCGAAGACCTCCCTGTGGCTGGAGCAGCAACGGCTTTCCTGGCCCCCGAGCGCGTGCTTCGGGCTGATGCGGTTCCTGGAGAACCACGACAATGTGCGCTTCTGGCGACAGGCCGGCGTCGGCCCGGCGCGGGCACTGATGACGATGTGCGCGTGGATCCAAGGAGTGCCGTTGTACCATCACCTGCAGGAGGTCGGCTCCAGCGAGCAGTTCGAGCAGGTCAATGCCCTGCGGACGGCGGTGGACGAGCTGAACGTCGGGACGGCGCGCTATCTGGCCGCGCGCCCGGACAAGCCCGGCATCTTCACCTGCCTGCGGGAAGCCGGAGACAAGAAGGCGCTGGTGGCGATCAACCTGACCGCGCAGACGGTGGCAACGACGATCTCCCTGCCGGCCGACGCGTTACCCAAGGGCGCCACGCTGATCGCCTACGACGCGTGGCGCGGCGCGTACGTCAACGCTGGCGGGCCGAAAGGCAGCAAGCGCGCCGCGTTGGCCAAGGTGACCGTTCGCCTGCCTGCCTACGAACCGGCGCTGGTGCTGCTCCGGCCTACGGGCGCGCCGCTCGGGCTGCCGCCGGAACCGAAGCCGGCGCGGCCGATGCCGCAGGCACCGGCCTTGCCTGTCCTGGTCAACGCGGCGAAGACGCCCACCGGCGCCTGGATTGCCGCCGGCGGCGTGTCCCTGGCAATCGACGGGGCCCGCGGCGGTTTGCCCTCCGCGGTGAAGATCGGCGGCACGAACGTGCTGCACGGCCTCGATCTGGGAGAGGGGCGGGCGAAGCCCTTCGGCCCCGGCCGGCCATTCGCCCTGGCAACTGCGGGACAGGCTGCCGTCACCGTAAGCGACCGAACCCAGGGCGTGCCGACGGTCACGGTCGAGGGCAGCACGCTCCGCGGGAACCTGGGTGGCGCCGAAGTGCGGTTGCCGTACCGGCTCACCTACCGCGCTGTCGGCGTCGGCGACGTGCGCGTCGGGGTGGCTTTCCAGGCACCGCAGACACTGCGCCGGACCTCGGGAACGCTGACCCTCGAACTGGCCTTCCAGGATGTCGGACGCTGGGCGATTGACACCGTGGAGGGCCGGTTGGCGGACAGGTCGCAGCGGTTCCATCCCGTGCCGGGCGACTACCGCAGCGGCTGGCTGCAACACGTTGTCGGGGACCGGCTCTGGGAGAACGCGACGCTGCCGCTGGACCCACGCATCCCTTACGTGTGGGTGTCGCCGACCGACGGCGCCGGGTCTCTCGGCATCGGCAACTTCCAGGCCAGCGCGGCGTTGCCCGTCGACAACATCTACCTCCGGGAGACGCGAGGCGCCGACCGCAAGGAACTGGGCCCGACGCTGGTGGTTGCGTGGATGGATGACCGGGGCCCGCGCGACCTCGATGCCGGGACCTGGTACGAGCTCACCTTCGACCTCGTGTTGTTCCTGCCGCCGGCGCGCCTCCCGCGACCGGCGCCTGCCGCCAAGGCAGTCAGCCTGCGTGCCGAAGGCGGGAACTACGCGCTCGAGAACAAGCACTACCGGCTGGTCGTCGGGAAGAGCGGTGGCGGGGTGATCCGCTCCTTTGGGAGCAAGGCGACCGGCTGGCAGGCGATCACGGGCTCCGACACCTACACCGATGCCGGTTTCTACGAAAAGAAGAACGACGAAGGCGGCAACTTCGGCAGCGCAGCCGACTGGCCCGACCTCGATCCGGAGGTCCGCATCACGCGGGCGGGCAGAACGCTGACGCTGGAGGTCGCAGGGAAGCTGCATGGCTCGAACTGGAACTGGGCCTTCGCCGCCTCGCCGGCCATCGAGTACCGAAAGACGTTTGTCTGCGACGAGTCAGACACCGTCCGGTGCGAGGTTGCGGTCCGCCCGTTCGCGCGGCAGCAGGCGAAGGCGTTCTTGGCGCACCGGCTGATCGTGCCGCCGATGGCAGCCTGGTGCGCGACCGGCGAACAGAAGCTCCTGAGCGGAAAGCCCGGCGGCCCCAACACTCGGACGTGGCAGTCCCGAGCTGCGCCCCTGCGGGCGAAGGACGCCGTCCTGGCCCTGACCGGCGCCGGTGACGAGAGCCTGGTGCTCTCCCACGTCAACCTGTCGCCCGCGCCGCAGAACGTCTTCCTCCACCAGTCCGGTGATGCGCCGAACCTGTTCTTCGCCTGGTACGACTTCGATCCGGTGGACGCGCAGCGGGAATGGCACGTCCTGCGCTATGACCTGCGGATCGTGCCGGGAGGAGAGTCGGCGCTGAAACGGATCGTCGGGCGGCAGCAGGAGGCTCTGCCCTACGTCCGGGTGTCAGCCGGCCGCCGCCCCAACGAAAGCAGACTCGCGCAGTTCGCGACGCGCGAACAAAGAGTGCCTCGGAGACTCCCATGACAACCACCGCTCTGCTTCTCGCCGCTCACCTCGCCGTCCTTGCCGCGTTCGGTGAGCCGCCAACCGTGAAGCGCGAGGCGGGCAGCCTCGTGGTGACGAACGGCGCCTACGCGGCAACCGTCTCAGCCGCCACGGGTGCGCTGACTCGGCTGACAACGGCCGCGTTCGGCGAGAAGACGTTCGTCGCCGGCAGCATGACCTATTCCGACATCGGTCTGCTGGCGGCAGGATCGCACGGGTACTTCGGCACCAACGCGGTGACGGACGCCACTGTGGAGGTCGCAGCCGAGTCGGCCAGAGTCGTCATCTCCGCCGAGGGTCCCCTGGCCCTGCAGGACGGCAAGCAGCCTCCCGGCGCCAAGTGGCGGTGCCGCTTCCGGTACACCTTCGACCAGACGCCGCTCATTCACGTGCTGGCGGGTGTGCAGACCGACACCGCTCGCCCGGCCGCGCCCGGCTTCTTCGCCACTACCCTCAACGTGGTTGGCGTCAACGAGTGGTTCGCCGACACCGAGGACGGAATGCGCTGGGTGGACCTCGGCCCGGAGAACGGTCGCTGCTTCGCGGCGCACAACACGCCCTTGCGCGGCGACCGTCGGCGGCTGGGCCTGCTCAACCACGACACCGGCGCAGTCGTGCTCATCGACCACCTTGAGCCGCAGCCAGCGGGAACGCTGGAAGATGTCCTGTTCCACAGCAGCGGGACCGGCGCCGTGACCCTCTTCCTCAACTGGGTGCAGGGCGCTAGTCAGACTGCCTTCGCGCCGAGTCAGTGGTACGACCTCAGCTTCGACCTGTCACTCTCCGGTGAGGTTCCGAAGTAAGAGGGGGCACGGCACCTCAACGGCGGCTGTTCCTCTTGCGCGTGGCGAGTTCAAGAGGTCTGCGCCTGCACTGCCGTCATGTCCACGCGTCGCATCTGTCGGCATCATTGGGTATGCTCAACCCATGGAGGTGGTCATCCAACCGAAGTGTCGCCACCCCAATGTCGCACGCAGAACGGAGCCGAGAGCATGTGCAACCGACGCAAGTTCCTGGGTACTACCGGTGCTGCCCTGGCGGGCCTTGCCACCAGTGAGGCTGATGCCGCCGAGGGGCGCAAACGGCCGAACCTCCTGTTCCTGATGGCTGACCAGCACCGGGCCGACTGCGTGGGCGCCGAGGGCAACGCGGCCCTCCACACGCCCAACCTGGACCGGGTCGCCGCGGAGGGAGTCCGGTTCTCTTGCGCCTACACCTCCACGCCCTCGTGCACGCCGGCGCGCGCGGGTATCCTCTCGGGCCTGTCCCCGTGGCACCACGGCATGTTGGGGTACGGGCGCGTTGCGGCCAGGTACCCTCATGAGATGCCGCAGGCGCTGCGGGAGGCCGGCTACCACACCACGGGCATCGGGAAGATGCACTGGTCCCCCCAGCGAAGCCTCCATGGGTTCCATCAGACGATCCTCGATGAGTCGGGTCGGGTCGAAACCAAGGGCTTCCTCAGCGACTATCGACAGTGGTTCCGCGAGTATGCACCCGACCGGGACCCCGACGCCACCGGCATCGGCTGGAACGACTACCGCGCCAAGCCCTACGCGCTGCCGGAGGAGCTGCACCCGACGCGCTGGACCGGCGATGAGGCCGTCCGCTTCCTCAAAGACTACGACCGGCCCGAGCCGTTCTTCCTGAAGGTGTCCTTTGCCCGACCGCACAGCCCGTATGACCCACCCGTCCGATTCATGAATCAGTATGCCCAGGTCGACCTGCCGGAACCGTTCCTCGGTGACTGGGCCGAACGGAACGCGATGCACGGCGCGGAGCTGGACTTCTCACTTGCTCGAGGGGATCTGGGGAAGCAGCAAGCCCGCGCGTCGCGCCAAGGCTACTACGGGAGTGTCTCCTTCCTCGACGAGCAGATCGGCCGGATCCTCACTGTCCTCGACCGGCGCCGCTTGACGGACGACACGCTCATAGTCTTCACGGCCGATCACGGCGACATGTTGGGCGACCACCACCTGTGGCGCAAGACGTATGCCTACGCAGGGTCAGCCCGAATCCCCATGCTGCTGCGTTGGCCTGCGGGCATGACCGACGCCGAGCGCGGCCAGGTCCGCACCGAACCGGTGGAACTCCGGGACCTCCTGCCGACCTTCCTGGACGCGGCCCGAGTGCCAGTCGGCGAAAGCGACTTCGACGGCCGCAGCATGCTGATGCTCATTGGCGGGAAGAACGCACCGTGGCGCGAGACGCTCGACCTGGAGCACAGCACCTGCTACTGGCCGGAGAACCAGTGGACAGCGCTCACCGACGGCCGCCACAAGTACGTCTACTACGCCCCCACGGGGGAACAGCAGCTCTTCGATCTACGCAACGACCCCGCCGAGCAACGCGACCTCGCAAAGCGCGCGAAGCACCGCGCACCCCTCGCCGCCTGGCGGGACCGGATGATCGCCCACCTATCGGAGCGCGGGGAACCGTACGTCGTTGACGGCGACCTCGGAATCCGACCCAAGGCCCAAGTCTACAGCCCGCACTATCCAGGCGCGGCCGCTGCAGGTGCGTGAACGGCGCCCCTCGGGAAGGGCGTCCGCAGGACAGGTGAGCCGCCCCCCCTCCGGACCCAAGCTACCGGTGGTTGTTGGTTGTCCGTTCCCTGGTCGGGTCAGTTGCCTTGGCCCATACGGGTCGCGGTGGCACTCCGTGGCGCGCACCGACTCCGGCCCGGAAGATCCCGTGTAGCACGAGTACCCCGAGCGGCCCCGGCGGGTGAATGCGGTGTTCCTGGGCGCTGGGGTCAACGCCTGACACTCGGCAGGGGGGCGACCTACTCGAACATCTCCGGATTGTCCGTCACCGCTACCAGGTCGATCGACAGCGATTCCCGCGGCACCAGCTTCAGCACGTGCTCGCCGGCCTTCAGGTCGAAGCTCTCCAGGCAGATCAGGGACATGCTGCGGTTGTGCGCCGCCATGCACCAGCTCCAACTCGTGTCCGAGCGCAGTTGGGTCTGCTCCTCCTTCGCGTCGTCGAGCGCGAAGTACAGCGAGTCGTGTGAGGAGACCGGCTCGGGCGATTTGATCCGCAGCAGCAGGTGGTACTTGCCGGCCTTCGGCACGGTGAACCGCAGTTCGGCAGGGGCGTCGTTCGACGAGCCCTCCAGTCCCAGGCACTTGCCGCCCGAGGCCGTCGGGTCGTCGACCACCTGGTACGGCTTGCCACCGGCGGCCGATTCAGCTTCGAGGTACTGCACCCAGACCCCGTCGCGGGTCGGCTTCACCGGCTGGACGTAGTCGTTCTCGGCATAGACCAAGACCGGCCGGGAATAGCCGTCTTCGAGCCGGATGAGGAACACGCCCTTGTGCAGTCGGTGCAGGGTGGGCAGCTTGTCGGACAGGATCTTCACAGTGAAGGTCTGCGTCTCGCCCGACTTCAGGATGCCGCTCGAGGGCGTCACGGTGAACCAGTCGAAGGCGTCGTTCTGAGCAATCCGGTACGGGCTCTCGAAGGCGTTGCCCGCGACCGTGACGGTGACCGTTTTCGTCGCCGCCGCCGCCGTCTCCGGCTGGGACCAGTTCAACTGGTAGCGATCCAGCTCGAGGGGAATCGGCCGCAGGGGCAGGACCACCCCGGAGCCGGAGGGGATCGCACCGAGGTCGATCTTGCCACCGGCCGCCGACGTGAAGCCGGCGGTCTCGGTGCCCTTGCCGATTGCCTGGGAATCGGGCTTCAGCTCGTAGCGTCCGGCCGCCGGATCGACCAGCCCGGCGTCGCCGGAGAGCCCGTGCTCTTCCTCCTCGCCGGGCGCCAGGTTGACCTGCAGGTTGTAGTCGCAGAACGACTGCGGGCTGCCTTGGCGATTGCGAATTGCGCTGCGGCCGGCGAAGAGGTTGTTCTCGGCGACCACCTTGAGGATTTTCAGCAGCCCGAGGTCGCTGCTGTCGCCGTACGTGGTGTTGTTGAAAATGTGCGACACCGCGTGCTCGCCGGCCACGTTCGACGAGGTCTTGATCGTCTGACCCGCCAAGTTCCGCTCGTCGCCCATGTTGACCAACAGGTTGCGGTAGAGGTACGACGGCCCGGACATGCAGCCTTGGATGCTGATCCCGCAGAGGCAGCCCTCGAACTTGTTGTCGTGGACCCGGACGTTGATCTGCCCGCCGTCGATCTCGATTGCGTCGTCGTTGGCGAAGCAGTGGAACTCGCCGTAGATCTCCGCGTCGCGGTTGAACCCACCGTCGCGGTCGAAGTTGCCAGCGCCCTCGATGGCGTCGTTCCACCGGTGGGCGTCGCTGCCGACGAAGTCGTTGTAGCGGATCACCGTCGAGGTCGGCTTGTCCGCCCCGACGGCCTGCGGCCCGGCGGGATGTGAGTAGTACCACGAGTTGGCGCGGCTGACCGGGTCGTGGATCCAGCAGCGCTCGATCAAGGTGGCATGGGTCCGGGACAACCGGATGCCCGTGTCCCAGTTGATCGCGCTGCCGCCGGCGGTGTAGAACTTCCCGTCCTTGTCAAACCGCTGCACCCCGTCGCGGCCCCAGCCGGCGAGATCGCAGTTGAGCACCCGCACGTGATCACATTGCAGGATCGCGATGCCGTCGTTCGAGCCACCCCGCAGCGTCAGACCTTCCAGGAGGACGTACTTCGCGCGGGTGACGTCGAGCAAAGACTTCGAGCGGTCGTTGCGGAGCACGAAGCCGGGCTTGGCGGTGTAGCGGATCCAACCGTCCGGCGTGCCCTGATCGCGAATCACCAAGTGTCCGTCGAAGTTGGTCTCGTCAAGCACGATGGTCTTGGCGATCGGCACAGTGCTCGACCAGGTGCGGAACTCGCCGGCCCGGAGGACCTGCCCTTGCGCGTCGACGAGCTGCAGGTCGTAGGCCGTGTCCTCGCTGAGGTCGACGACGCTGCCGCGATACATGCCGTCCTCCGGCGCCCAGACCGGCGGGTAGCCGGTCCGCCAGGTCTGCCCCGACTGCCGGTACTGCACGGAGAGCGACGGCAGTTCCGGGGTGCGGAAGTAGTAGGAGCAGGTGGTGAATAGGGGCACCAGCTCGAAGGTCTCCGGCGACAGACCCGGGTTGCCCGCCTCGACCCGCTCCTTGATCCGCGCCTGCTCCTCCGCCGTCGCCGCCGCCGCGAACTTGACGAATGAGTAGGTGATCTCAGACTCGTCGCCCGTGGCGTACAGGCAGACCTCGATCTCGCATGGGCCGGACCACTTGAGCTGCTTCAGGTCGACCAGCCACAGGCCGACCTGGTCGATCGAGAGGACTTCGCGCTTGTCGTATGGTGTGCGCCGGATCAATTTCACCTGGCCGTGGTTGTTCAGCTCGACGACGTTGACCAGGAAGTACGGAGTCTGGTCGACATCAACCTTGAAGCTCTTGCTCGCGGTGACCCAACTGGGTTCCTCCGCCGCGTCGACGAGAGTCAGCTTGCCGGCTACGGCGGCCAGCGTGCCGGGCGTCGAGTCGAACAGCTTCCAGTCGTCGCCCGAAAAGTCGTCGGTCACGTCAGCCCGGCAGACCGCGAGGCTCAGCAGCAGGACCAGAACAGACAGCGGCTTGTTCATGGTGGTGGTCTCCTATTCGCGCGGCAGTTCGCGGTGTGAGGTGGCAACGCCTGTCGGGTGCCGGTGCGGACCCTGCTCAACGGCACCGGGATCGGGCGAGTGAAGTGAGCCGAGATTGTCCGCCGACGACGGGAAGGCTATGGTCTCCATCACCGGTTCCAGCACAGGGCTGTAGCTATCCAGTCGCTCGCGATGCTCGCGCGCGTGGCGCTCCGTGGCGATCTCCCTCTTCCCGAGCCGCTCCCAGGTCTTGGCAATCCGCTCCCGGCAATCGATCCCAGCTTTGCCGTACGCTTCCTCTGCCAACGCAAGGAAGTGCAGACTGCGCAAGTACCCTTGACTGGCCATCGCGCCGGCCGTGGTCCCCGCGAGCCGCGCCCGGGCGAGGTACAGACCGCCCAACGCTTCCCAGTTGCCGGCGGCTGCAGCCACCGGCAGGACGGCATCGATCATGTCTTCGGCAACGTGGTGGCATTTGAGGCGGTTGGGCTCCTCGTCCGTCACCGCCAGCACCGCCCGCAGCCACGCCAAGTCCTTCTCCCGCTTCGGCTTATCGGACAGCTTGGCAGCCGTCTCGAACGCCGCCACCGGCTCCGTATTGAACTGTTCCTTGAGGTGCGCCAGCGGGTCCGCCTCCGCTGCAACGGCAGGGCTGGCTCCTGACAGAGCCAGCCCTGCCACCAAGGCGCCTACCACGAGACTGCGGCGTACGCGCACCATCGAGCGCTCACGCTTCTCTTCCAAGTCTGCCTTCGCGCGCCCAACGGCCGATGCCAACCGGTGGTTTGGTGCTGCCACAGTTCGACGGGAGACTGGGATTCCCTTCCACCGGTAGCCCGTAATGTGATGAACCCGACTTGGCACTTCCGCTCCTCGTCAGCACAAGCAGCACCGACACCGGCGGGACAGATGGCAAGTACTCCGTCCCTGCCGGTCTATCGTCGCCCGCTCCGCTGTCGTTGGCCGCAAAGGCGGCCGGGACGGAGCGCCTGCCCGAGATCGCTGGGGAGTGGGATCTTCGCAGGGATGATCCATGCCCGCCCGTTGGTTGGGCACCACGTCGGATGGGGACGGTGCCACTGGACGCCCGAACTTGCTCGGGAGCTGAGCGCGGGCGGTACC
>PEVN01000526.1:0-2831 GCA_002779825.1 Armatimonadetes bacterium CG06_land_8_20_14_3_00_66_21 | reverse complement strand
CCGACAGGTCTCCTCGAATCCCGTGGATTCGCAGCCCTTTGAGACCTTCCGGTCAAGCGTTTCGGGGCGGTCGGAGACCTGCCCCGAGCTAGGTACCCCAACAAGTTAAGTTGGGGTATCCGGAATGCACTCTTATAGGCATCGCTCATCTCTCCGCCCTCGCCGAGACACCCCAACGGATGAGGGCGCGCGCCAAGCCGAGCCGCGACCGTGAGGGAGCGCGTGACAGGCTGACTTGGTTTGCGGTGCCGACGGCCTACGCGCTCCCTCACGGTCGCGGCTCGGCTTGACGGCACGTTTTCGAGGGAGACGTGCTTGCCGGCGTCAACCGGCCGGAGCGCCGCCCTACCGGCACTCCACCAGCACCGGCGCCAGCGAGGGCAGCTCCAGCGAGGGCTGCGCTTGGTCGGCGGTGATCCGGTCTGCGACCTGCGCCGCCCGCCCGTCGACGAGCAGGCGCACGCGGACGGGCTTGCGCAGGTAGTTGGAGAGGTTCGCCAACAGCCGGTCGCCGAGGCGCGTGGCGAGCCATTCCACCCCCCAGACTGGCTTGCCCGACTGGTCGACGACCTCGGCGAGGGGGTGCACTCCCCAGTCGGCGAGCCGCGGGCGCAGGGCTTGCCACAGCTCCTTGGCGGTCGCCGGGAGGTCGAGGGCGGCGTCGAGCTTGGCGGCTGGGGCGCGCTCGGCGCCGTACTCGGTAAGGGCGCCGAAGGGCTTGCCGACCTGCACGATCTTCACTCCTTGCGTAGCCAGTCGCGCGAGCGCGTCGACGCACGCCTGCGACGCGTGGGTCACTGAGGGCAGCACCAGCACCTTCGCCTTGTGCATTGAGAGCGGAACCTCACCCGTCGCCGCGAGCTTAGTGAGCTGTCGTTCGGTCACGAAGCCGAGCTTGGCGCCGCAGGAGTTGAGCGCTTCGTAGGTGCGCGCCAGCGCCGAGTTGTGCTCGTCGCCGTTCAAAATCGAGGCGAGGGAGTAGAGCAGGACGACCTCCGGCTCCAGGCGTTGCAGCGCGGTCACCTCCGGGGCCAGCCGGTTCAGGTCGAGAGTTGTCCTCCCGACCTCGGCGGCGTCGGCCGGCCGGTGCATGATACTGCCGGCGGCGTCGCTCAGGGGATCGAAGGCGCGGTTCCACACCCAGATGGTCGTGGCGCTCTGGCCGTGGATCGCGCCCTGCCAGAGCACGTTGCGGATGAACTCCGGCGGGACTACGTCGAGGTCGCGGTCGAGGATGAAGTGGTTCTCGCTGTTGAACACTGGCTTGTCGGCGACGCTGCGCTGGAAGTCGTACGCCATGTTCTCGCCGAGCCAGTCCGCCGCGCACTCCCCGTTGCGGGCGTACCATTTGCAGCAGTCGTTCCCGTTGTACTGGCTCAGTTGGCCGAAGAGCTCCGGGTCGACGCTCCAGATCCCGTACGGGCTGCGCCCCCAGTGGGCCGACATCATGATCTTGGCGTGGACCGGCAGGTCGGGTGCCATGCCGTGGATCACGTCGGCCATCCACCGGTGGAAGCCGGCAAACTGCTCCTGATTGAAGCGCACGGAGTCGTAGACCAACGGCGAGCCGTCGAGCTTTGCTTCGGGCACGGGGAGGTCGTCGAACGACTTGTACTCCGCGCGCCACCGCTCGTTGAGCCGCGCCACGGTGCCGTGTTCCTTCGCCAGCCACTGGTGCCAGTTGTCGCGGGTGTAGCGGCACTTGGTCAGTTCCACGCTGACGGGTTCGTTGCTCAAACAGATGCTGTGCAACGCCGGGTGGTCTTTGATCCGCGGGATCACCGCGCAGAGGAACTTCTCCAGCACCTGCCGGGCTTCCGGCGCGTGCACGCAGAAGCCGAGGAACCCGCCGGTGCAGTCCTTCAGCTCGGGCCACTTCTCCAGCGCCCAGTTGGGGAAGTAGTGCGGGCTGATCAGCAGGTTGACCGACACGTTGCTCTTGGCGCAACGGTCGGCGACGGCGAGGAAGTCGTTGAGGGCGGAGTCATCCACCGCGTTCTCCGTCGGCAGCACGCTGCGCGGGCCGAACTCGATCTGGATGAGGTTGGTGCCGTAGCCAGGGAACTTCTCCACGTCGCGGCGGACGTCGTTGAAGTGCCCGTAGCCGACCATCTGCACCGGGCGTCGGGCCTCCACCGTGCCGTCGGGAAGGAGCGCCTTGCCGAGGGTGCACGGGCCGTCGAGGGTCAGTCGGCCTGTCTGGAAGCGCGGTGCCTGCAGCGAAGAGCGGTCATGGGCGACTGCGTCTGCCGCCAGCGACTCCATCTGCACCGCCGCATCCCACGCGCGAGCGACTTCGTCCCGCGACAGGTCCTCCCGCGCGTAGCCGAGAAAGTTGGTCAGCACAGTGTGGGCGACCCGGAGGTAGTCATCCTTGGCGCGCTTCCCGGCCAGCAGCGCCGCCAACTGCTCGTCGCTCTTGGCGACGGCGGCGAGCTTCTGCTCCACCGCCGACGCGGTGAGCAGCTCCAGCGCCTGTGTGGACTTGGCCACCTCGCGGCCCTGCTTGTTGCGGACCGTGCCGCACAGCGACCCGCGGAATCGACCGACCGCACCGGGCGACCAGCCGAAGTCCAGCGAGGTCGCGCCGGCCGCCAAGTCGGCCGAGCGCTTGGCGCCGGCGACCACCTTGCCGCTTTCATCGCGAAGCTCCACACTCACCTCTGCCGCCGGCAGTGCTTGCGGCAGAAAGGCGAACCCCTCCACCCAGAACGCTTTGCCTACGAACACCATCCGGTCGGGCGGGTAGCGAGAGGGCGCCCACGCGGGCACAAACGAGCTGCCTCGATAGGCCAGTGGCGCTGGTTGCACGGGCGAGAGCTCGACTTGAG